>JBCDAK010000058.1:0-24600 GCA_039185545.1 Actinomycetota bacterium
CCCTATCCTCCGCAACCGAAGGAACATTGACACCGGCTGTCCTTAGTACGAGAGGACCGGGACGGACGGAGCTCTGGTGTGTCTGTTGTCGTGCCAACGGCATCGCAGATTTGCTACCTCCGGAAGGGATAACCGCTGAAAGCATCTAAGTGGGAAACCCGGGTGAAGATGAGTGTTCCCATGCGGTCAACGCAGTAAGGCCCGTGACGAGACCATCACGTTGATAGGCCGGAGGTGTAAGCACAGCAATGTGCTCAGCCGACCGGTACTAATCGGCCGAGGGCTTGGTTCGAACAACGCTCGTGCTTGCTCTGGAGTACTCAGGGAGAGATCCCTTTGAGAACACAAGATTTGGGTGGCCATAGCGACAGGGTCACACCCGTTCCCATCCCGAACACGGAAGTTAAGCCTGTCAGCGCCGATGGTACTTGGGGGTCGACCCCCTGGGAGAGTAGGACGCCGCCCGATTTCGATCGAACGCCCGCCGGACCGAGGTCCGGTGGGCGTTCTGCGTTTTCGGCTCGGGTGGTCCGTAGCCTCGGAGCAATGGCCGAAGAACGTCGTCGATCGTCGGACTCCCGTCGTGGAGGACCGAAGCGAGGCGGCTCCGACGGTGGTCGTTCGTCGGGCTCTCGCTCGGGCGGCGGTCGATCCGGCACGTCGCGCCGCACCGGCACCTCGGGCGGTCGGAACGCGTCGGGTCGTACGTCGGGTCGCTCGTCGGGAGGTTCGAACAATCGTCGCGGTGCCGATCGGCGAGACGGTGATCGCAACGATCGCCGGAGTGGTCCAGCGTCGACGTCCGGTCGCGGCCGGCCCAACTCGGGCCGCCGCAACGGCCGCAACGGCAGGCGAGCGGAGGACGACCGTCGCAGTCCCGACGGCCGACGGCCGACACCGGTGGGCCGCGGAGGGTCTCGTCGACCCGGAGACGACTTCCGTCCGGCATGGAGAGAGGACCTCGACCGAGAACCTCGCACCGAGGCCGAGCGGCGGGCGGCCGAGGTCAACGCCCGTCGCAGCGGACCACGTCGTCAGCTCGACGACGACACACAGCGGCGTCGTGCGGCGGAGCGGTCGACCGAGCAGTGGATCGACGAAGGCTCGGTGCGTGAGGAAGCCGCTGCGGCAGCGGCGCGGGCGACAGCGGCACCACGGGTGCGTCGTGAGCCGAAGCCGCTCGATCCGGAGATCTCCGAGCAGCTGGTCGACTCGCTCGGTCGCCAGCGCGGTCAGCGACTGTCGGAACGCCTCGCTCAGGCGTCCGAAGCCCTCGACCGCGAGCGGTTCGACGAGGCCCGACGGCTCTCCGCCGCCGTGGTGAAGGAGGCGCCGGCGGTGGCTGCGGCTCAGGAGGTCCTGGGGCTCGCGTCCTACCGGCTCGGGAGGTACAAGCAGGCGGTGGCCGCACTGCAGGAAGCCCAGTCGTTGCATGCCGACCCGGCTCTCCTCCCCGTCGTCGCCGACTCGTACCGAGCGCTGCGCCGGTGGTCGGCGGTCGAACGCGTGTGGGACGACATCAAGAGCGCGTCGCCGCCCCACGAGGTCATGGCGGAGGGCAGAATCGTCATGGCCGGCGCCATCGCCGATCAGGGTGAACTCGGTGCGGCGATCGACTTCCTCGAGTCCGCACAGAAGAAGCCCAAACGAGTCCGCGACCATCACCTTCGCGAGTGGTACGTGCTCGGCGACCTCTACGACCGCGTCGGCGACGCCATCACGGCGCGCCGGTGGTTCCGGATGATCCAGGACCACGAGGCCGACTACATCGACGTCGGCGATCGGCTTCGTTCGCTCGGCCGCTGAGTACTGTCGCCCCGATGGGGAGCGCACACTTCCGCGCCGGCGTCGTCGCCGTCGTGCTCGACTCGCGTGATCGGGTGATGGCCTTCGAACGCACCGACCTCCCCGGCCAGTGGCAGCTGCCGCAGGGCGGCATCGACGTGGGCGAGTCGGCGGTCGAGGCCGCATGGCGTGAACTGCAGGAGGAGACCGGGCTCACCGCCGAATCGGTGTCGTTGATCGAGGAGTACCCGGAGTGGACCGTGTACCAGTGGCCCGACGGCGTGCGGAAGAACGGGCGGCTCGGCCAGGCTCAACGATGGTTCACGTTCCGGGTCGACGACGATGGCCTCGAGCCGACGCCCGACGGGGTCGAGTTCGGCGACTGGCGATGGGTCGACCGTGAGTGGCTGGCCGACAACGTGGTCGACTTCCGTCGGGCGTCGTATCGGCGTGTGCTGCTCGGTGACTGACCCGGTCGCCCGGGTCTCCACGATCGGCGGGCGACGGTGAGCGGCGACGACCTGTTCGCTGCGGCCGCCGAAGAGACACGACTCGAACGGGCACCGCTGGCGGCTCGGCTGCGGCCCCGAACGATCGACGAGGTGGTGGGCCAGGACCATCTGGTCGGCGCCGGCAAACCGCTGCGGACCCTCGTCGAGGCCGACCGGCTCACCTCGGCGTTGCTGTGGGGACCGCCCGGCACCGGCAAGACCACCCTGGCGCTGGCCGTGGCGGGCAGTACGGCACGGGCGTTCGAGCAACTGTCGGCCGTGACCGCCGGCGTGAAGGACGTGCGCGAGACGATCGAGCGAGCGCGTCAGCGACTGGGGGAGCGGGCGCAGGGCACCATCCTGTTCCTCGACGAGATCCACCGGTTCTCGAAGGCACAGCAGGACGCACTGCTCCCGGCGGTCGAGGACGGCACTCTCACGCTCATCGGAGCGACCACCGAGAACCCGTTCTTCGAGGTCAACGCACCGCTCCGCAGCCGGTCGACCCTGTTCCGACTCGAACCGCTCGACCAGGTCGCGATCCGCACGCTCGTCGAGCGGGGCCTCCGAGCCGAGGGCTGCGGAGCCGACACCGAGGCGATCGACCTGCTGGTCGAGCGAGCGGGAGGTGATGGTCGTCAGGTGCTCACGTCGCTCGAGGTCGCATGTGCGTTGTCGGGGTACCGCCACGTCGGCCTCGACCACGTGGAGGCGGCTCTCGGCACGACGGCGCTGCGGTACGGGCGCGACGACCACTACGACGTGATCAGCGCCTTCATCAAGTCGATGCGGGGGTCGGACGCCGACGCCGCCGTGTACTGGCTCGCGCGGATGCTCGAGGCGGGGGAGGACGCCCGGTTCATCGCTCGACGCATCGTGATCTTCGCGAGCGAAGACGTCGGCCTCGCCGACTCGACGGCGCTGCAGGTGGCCGTCGCCGCAGCGCAGGCGGTCGAGCACGTCGGACTGCCCGAAGCGCAACTCAACCTCGCCCACGCAGCGATCCACATGGCGCGGGCGCCGAAGAGCAATCGCAGCGCCGTCGCCATCTGGACCGCCCGGTCGGATGTGCGCGACGGCGCGATCGGCGAGGTGCCCGCCCACCTGCGCGACGGCCACTACCAGGGAGCGCAGTCGCTCGGCCACGCTGTGGGGTACCAGTATCCTCACGACCATGACGGAGCCCGGGTCGAGCAGCAGTACCTGCCCGACCGCCTCGTGGGCCGTCGGTGGTACGAGCCCTCGGACCGGGGAGACGAACCCCTCCACGCACCGAACACGTCCGGCGCTGATGGGCCAGCTGACGAGGTCTGATCGATGACCGCCGGTGACCTGGTCGTCGTGTTGTCGGCACTCCTGCTGACCATCGGGTTCGCCGCGCTCATCGTGGTCCTCCTGCGCGTCCTCGACGCCGTGCGTGACCTGCGAGTCGAGGTCGCCGATCTCCGCAACGAGACCCGTCCACTCATCGCCGAGCTGCGCGAGAGCACCGACGAGGCGCGTCACGATCTGGAGCGATTCGACCGCGTGCTCGGTTCGGCCGAGGCGATCGGCGACGCCGTCGGCGAGCGGGTCACCAAGACGGCGTTCTCCAGCCCGGCGATCAAGGCGGCAGGGTTCGCTCGCGGTGCCAAACGGACGTGGACGCGGCTGCGCGGGTCGAGTGACGGTGCGGGGGATCTGGCCGAGGTGCGCTCGGTCATCGACGTGGGTTCGCGCGGAGATCGAGGCGACCGCGCCCGGCAGGTCCGACGGCGGGCGTGAGAGACAGCGGAGAGGAGCCACCGTGCTGAAGCGAGTGACCTGGTTCGTCGGCGGCGCGGTGGCCGGCGCCACCGGTGCAAACTACGCCAAGAAGAAGGTGAAGGAGAAGGCGTCGCAGGTGTCGCCGGCGGGCATCGCCAAAGGTGTCGTCGACAAGACCCGGTCGACCGCGTCGTTCGTCGCCGAGGCCGTCCGCGAGGGTCGCAGCGTCGCCCGGCAGCACGAAGACGAGTTGAAGGCCAAGCGCGACGGACGCTTCACCACCCTCGACCAGCACGTCGCCCCCGGCGACCAGGTCTACATCGACGGCGTGCCGGTCGAGTCCGATCGCGTCGTGGTGATGCGGCCGAAGTGACGGAGCGGCGATGAAGAACCGGGAGGCCGTCCTCGGAGATCTTCGTGCTCACCTGCGCCCCGACCAGGTGCGGTCGGGCGACAGTGAGCTCCGCTTGTACCGGCGTGACGCGTCCAACATGTCGAACGTTGCCGGACTGGTCGTGTTCGCCGAGTCGACCGACGACGTCGCGGCGGCCGTACGGGCGGCGGCACGCCACGGTGTTCCCTTCGTGGCCCGGGGGTCGGGAACGGGGTTGGCAGGCGGCGCCGTGCCGCCCGACGGCGCCATCGTCATCTCCACGTCGAAGATGAATCAGATCATCTCGGTCGATCCGGTCCAACGTCAGGCCTGGGTCGAGCCGGGGGTGCTCAATCTCGACCTGTCGAGGCAGGTGGCTCACCTCGGCGTGCACTTCGCCCCCGATCCGAGTAGCCAGCAGACGTGTTCGATCGGCGGCAACGTGGCGAACAACGCGGGTGGACCGCACTGTCTCGCCGACGGCGTCACCAACGCCCACATCCTCGGTCTCGAGGTGGTGCTGCCCGATGGCGAGGTCGTCGTGTTGGGCGGCGAGGAACCCGAGCCGCCCGGCCTCGATCTCCGGGGCGTGTTCGTCGGGTCCGAGGGGATGTTCGGCGTGGCCACGAAGGTCCTGGTGAAGCTGATGCAGAACCCGCCCGACGTCGCCACGATGCTGATGGAGTTCGACTCGGTGGCCGACGGGGCGCAGCTCGTCAGCGACATCATCGCGGCCGGCATCGTGCCCGCCGCGGTCGAGATGATGGATCGACTGTGCCTCGTCGCCGTCGAGCAGTGGCTGCAGGCCGGACTCCCCACGCACGCCGCTGCGGCGCTTCTCATCGAGTGCGTCGGTCCGCCGGGTCAGGTCGCCGCCGAGGTCGCACGGATCCGCGAGCTCGCCGACGAGCGGAACGTCGCCGGGGTCCGGATCGCGGCCGACGACGCCGAGCGCGATGTGTTGTGGAAGGGCCGCAAGTCGGCGTTCGGCGCCGTCGCGCAGGTGAAGCCGAACTACTACCTGCACGACACCGTGGTACCGCGGGCGAAGCTCGCCGAGGTCATCGAGAAGGTCTACGAGATCACGAACCGGTACGAGATCGACGTGATCAACGTGTTCCACGCGGGCGACGGGAACCTCCACCCACTGCTCGTCTACGACGCACGCGAGGAGGGGATCTCCGAGCGCGTCCACGCGGCCGGACGAGAGATCGTGGCGTTCTCCGTCGCCGTCGGCGGGGTGCTGTCGGGTGAACACGGCATCGGTCTCGAGAAGCGCGACCTGATGCCGCTGATGTTCTCCGAGATCGACCTCGCTGCGCAGGAGGCGTTGCGCACCGCTTTCGATCCTCAGCTCATCGCCAACCCCAACAAGGTGCTGCCGAACCCGGCGACGTGCGGCGATCTGCATGCCGTACCCGAGGGTGCATGGATCTGACGCTCGACGAGTTCGCGGCGTCGGTCGGATCCGACGGACCGGTCACCATCGCCGGGACGTCCACACGCGGTGGCGCGGTCGCCGGTGTCGACGTCGTGTCCGCTCCGGCCGGGATCGTTCGCGTCGACGCCGCGGAGATGATCGTCGAGTGCGGCGCGGGAACGCCGGTCGACGAGGTCCTCGGCGAGCTCGCCACCGTGGGCCAGACGGTGGCCGTCCCTCCCGGCGGCACGATCGGCGGAGCGCTCGCGGTGGGACGCAGCCACGTCACCCGACTCGGGCACGGCCCGATGCGCGACGTCCTCCTGCAGACGAACTACGTGTCGGCCGCAGGCAAGGCCACGAAGGCCGGCGGGCCCACCGTGAAGAACGTGAGCGGCTTCGACCTGTGTCGACTCATGGTCGGTTCACACGGCACCCTCGGTTTCCTCGGCGATGTGATCCTCCGCACACGACCGATCCCGCCGGTCAGCCGCTGGTTCACGTCCGATCGTCCGCCCACCGAGCTGCTCGTCGATCTGTTCCGACCGGTGTCGATCCTCTGGGACGGATCGACGTGCTGGGTTCGGCTCGACGGAGATCCCGGCGACGTCGACGAGGCGGTGTCCCGGGTCGGGCTCGTCGCCTGTGACCTCCCACCGGAGCTTCCCGGTCCTCACCGCTGGTCGCTCCCACCCGATGGTCTCGAGGCGCGACTCGCTGACACGCCGGCGGGCACGTTCCTCGCCGAGATCGGAGTGGGCATCGTCCACCACTCCGATCCGCCGCCGGCTCGTGCGGTCCCCGAGGCGATCCGTTCGCTGCACGAGCGGATCAAGACGAACTTCGATCCGACGGGTCGCCTCAATCCGGGTCGTTCTGCGCTCGTCGGCGCCGACGTCGGCCCCGACGTCGGCATGAGGGCGTGACCGAGCGGCCGTACGTCGACCGTCGAGTCGCCGACGAATCACGAGCGCAGGGCGCCGCGGAGATCGCCGCCGATCGCTGGGGTCTCGGGTCGGTCGATCTCCTCCGTCATGGCATGAACGCGATCTTCCGGGTCGCCGCGTCGCCCGGTGTCGAGACGGTCGTGCTCCGAGTGGCCGATCCGACGGCGCCCGCGGAGTGTTCGCTCGAGCTGGCCGACACGATGCTGAGCCGGGGTGTCCCGGTGCTGCGGCCGGCTCGTGAGGAGGTCGTCCGCCACGACGGTCTCTCGGTGACGGCGTGGGACCACGTCGAGTCCGTCGGGCCGGTCGACTGGCGCGAGGTGGGAGCGGCGCTGCGCCGGGTCCACGATGTGGGTGTCGACGAGTTGCCGACCGGTCTCCCGACGCCACATCCGACCTCGTTTCCGTGGTGGCACTTCTCGGCGATGCTCGACGGGCTCGGTGGTGAGCTCGACGACGACGCCCGTCGCGGCATCGATGCAGCGATCGAACGCCACGCGGGGTGGGACGACTTCGCCGATCCGGCGTCGTCGGGGGGCGTCGACGCGGTGGTCTGCCACGGCGACGTCCATCCGGGCAACGTGATCCAGTCGGCCGACGGTCCCGTGCTCATCGACTGGGACCTGCTTTGCCGAGCCCCGGCGGGGTGGGACCATGCGCCGCTCATGACGTGGGAGGAGCGTTGGGGAGGTGATCCGGCGATCTACGACCGGCTGGCCGACGGGTACGGATGGTCGGGTCGGGGCGATCGCCACGCCGAGGCGTTCGCCGAGCTCCGGCTGGTCGCGGCGACGTTGATGCGTCTCCGCGCCGGGCTCGCCGATCCGGCCGCGATGCCGGAAGCGCAACGACGGTTGCGGCACTGGCGGGGCGAACCCGACGCACCGGTGTGGCGAGCGGTCTGAGCGGCGCTTGACTGTCGCCTCGTGCCCGAAGGTTTGCGCGTCGACATCTCGCCCACGGGCGCCGGCCGTGGTGTGTTCGCCACCCGGAAGTTCGCGAAGGGCGACGAGATCGAACGGTGTCCGATGCTGATCGCCGACGACGGCAAGGACGAGGACCTCGAGTCGGGCGCCGAGGGTTACGTGTTCGGGTGGGGCGAGGGCAAGACCGCGCTCGCGCTCGGGTACGGATCTCTCTACAACCACAGTTACGACCCGAACGCCACGACGTGTGAGACCGGCGACGAGCTCGTGATCACCGCGACCCGCAAGATCAAGGTCGGCGACGAGATCCACATCAACTACATGGGCACCGCCGACGACGGCGTCTGGTTCGACGTCCTCTGACCGGACAAACGGTGTCAGACACCGTTTGTCCGACGGTTGGTGAAGCCGGCGAGGGAAGCGCCAGCGACGAGCCGGACGCGTCGCGAGGAGGAAGCGTTAGCGGACGACGAGCGAGCCATCAGGATGGGAGGCGCCAGCGACGAGCCGGACGCGTCGCGAGGAGGAAGCGCGGCGGACGACGAGCGAGCCACTAGCGCGGCTGGCAGGTGGGGCAGTGGTAGCTGGTGCGGTTCTGGATCTCGAGGCGGACGATCTCGTCGGGGCAGCGCAGACAGATCTGTCGCTTGTAGACGTAGCGCCCCTCGCGGTTCGGGATCCGCTGTCCGGGCGCGAGACCGAGCTCCTCGCGGTCGACGGTGATGATCCGACCCGACTTCACCCCGGCACGCAGCATGCCCTGCACGGTGTTCCAGAGCGCCCGCAGCTCCGATTCGTGGAAACTCGTCCCGGCGCGTTGTGGATGGAAGCCGAGAACAAAGAGCGCCTCGGCGCGGTACACGTTGCCGACGCCGGCGATGATCGCTTGGTCCATGAGGAGGTCGCCGATCCCTCGTTTGCTCCGCTGGACCTTGGCGATGAACGGTTCGGGTCGACCGTCGCGCCGGAGTGGGTCGGGTCCGAGCCGGGCGACGATCGTGTCCCGCGCATCGGGTGGGTCGACGGTGCACGCCGTGGGCCCTCGCAGATCGATCGTGACACCGGGAACGGCGAGTCGCATCCGCAGAGCGCCTCGCGGTTCGGGAGGCTCGTCGCCCTTCGTGACGGTGTACTTGCCGAACAGACCGAGGTGGACGTGGCCGATCTCGCCCGTGTCCCAGTGGTAGAAGAGGTGCTTCCCGTACGCCTCGATGTGATCGAGGACGGCGCCGTCGACGCGTGCCGCATCGTCTGCGAATCGGCCCTGTGGGCTCGACACGGCGACGGCACACCCGTTGATCAGCTTGCCGTGGTTGCGGGCGATGCGGTGGATGGTGTGTCCCTCGGGCACGTCGAGCGAACCTAGGCGCCCGCCGAGCGGCGCGCTCTGCCTAGAGTCGGATCCGTGCTCGATCTCGATGCCGACGATCTCGCCACGTGCGTGTCGTGCGGTCTCTGTCTCCCGCACTGTCCGACGTATCGGGTCACCGGTGAAGAGGCGCTGTCGCCGCGCGGTCGGATCGACGCGATGCGTGGCGTGCAGAACGACGGAGCGGCGATCGACGACGAGTTCGTGTCGTTCATGGAGACGTGTGTCCAGTGCCGGGGGTGCGAGCCCGCGTGTCCGAGCAGCGTGCCCTTCGGAGCGCTGATGGAGCAGACCCGGACCGTTCTCGTCGACCACCGGCGGATGACGCCGTGGTGGCAGCGCCTCGGATTCGCCGCACTCGCCCGTCATCGTCTGTTGCTCGTCGGATCGACCCTGCTCGCTGTCGCCCAACGGGCTCGGCTCGTCCCGAAGCGCCTCGGCCTCGGCACGATCCCGTTGCGTCGGGGCCCGGCGATCGACTCGACCGGCGACGACGTCTGGTTGTTCACCGGGTGTGTGATGGACGCCTGGCAGCGGTCGACCCATCGGTCGCTCGCCGGTCTGATCGCGGCGTCCGGTGCCACCTACCGGGTGTCACCGGCGGCGGCCGGTTGCTGCGGCGCGCTGCACATCCACGCCGGTCTCCACGGTGACGCCGTGTCGTTGGCCGAGCGGGTGATCGACTCGATGCCGGGCGACGCCCCCATCGTGGTCGACTCGGCCGGATGTGGCGCCTCGATGAAGGAGTACGGCCACCTGGTCGGTACCGACGCGGCTCGTCGGTTCTCCGAGCGCGTGGTCGATGCAGCCGAATGGCTCGCCGGGCGTGACCTTCCGGCCGCGTCGACCCCGAGCGTCGAGTCGGCGGTCATCGTGCAGGATCCGTGCCACCTGCGGCACGTGCAGCGCGTGCACGGCGACGTCCGCACCGTGTTGAGCCAGGTCACGACGGTGGTCGAGCTCGACGACGAGGGACTGTGCTGTGGTGCCGGGGGTGCGTACTCGGCGCTGCAGCCCGAGCTCGCCGGGTCGATCCGCGATCGCAAGCTCGCATCCATCGACCGGGCGATCGAGCGGAGTGGCGCCACGGTGCTCGCCAGCGCCAATCCCGGCTGCTCGATGCACCTACAGACCGAGCTCGAATCGCGAGGCATCACCGTCCGCCACCCGGTCGACATCGTCGCCGATGCCCTCGGCGTCAGCGTCGGCGGAGACAGCGCGTGACGGGGGAGATGTCGCGGATCGCCGGGTCGCTCCGATCACTCGGCGAGGAACTCGACGACCTGGCCTTCGACCGTCTGCGGGAAGCCGTGGCCGACGGCGAGATCGAGCGTCCTCCCGACGACAAGCGCATCATGCAGGCCCGTCGCGCCATCGAGAAGGCCGCGTCGATCCTCGACACGCTCGACTGAGTGGCTCACTCGTCGTCCGCCTCGATTCCTTCTCGCGACGCGTGCGGCTCGTCGCTGGCGCTTCCCGCGCCGGCGGGGAGCGACGTCATCCGATTGCTCGGGCGGCAGGGATCTAGGCCACCCAGGAGTTGAGGCGGCCGATCATCGAGGCGAGTTCGGCGTAGCCGTGCTGGTCGAAGCGGAACGCGATGCGGTCGAGGTCGAGGCCGTCGCCGTCTCGTTGCTCGGGTCGGGTCGGCCCGACGCGATCGATGGTGCCCGACTCGACGAGGTGGGAGTAGTCGTCGTTGAGTTCGGCGAGCTGCTCGTCGGTGGGGCCCTGCGCCATGCGGACCACCAGCCGATCGCCGACGAAGCGGATCGATCGGTAGTTCGCGTAGAAGCGTTCGATGATCTCGGTCGCCCGATCGCAGTCGTCGGTGATCTCGTACAACGTCGTGTCGTGTGACGAGACGAGACCACGTTCGACGAGCTGCTCGCGGACGAACGCGTCGACGCTCTCCCAGTAGGGGTCTCCGGGTGCGTCGAGCAGCACGATCGGCACGGGGACGCCCTTGCCGGTCTGTGTCAGCGTGAGCAACTCGAACGTCTCGTCGAGGGTGCCGAAGCCGCCGGGGAGACACACGAAGGCGTGTGACTCCTTGATGAGCATCAGCTTGCGCGTGAAGAAGTACTTCATGCTGACGTGCTTGTCGTCGCCGGCGATGACCGAGTTGGCGCCGGTCTCGAACGGGAGTCGGATCGACACGCCGATCGACATCTCCCGACCGGCTCCCTTCATGCCGGCCTCCATGATCCCCGGGCCGGCGCCGGTCACGGCCATCCACCCGCGGTGCGCGAGAGCTGCCGCGAGACGTTCGGCCTGGGCGTAGAGCGGGTCGTCGTGTTGCGTCCGGGCCGACCCGAAGATCGACACCTTGCGGCGGTCCTTGTACGGGGCGAACATCGAGTACGCCGCCCGCATCTCGGTGAGGGCGGCAGCGGCGATCTTGAGGTCGAGCGTGTCGGGCTGGTCGGTCACGAGGCCGATCGCCTCGGAAACGAGCGATTCCGCCAGGCGAACATTCTCCGAAACGCCCAGCTCTTCCAGCAGTGCCCGCGCCCGTTCACGGACCGGATCGGGTACACCTTCAGTCATGGAGAGCGGACTCTACGGCGATGCGGCCGTCGACGGCGACGACGTCGACCGCTCGCGCCCGGGCGGCGCGTCGGCTCCGCCTGCGGGTCTCGGCGAGGGTGGGTCCGACGCGGTCGCTCCACACGCCGACCAGTCGACCCAGAAACGGCCCTCGTGGATGCGGGGCGTGGTGCTCGGGCTGCTGGCCACCGCCGCCGGGCTCGCCGTAGCTGAGCTCGTCGTCGGGCTGATCCAGGGGTCCTCGTCGCCCGTCGTGCCCGTCGGCCAGGAGTTCATCGACGTCGCCCCGGGGTGGCTCCAGGACTGGGCGAAGGAGACGTTCGGCACCGATCAGAAGACGGTGCTCGTCGCCGGAGCGGTGATCGTGGTGTTCGTGTTGGGCACCCTCATCGGCGTGCTCGCCGTGCGCGGTGAGCGCGGGTTCGCATACGGACTCACGGTGGCGATCGGTGTGATCGGCGTGTGGGCGGTCTGGCTGCGACCCGACCCCGACCTCGGCAAGATGCTGCCCACCATCGCTGGCACGACCGTGTCGCTCGGCGTGCTCCGATGGCTGTCGCCCCGCACCGGCCCGCCCGATGCCGACGATCCGGCGGGGCGTCCCATCACGATGGGTCCCGACCGCCGTCAGTTCATCCAGGGTGCCGTCGGGATCGGATCCGTCGCCGCTGTCGCGGGAGGAATCGGGCGTCTGCTGCAGCAGAACAACGAGGTCGACACCGATTTCGCACTGCCCGGTGCCGAGGGCGCCGACGTGGGCACGGCGACCGCAGGAGATCTCGCACCGGGCACGACCGTGCCGATCGACCGTGCGGGACCGCTCCCGGTCGATGTCGAGCTGGGCGTCGACGGCATCGAGTCGTTCGTGGTGCCCAACGACAACTTCTACCGGATCGACACGGCGCTCACGGTTCCGCAGCTGCCCCGCGAGTCGTGGCGGTTGTCGATCGACGGTCTCGTCGACCGTCCGATCGAGTTGAACTACGACGAGCTCGTCTCGATGCCGATGGTCGAGCGGTACATCACGCTCTCGTGCGTCTCCAACCCGGTCGGCGGCGAGCTGGTCGGCAACGCGCTCTGGCAGGGCGTGTTGCTCACCGACGTGCTCGACATGGCCGGCGTGCAACCCGAGGCCGAGCAGCTCGTCAGTCGGTCGGTCGACGGGTGGACCTGCGGTACACCCGTCGAAGCGGTCACCGACGGCCGCGACGCCATGTTGGCGATCGGCATGAACGGTGAGCCGCTTCCGGCGCAACACGGCTTCCCCGTCCGCATGGTCGTGCCCGGTCTGTTCGGCTACGTGTCGGCCACCAAGTGGGTCACCGACATGCGGCTGACGCGATGGGACGAGTTCGACGCGTACTGGGTTCCGCGTGGGTGGGCGAAGGAAGGGCCGGTCAAGACCATGGCCCGGATCGACACGCCGCGCAGCGGTCGGTCGGTCGAGGGCGTCGTCCCGATCGGCGGAGTAGCGTGGGCCGTCCATCGAGGTGTCGGCGCCGTTCAGGTGCGGGTCGACGGTGGCGAGTGGCGCGATGCCGAGATGGGCTCGGTGCCGTCGGCCGACACGTGGGTCCAGTGGGTGTACCGCTGGGACACGTCAGAAGTCACCGAGGGCCGCCACTCGATCGAGGTGCGGGCGCTCGACGGCGACGGTGTGCCGCAGCCCGAGGAGCCCAAGGCCGTCGCTCCCGACGGTGCGCAGGGCTACCACCGAGCTGTGCTCCACGTCTGATCGCGTGACGTGTCCGGCACGTCACGCCACACGTCATGACGGCGAGAGATCGTCGGCCTTCTGTTCGAGGGCGGTGATCAGCTCGTCGAACGCCTTCTGGAAGCTCGACACACCCTCACGCTCGAGTTGGTCGGCCACGTCCTCCATGTCGACGCCCACGTCGGCGAGACCCGACCACACGGATTGCGCCTCGTCGACGCCGGCGTCGATCGTGCGGGCGAGCGTGCCGTGGTCGACGAACGCATCGAGGGTCGAGTCGGGCAGCGTGTTGACCGTGTGTGGTCCGATCAGCTCGTCGACGTACAGCGTGTCGGGGTACGCATCGTTCTTGACGGAGGTCGACGCCCACAGCGGCCGCTGCACCTTGGCGCCTCGGGCGGCGAGTGCCTCCCACCGGTCGCCCGAGAACTTCTCCTCGAAGAGCTGGTAGGCGAGCTTCCCTTGTGCCACCGCGGCCTTGCCGCGCAGCGCGAGCGCATCGTCGGTACCGATCGCGTCGAGTCGGCGGTCGACCTCGGTGTCGACCCGGCTGATGAAGAAGCTCGCCACGCTGGCGACGGTCGACAGATCGGCGTCGGGGTCCTCGGCCCGTCGCTCGAGGCCGCCGATGTACGCGTCGATCACCTTCTCGTACCGGGGCAGCGAGAAGATCAGCGTCACGTTGATGTTGCGGCCCTCGGCGATCATCTGCTCGATCGGGGCGAGGCCCTCCTCGGTGCCCGGGATCTTGACCATGAGGTTCCGGCGCTTGATGCGCTCGTGCAGCTCGCGGGCGGCGGACTCGGTACCCGGACCGTCATGGGCGAGGTCGGGCGCGACCTCGACCGATACGTAGCCGTCTTCGCCGTCGGACTCGTCGAAGACGCGGGAGAACACGTCGCACGCGCCGTGGATGTCGCGCACGACGAGCGACCAGTAGTCGTCGATGACCTCGCCGTCGGCGCCGACGTTGTCGGCGATCAGCGCCCGGAACTGCTCGTCGTAGTCCACGGAGCCCTGGATCGCCTTCTGGAAGATCGAGGGATTGGAGTTGAGGCCGCGGACACCGGAGTTGCGGATGGCGGTGAGCTGGCCGGACGTGATGTAGCCCCGTTTGAGGTTGTCGAGCCAGGCGGACTGGCCGTGCTCGGAGTGCAGTCGGTGGAGACGATCGCTCATGCCTCGATTCTCCCACAGCCCTTCCTGGCGCGTGACGTGCCAGGCACGTCACGCGACTCAGGCGAGGAGGGCCTGGGCGCGGGCGGCGACGTGGGCCGGCGTGATGCCGAGCTGCTCCATGACCGTGCCGCCCGGGGCACTCGCGCCGAAGCGGTCGATGCCGATCGAGTCGTCGGCCCACTGCGCCCAGCCGAACGTCACGCCCGCCTCGACCGACAGCACCGGCACACCGGGCGGGAACACCGACGCCCGGAACTCCGAGTCCTGCTCGATGAATCGATCCCAGCTCGGCATCGACACGACCTGGGCGGCGACTCCGTCGGCGGCGAGCGACTCGGCTGCGGCCACGCACACGGCGACCTCGCTCCCGGTCCCGACGAGGACGACCAGGGGCGCGACGCCGTCGTCGGGCGCCCGGACCACGCCGGCGCCGGTGCCGACCGCCTCGCCGTCGGTGGTGACCTCGATGCCCTGGCGACTGAGGATCAGCGCCGTCGGGCCCTCGTGCAGCACCGCGTCGGCCCATGCCTGGACGACCTCGTTCGCGTCCGCCGGACGGATCACGTGGAGACCCGGCATCGCCCGCAGCGACGCGAGCTGTTCGACCGGCTGGTGCGTCGGTCCGTCCTCGCCGACGCCGACCGAGTCGTGCGTGAACACGAAGACGACCGGCGCGTGGGACAGCGACGCCAGGCGGATCGTCGGTCGCATGTAGTCGGAGAACACGAAGAACGTGGCGACCGCCGGCAGCACACCGCCGTGCAACGCCATGCCGACGCCCGCCCCCGCCATCCCGTGCTCGCGGATGCCGTAGTGGATGTATCCGCCGGACGGATCGGCGGCCGTGAACGGGGTGGAACCGGCGGGCTGCACGTTGTTGCTGCCGGTGAGATCGGCCGACCCGCTCACGAGTCCGGGCAGGTTCGGCGCCGTGGCGTCGATCGCCGTCTGGATGGCGTTGCGGGTGGCCAGCTTCTCGCCCGGCTCGAACACCGGGAGGTCGGAGTTCCAACCGTCGACTCCCGTGCCACCCCAGGCGGCGGTCCACTCCGCGCCCGCCGTGACCGACTCGCTGGCCGCGGCCCACGCCGATCGAGCGGCCTCACCGGCCTCGCTCGTGTGCGACCGGTACGCGTCGACGAGTCCGTCGGGCATCCAGAACGGTTCGTCGGGGATGCCCATGACCTCCTTCGTGCGGGTGACGTGCTCGGCCTTGAAGGGGTTGCCGTGGGCCTTGTGGTCGTCGGTGAAGTCGGGGGAGGGGAACCCGACCCGCGTTCGCAGCATGAGCAACGACGGCGTGTCCGACGTCTTCGCCGCGACGAGTGCGGCCTCGAGCGCGTCGAGGTCGTCGCCGATCTCGCCGAGTTCGACGACGTCCCACCCGTACCCGCGGAAGCGCTCGGCGGTGTCGGTCGAGTCGGCGAGGTTCGTCTCGCCGTCGATCGTGATCTTGTTGTCGTCGAAGATGCAGATCAGGCGGGAGAGGCCGAGGTGTCCGGCGATCGACGCCGCCTCGTGGCTGATGCCCTCCATGAAGCACCCGTCGCCGGCGATGACGTAGGTGTGGTGATCGACGGCGTCGGTGCCGAACCGGGCGCGCAGGTGTGCCTCGGCCATCGCCATGCCGACGGCGTTGGCGAATCCCTGGCCGAGCGGTCCGGTCGTGACCTCGACCCCGGCGGTGTGGCCCGCTTCGGGGTGGCCGGGCGTGGCCGAGTCCCACTGGCGGAACTGCTTCAGATCGTCGAGCTCGAGGCCGTACCCCGACAGGTAGAGCAGCGAGTACTGCAGGATCGACGCGTGACCGTTGGAGAGGACGAACCGGTCACGATCGGGCCACGACGGGTCGGCCGGATCGTGCTTCATCACCCGGCTGTACAGCACGTGTCCGAGCGGGGCGAGCGCCATGGCGGTGCCCTGGTGTCCGCTGTTGGCGGCGAGTGGTGCGTCCATCGCCAGACCGCGGATGACGTCGACGGCCTGCTGGTCGAGTTCGGGGGAGAGAGCCACGCGCCGAACGTAGCTCGCCCAGAGTGTCGCTACGCGTTGGCGTCGCCGTGGGCCTGCCAGTCGGCGCCGCCGGAGTCCCCCGCCGCTCCCTCGACGGGCGGCAGGAGCGTGAACGGCACGATCGTCCATGGGCCACGGTCGACCCGGCAGTGCGCGAACACCTGGCCGTACTCGTCGAAGTCGAGTTCGCCGCGGACCAGTCGGTACGTGAACTTGCCGGGCTCGACCTGGAACGGGCTGACGTTGCGGGCCACCTGCTCGTCCTCCTCGTCCATGCCCTTCCGGAAGATCACCTCGAACACGCCGTTGCCCGCACCGTCGGCGGGGCAGTGGATCAGCGCCACCAGGTGCGGCGAGAGAGTGAGCGGCACGGGCGACGGCGCCGCCTGCGAGAACATGATCCCGCTCATGTCGATGCGGGTCGACGGGCCGGGTGCCTGTCGCATCTCGAAGTTCTCGACGAAGAGGGCCGCAACGATCTGCATGTCCTCGGACGCTACCGAGCGCGACGCGGCCCCACCCGAGGTCGCGTCACTACCCTGCGGACGTGGCGATCTCACTGACCAAGGACTCGATCGATCTCGGCATCGTGGTGCGCGACGCCGACGCCGCGTTGGCGTTCTACCGCGACGTGCTCGGATTCGATCACGTCGCCGACACCCCGATGCCCGGCGCCTTTCCGGGCACGATGCACCGGCTGATGTGCGGCGCGTCGCTGATCAAGCTGGTGGCGCTCGACGACCTTCCCGATGCAGCTGCGGCGCCGGGTGGGATCACCGCGGCGAGCGGATACCGGTACTTCACGATCAGCGTCACCGACATCGACGGGCTGACGGCACGGTGCCGTGACGCCGGCTACGAGGTGCCCGTCGACTGCGCGGAGATCCGACCGAAGGTCCGGATCTCGATGATCGTCGACCCCGATGGCAACTGGGTCGAGCTGCTCGAGAACAACGAGTGACCCGATCGGCCGGCGCGACCGGCTGGGCTGCGACCGATTCCGTCAGGCTTCGTCGCCGACGGCGACCGGCCGATGCGGATCGGACGACCACCCCGACCACGACCCGACGTAGACCTTCGGTCGCCGGTAGCCGACCGCCTCGAGGGCGAGCGCGTTGTGGCACGCCGTGACGCCCGAACCGCACGAGACGATGAGCTGTCCGGCGTCGGCGGCCGCCGACACGGACAGGAACCGGCGGTCGAGTTCGTCGAGCGACCGGAACGTCGCGGTCGGACTGCCGTCGGCGCCGGCGACGAGGTTGTCGGCGAAGGGCAGGTTGATCGCTCCGGGGATGTGTCCGGCGACCGGATCGAGCGGCTCGATCTCGCCGCGGTATCGGGCGGCGTCGCGGCTGTCGACGACCGTGCCGCCGTCGTCGATAAGCCGTGCGACGGCGTCGGCGTCGGCGAGCGCCTGATCGGGCCACTCGAGCGGCGTGCGAGCGACGGGATCGACGGCCGTGGGCGGACCCGACTCTGTCGCACCGGTCCACCCACCCAGGCCACCGTCGAGCAGCGCCGCGTGGCCACCGAGGACGCGCAGCATCCACACCAGTCGTGCGGCGTGTCCGCCGAGCACGCGGTCGTAGGCGACGACCGACGTGCGATCCCCGACACCGACGCGACCGAGGGCGGCGGCGAAGTCGGTCGGCGACGGGAGAGGATGTCGACCGACGAGGGCGCCGGGGTCGCTGGCCAGATCGTCGTCGAGCGAGAGCAGGCGGGCGCCGGCGATGCGCTCGGTGCCGAACGCGATGGCGGGGTCGCCACCGGCCATCGTGGTGCCCACCTCGATCAGCACCGTGCCGTCGGGTGAGTCGGGGTGACCGAGGAGATCGGTCAGGTCGTCGGACGAGACGATGGGCCGCACGTCATGATCATCGCGCCACGCGGCCGCCCGACCACGGACCGGGCGATCGTTGCGGCCCCGGTGCCCGCCGCTCACGTGTACCGGAGCGGGATCTCGGTCGTGCTCTTGATCTCCTCCATCACGAACGTGGTGCGAACGTCGTAAAGGTCGACCTCTTCGATCAGGCGTTGGTAGAACGCGTCGTAGGCCGCGATGTCGGGGACGCGGACCTTGAGGAGGTAGTCGATCTCGCCGCTCGTCCGGTAGGCCTCGACCACCTCGTCGAACCGTTCGATCCCGGCCACGAAGTCGGCGAGCCACGCTCGGTTGTGTTCGTTGGTCCGGATGAGGACGAGTGCGGTGACGGCGAGGTTGACCGTCGCCGGATCGATCACCGCCACGCGGCGGGTGATGACGCCGGACTCCTCGAGGTGGCGGATGCGCCGCCAGCACGGGGTGGCGCTGAGACCGACCTGTTCGCCGATCTCACGCACCGAGAGGGAGGCATCTCGCTGCAGCAATTGGAGAATATGTCGATCGATTTCGTCAAGAATGGGAGATCATCCTTCGATTCGATGGAATCGAAGAGAATTGTACTCCATCTGGACCCGATGAGCGGAGGATTCACCCGACCTGTTCCGCCGGTTATCCCTACCGTGGAGCCATGTCGCTGACGAGCCGCTTCACCGATCATCCGGCCCAGGTCGGCGAGACCTACTTCGAGCACCAGCGCGTCGCGTTCCGGTTCAGTCGGCGCCTCGCCGGTGCGGCGGTGAAGGCGGCGGTGCACGCCGTGGCGCCGTGGTGTTGTCGGACATCGGCCAGTGAGTGCATCCGTGAGCTCAACGACGAGATCGTCGCGACCGGCCGAGGCCGACTCGCCGAGGCATCACCGGCGACACCTGCGACACCGGGTGTCGCCGCCTGACGACGTGAGAACGCCGGGTCAGCTGGTCCGACGGCGCTGGCCCATCACCTGCAACACCGATCCGGCGAACAGCAGCGCGAGGCCGGTTCCCACGAGGCCCGACATCGCCGAGCCTCCGGTGTTGGGCAGATCGGGTCCGTCGGGCGGATCGATCGGCGGCTCGGACTGACGCGGCGGAGCACCGCCCGACGGCGGTGACGATTCGGGAGGATCGGCCGTGGGCGGAGCGGGTGGTGCGACGGTGGTCGGCGGCGCTGGCGGTGCGGCCGGCGGAACCTCGGTCGTCGGCGGCGCCTCGCCGTTCGGCGGAGCCGTGGTCGTGGTGCTGTCCGGCGGAGCCGGCGGTGGGGTGCTCGTCGTCGGAGGAACCGTGGTGGTCGTGGTCGTTGTGGTCGTCGTCGTGGTCGAGGGCGGCGCGGGAGCCGTGGGGACTTCGCAGCCGTTGTCGAGGATCTGCTGGCCGGTGTGGCCACTCGGGTACACGGTGTCGAGGTTCATCCCGGGGAACGAGATCGTCTCGGTCCCGAGGTCGACCGAGAACGGCGGGATGATGTTGCCGTCCTGGAACCGGTAGCCGTTCATGATCCACGTGTAGTCGACCCGCAGGATGTCCCAGGATCCGTTGGCCTCGATCTTGCAGAAGGTGATGTAGGGGCCGGTCGTCGCTCGAGCGGTCCCGCCCGCGGGGGCGAGCAGGAGCAGCAGTGCGGCGATCGCGACGAGAGGGCGGATTCTCGACGTCTTCACGAACTGGCAAGTTACGTCGCCGGAGTTCGACGGTGCAGGGACTTTCATCCCTTCGTCGCCGGACCGCGAATCAGTTGTCACCTCTCTGACGGTGGTGAGCTGACCGCGGAGGGAGCGGCCTCCGGGGCGGTCAGTCTCCGCCGAAGTGTCGGTCGGTCGCGGACCACCACGCTCGCGCCGGGGGGCCGAGGGTCGATCGCAGGTCGGCGAAGCGATCCGTTGCCTCCGACGCAGGCCAGTCCTCGGGGAGGAGTTCGGCGGGGAGTTGGGGGTCGAGGAAGGGGAATCGTCGCCACTCGTGGACGACACGGACGAGGTCGACTGCGTCGCCCGCTCCCGACGAGTCGTCGTCGGAACTCTCGGTGCGGGCGTTCGCGAGGAACGCGCCGTATGCGTCGCGGAGCGCGGGGAGGTCCCACGCTCGGGCGGCGAGGTCGGTGCCCGAGCCGAGCGCGCCGAGTTCGGCGCGGAACGTGGTGGCGTCGACGCGGGTGTCGGTGAGAGCCGAGATCGCACTCGGCTCGTCGTCGGTCCACGGCGAGATCCAGATACCGGCCCCGATGGAGCCGTAGCCGGCCCAACTCAGCGCGGTGGCGATCCGATGACGGGCCGTGCGATCCGACTCGGGGACCGATGCGAGGACGACCGACCAGCGGCCGTCCCACTCTCGAGATCGTCGACCGAAGCCGTAGATGCGATCGGCGCCGGTCTCGAGGAGTCGGGTCGACTCGGGAGTGAGCGACCAGATCGTCCGGCGGCCGATCCGCTCGCGTGCGAGCCACCCTCGCGCCTCCAGACGGGAGAGTGCCTGCCGGGTGGCCTTGTCGCGGACGCCGAGGCGATCCATGACGTCGACGAGGGTCTGGGTCCAGACCCGTCCGCCGGCGGGGAGGACGAACTCGCCGAGCGCGGTCATGAGGAGATCGCCGCTCGACTCGACGCCGGCGCTGCGGTCCTTTCGTGCGCCGAGCACGGGAGCCAGAGCAGCGGGGGAATCCACGAAGTCGTCGAGCGTGCCGATCGGGTCAGGGTAGGCCTCCGAGGGTGCGACGGTCGGGAGGATCGGTCCGTCGTCCGGTACAAACGGGATGATGGAGGACGCAGGGCCCGGACCGGTCGTCGCGACCGTCGAGGTGGGGGAGTGCCGGCTCCGGACGGCGACGTGGGGTTCTGCCGAGGTGCCCGGCCCAGCGCCCGACGTCGTGATGTTGCACGACGGGCTCGGTTCGATCCGGCAGTGGCGCGAGACGCCGGCGCTCCTCGCCGCCCGCACCGGGTTGACCGTCACGGCGTACGAGCGCGCCGGGCACGGTGCGTCGACGCCGGTGCCGACGGGTGGTTGGCCGGCCGATTGGCTGCACCGCGAGGCGGTGGTCCTGGGTGGTGTCCTCGATGCGGTCGGCGCGTCGGATCCCGTGCTCGTCGGCCACTCCGACGGTGGGTCGATCGCAGCGATCCATGCGGCGACGACACCCACCGCGTCGCCACTCGTGCTGTTGGCAGCGCACTCGTGGGTCGAGCATCTGACGTCGTCGTCGATCGCCGCGATGCGGGAGAGCTCCGAGCAATACGTCGCCGGCTTGGCGAAGTCGCACGACGATCCGTCCGCCGTGTTCGACGCATGGTCGATCGTGTGGACGAGCGATGCGTTCGCCACGTGGGACATCCGGCCGATGCTGAGCGGTGTGGGGGCACCGACGCTCGTGGTGCAGGGCGACCGCGACGAGTACGCGTCGTCAGAGCACGCGTTCGCCACCGCGCGGGCCATCGGGGACAACGCACAGGTCGAGTTGGTCGCCGGACTGGGCCATCTCCTGCACCACGAGGACGCCGTGCGGGTGGTCGAGGTCGTGGCCGACTTCGTTCTACAGACGATTGACGAACGTTGACGAATCTGTAGAATCTCAGACGTGACCGAGGGCACCTCCGTGACCGACACCGCCGACCCGATCGACGTGCGGACCGAACCCTCTCGGTACCGGCACTGGAGGTTCGACGTCGATGGTGCGGTCGCCACGGTGACCATGGACGTCGAACCCGGCGGCGGGCTGCGCGGCGACTACGAGCTGAAGACCAACTCGTACGACCTGGGCGTCGACATCGAGCTGCACGACCTCGTCCAGCGGCTGCGGTTCGAGCATCCGGGTGTGAAGGCGGTCGTGGTGACCGGTGGGCTCGACAAGATCTTCTGCGCCGGTGCCAACATCCAGATGCTCGCCGGGTCGACGCATGCCCACAAGGTGAACTTCTGCAAGTTCACGAACGAGACGCGCAACGGGATCGAGGACGCGTCGGCCAACTCGGGTCAGGTGTGGATCGCCGCCGTGAACGGCACGGCGGCCGGTGGCGGATACGAATTGGCTCTGGCGTGTGACGAGATCCTGCTGGTCGACGACAAGTCATCGGCGGTGTCGCTGCCCGAGATCCCGCTTTTGGCGGTGCTGCCCGGCACGGGCGGTCTCACCCGAGTCGTCGACAAGCGGTTCGTGCGTCGCGACCTCGCCGACGCGTTCGCCACCAAGACCGAGGGCGTGAAGGGTCAGACGGCGGTCGACTGGAACCTCGTCGACCACATCGCGCCGCCGAGCGGGTTCGACGCACTGGTCGCCGAGCGCGCGGCGGCTCGGGCGGCCGAGTCCGACCGCCCCGACGACGCCGCCGGCATCGAGCTCACACCCCTCACCCGGACACACGGTGTCAGACACCAAGTGTCCGCCGCGGGTGAGGAAGGTGACGAGGTCGAGGCGATCGACTGGTCGACGCTGTCGGTCGAGATCGATCGGTCGCTCGGGACGGCGACGTTCGTGGTCGCCGCTCCGACCGGAGACGAGCCTGCCGACGCTGTGGCGCTTCACGCCGTGGGCGCCGATGCGTGGGTTCTTCGGGTCGTGCGTGAACTCGACGACGCGATCCTCCACCTCCGGCTCAACGAGCCCCACATCGGGACCTGGGTGTTCCGCTCGACGGGCGACGCCGACGCTGTCGCGCAGGCCGAGGCGATCCTCACCGGTCCCGACGCCGGCGACTGGCTCGTGCGCGAGGTGCGGCTCATGTGGGGGCGGACGCTGTCGCGCGTGGACGTGTCGTCGCGATCGCTGGTCGCACTCGTCGAGCCGGGTTCGTGCTTCGTCGGACTGCTGGCCGAGCTGCTGCTGGCGGCCGATCGCAGCTTCATGCTCGACGGCACCTGGGAGGACCTCGACGACCCGCCCGAGCCGGCGACGATCCGGCTGACCGATCTCAATCTCGGGACGCTGCCGATGATCAACGGGCTCGGACGGCTCGCCACTCGTTTCTGGGGGCGCGACGCTGCGCTCGCTGCCGCCACGGCGATGGTGGGGAAGGACCTCGACGCGGCGGCGGCGATGAACGTCGAGGTCGTCACCGAGACGCCCGACGATCTCGACTGGCCCGACGAGGTGCGTCTCACCCTCGAGGAGCGCAACAGCTTCTCGCCCGACGCGCTCACGGGCATGGAGGCGAACTACCGGTTCGTCGGTCCCGAGACGATGCTCACCAAGATCTTCGCCCGCCTCACGGCGTGGCAGAACTGGATCTTCCAACGACCCAACGCCGTCGGTCCGGAGGGCGCGCTGCGCCGCTTCGGCACCGGCTCCCGCCCCGACTTCGACCCCAACCGCGTGTGAGCGGACACACGGTGTCAGACACCGTCTGTCCTGCGTCGCAAGGAGAACCGAGATGACCACCGTCGACATCGACGCCAGGATCCCGAACAACGTCGACCTCTCGGGTGATCGACGTCTGCAGCGGGCGCTCGAGAACTGGCAGCCGAAGTTCATCCGCTGGTGGGAGGATCTCGGCCCGACCGTGTTCCAGCGCAACCCCGTGTACCTGCGCACGGCGGTCGACGTGGGCCAGGAGGGCTGGGCGCACTTCGACCACGTCGAGATGCCCGACTATCGGTGGGGCATCTTCCTCGCCGAGCAGGAGAAGGACCGCACGATCGCCTTCGGCGACCACAAGGGCGAGGACGTCTGGCAGGAAGTGCCCGGCGAGTACCGAGCCGATCTGCGTCGCCTCATCGTGGTGCAGGGCGACACCGAGCCGGCGTCGGTCGAGCAACAGCGTCACCTCGGGACCACGGCGCCGTCGCTGTACGACGCCCGCAACCTGTTCCAGGTCAACGTCGAGGAGGGCCGCCACCTGTGGGCGATGGTTTACCTGCTCCATCGGTACTTCGGTCGCGACGGGCGTGACGAAGCCGACGAGATGCTCGAGCGTCACTCGGGCGACTCCGACAACCCGCGCATCCTCGGCGCGTTCAACGAGGAGACGCCCGACTGGCTGTCGTTCTTCATGTTCACCTATTTCACCGACCGCGATGGCAAAATGCAGCTGGAAAGCCTTGCGCAGTCCGGGTTCGACCCGCTGTCGCGCACCTGCCGCTTTATGCTGACAGAGGAAGCGCATCACATGTTTGTCGGCGAAACCGGCGTCAGCCGTGTGGTGCAAGCCACCTGCGAAGCGATGACCAAGGCTGGCATCACCGATCCATTTGACACGGGCAAGATTCGCGATCTGGGCGTGATCGACCTGCCGACA
>JBCDAK010000059.1:0-24565 GCA_039185545.1 Actinomycetota bacterium
GCTCGACCGAACGCCGCCGCGACGGCGGCATGACGCTTCCCGAGGTGCTGGTCACCACGATCATCGCCGGGGTCATCGTGGCGTCGATCTCGCTCGCGTTCTCGGTGATGCTCCGCACGACACCACAGGCCGAGACCCGCCTCGCCGAGTCGAAGGACGTCACCTTCCTCCAGGCGTGGATCCCGCTCGACCTCAGCACGGCGACCGGGAGCTGGGACACGCCGGTCGAAGCCGACCTCCGGTCGTCGATGGCCGCTGTCGGGGTGTCGGTCGACGCCGACCTCGACGGGACGAACGTGCTCACCGTCGTGGTCCCCAACGCCGACACCGGAGCGAACGACGTGATCTCCTACCGCTACGCCGAACGCAACGGCGAGTGGCGGATCGTGCGGTACCAGGTGATCGCACCGGGAACCGGAGCCGAGTCCGTTCGGATCGTCGGGGTCGCCAACGAGGTCCCGCCACCGCCTGCCGGCTGGTCGCCGGGAGACCCGGTCGACCACGCGATCTCGATCGACTCGCGGAACGCGACCGGCGTGCTCCCGGTCGGCGAAGACGTCACGGTGCGGTTCGAGAGCGGCAACGAGTTCCAGACCGGCGGGGCCGGTCTCTCGGCCCAGCAGAACCTCGACCTCGACGATGTCCGAGTCCTGCCCGATCCCACCGCTCCGCCGACCCGATGCGGCGGACGGATCGCGATGGTGATCGACACGTCGGGATCGGTTCCGATCGGCAACGGAGGAAGTGCGACCGAGGACGCGGCGATCGGCTTCATCGACGCCTTCGTCGGGACACCGACACTGATCTCGATCAACGGCTTCGACCGCGAGGGCTACGCGATGATCGACGATCCGGCCCGGGGCAGCGGTGTCGCTCGGTACACGGTCAACGGCGGACGCGCCGATTTCCTCTCGGTGCTCGACCCGACCGATCCCGACGTCTCGCTCATGCGCGACCGGATCGATCGCCTGGACGACCTCGACGGCGCCTGGCCGGGCAACGGGAACGAGGACGTCAACGGCGACGGGGTCTTCTGGAACCAGATCGGACCCGCCACCAACTGGGAGGACGGCCTCTACAACATCTTCTTCGACTCGGCGACCGGACAGCCCCACAACACCTTCCAGCCCGACCTCGTCGTGTTCATCACCGACGGTCGACCGTGGGTCGGTCGGACGGCGGCCGGCGGGTGGGAGAACATCGGCGAGACCGCGGCCGTCCAGCGAGCCGTCACCGTCGCCGACGCCGGGCGCTCGCAGGGCTCGCGGGTCATCGGGATCATCGTCGGCACGGAAGCGGCCAACGCAACGGCGGTGGCCAATCTCGAAGCGGTCGTCGGCTCGAACGAGTGGGACGGCGCCATCCGCCCCGACGGCTCGATCGACGTCGGCAACGCCGTCGCCGCCGACTTCTTCCGGGGTTCGTTCTCCGAACTCGGCGCCGTGCTCCGCTCGATCACGATCGCCGAGTGCGGAGGCACGCTCACCCTGCG
Source organism: Actinomycetota bacterium (assembly GCA_039185545.1). Taxonomy (GTDB): domain Bacteria; phylum Actinomycetota; class Acidimicrobiia; order Acidimicrobiales; family Ilumatobacteraceae; genus Ilumatobacter_A. Next base: position 1,493 of record JBCDAK010000059.1, read on the forward strand.
CAAGCAGCTCGACGACGGGACCACTCCCCCCGGCACGTGGACCTACACCTCGCCGACCGGCGAGATCGGCCTCGACACCGACGTCCAGAGTTCGGTGACCCTCGACTTCAACTTCGACTCGGGCGTGTTCCAGCAGACGGTACGGATCACCGAGGAACCGCGAAGTGGATTCAGCTTCGTCCGCGGTGACTGCACCGTGGCCGGCCAGCCCATCGACTCCGACCGTGTCGTCCAGCGTCCGGACGGAGTCCCTGGAATCGATGTGACCGTCCGTGCCGACGAGGCGGTCTCCTGCGTGATGATCTCGGAGGTGGCGTCATGATCGCCGTTCGCACGAATCGCCGGACCGACGACGGAGCGGTCCTCCCCCTCGCACTCGTGTTCACGACGTTCGGAGCGATCGTGGTGGTCGCGCTGCTGACCTTCGCGTCGACGCTCATCCGGAATCGGCCGCCGCTCGAGGAGCGCAGCGACTCGTTCGAAGCGGTGCAGTCGGCGATGAACATGGCCGTCACGATGCAGCGCTCGTACGGACCGGCGGGATGCTTCCCCCACACCGACGGGACGTTCGACGTCAACGGACGCAACGTCGGCGTGTCGTGCTCGCTCGTCGAGCGGTCGAACCAGTCGGGTGGACGGTACGGGATCGTCACGACGTCGAACGTGGGCGACGCCGGCAACGACAGCGCGGCGATCTCGGCGGCGGGAGCGCCGGTCGAGGTCCGCAACGGCGTCTTCGTGCAGGGCGGCTCGCTCGCCGTGGGTGCCGAGTCGATCACGACGGTCGACGACGCCGCGATCACCGCATCGAACGGAGACTCGTTCGGCGTTTCGCCGTTCCGGTACACCACGCTCGATCCGGCCGTCGATCTCGACGTCCCGACGACGAGCACCTGCATCGACTACTTCGGGCCGCTGGTGAGCCAGGTCGACGCGCCGGCCCCCTTCACGACCTCGACCGCCGAGGTCACCTTCGTCCCCGACGTCCCCACACCGCCCTCGATGCTGCTCGGCGACGACGACGATGACGACGACGATGACGATGACGATGACGACGACGGCGTCGACACCCCGGTGACGCAGGTCGAGATCGTTCCCGGAGTCGACACACGCGTCCTCGGAGCCATCGTCGTCGCCAGTGACGGCTCGGTCACCCTCGATCGGGCCATCGGGCCCACCGGCAGCCTGATCGTCTCGACGACCGACCCCGTCTCGATCACCGACGTGCGCACCTGCCTCCAGTCGGGGACGGCGCCCACCGATCCGACGTTCATCCCGGCCGACCGCACCTGGTGCGACTCACCGCTCATCGATCCGGAACGGTTCGACCAATCGATCGCCGACGGCATCATCTGCGGCAGCGAGCAGTGGTGGGACATCGCCGGCGCCCAGCCGACGATCAGCGCGAGCTACGTCCGGCCGATGCTCCCGCAGATCCCGACGTTCCAGCGGTCGACCTCGCCGGTACCCGTCGGATCGTCGAACTGCTCGGTCCTGTACCCGGGACGGTACGAAGGCGAGCTCGTGCTCGACGGTGGCCGGCAGTACTACTTCGCCTCGGGTGTGTATCTGTTCGACAGCCCGATCCGGATCACCGACGGCGCCCGCGTCGTCGGCGGCGAGGGCACGTGGCCCGGCTGCACCTTCGATGCCGAGGCATCGTTCCTCCCGGGTGGTCCACTGAGTGCCGAGATCACCGGCAAGGGCGTCACGTTCCTGTTCTCCGACGACGCACGACTCGAGGTGCGGAACGCCTCGGTGCGGCTCAACCAGCGGGTCGCCACCGACTCGACCCGGGCGACCAGCGGCATCACGATCATGTCGGTCAACGAGGCCACCTCGACGCCCGAGTTCGTGATCCCGAGCAACGACCGAGTCCTGCTGCCGGGATGTCGCATCGCCGACGCCGGATACCCCGGGTGCACCACCGACGTGGCGACCTACACGACCACTCCCGTCGCAGGCGGCGAGGTGCTCTCGTACGACGCGTCGACGCTCGGTCACGACGACGTGATCGTCGATGTCGATCTCGACGGCTCCTCCGTCGAGACCAACCGCTTCCTGGTGGGAGGGGCGATCTACACCCCCAACGCACGAGTGGAGCTGGCACGGTCCGCCGCGGGATCGAGCTATGCGATGCATCTCGAGGGCGGCGTCACGACCACCACGTTCGTCGTCGACGTGCCCGACGGACCGGCCGGCCAGGTCCTGGTCGGTGACGACGCCGACGCGATCTACGCCAAGGTGCGTCTCGACGGCGCCACCTCGTTCGACGGACGCACCTACCGGGCGAGCGTGGTGCTCGAGGTCGACGACATCGACCGCTACGCGATCAACAGCTGGGTGGTGGCGTCGGACGTCACCAGCCCGACTCCCTGACCGACTCGCCGTCGGCGTCGAGCGGTCGTCCGACCGACCGCACGGCGCCCGGCGTCGCCGACAGCCGGGCGATCAGCTGCTGCATCGGCACTCCCTCGACATCGTCGATCGACCGCCGGGCGGCGACGTGTGGATCGACTGCGATGTCGGCCATGTCGAGCACCGGTCCGACCGCAGCGTCAGCAGTCGTGAGCGCCTCGACCGCCTCGGCGCTGGTCCGCCGTCCGCACCAGTCGGACATGAGTCGCTCGACCTCGTCACGGTGGGCGACTCGACCGGCGAAGGTGGCGAAGCGATCGTCGTCGCCCACTCCGAGCACGTCCATCACGCGAGCAGCCACCGAGTCGCTGCTCGTCGACACGGCGACCCACGCGCCGTCGGAGCAGCGATAGGTCCCCCTCGGCACCGAGTACGGCAGGCCCGACCCGAGGCGCGGCTGCTGCTCACCGCGCACGCCGTACAGCGACGGCAGCGGTCCCATCATCTGGATCATCGTCTCGAGCAGGTTCACGTCGACCACCTGTCCGACACCCGAATGAACCGCGACCAGCGTGGCGAATGCCGCCGCCAGACCGGTGACCTCGTCGGTCAACGCGATCGGCGGCAGGAGCGGGCCGCCGTCGGCCTCACCGTTGAGCGACGCGAAGCCCGACATCGCCTCGGCGATGGTGGCGAAACCAGGGCGTGGCGCGTACGGCCCGTCCTGGCCGAACCCCGTCACGCGTGTCACGACGAGGCCGGGGGTCCGGGCGATCAGGTCGTCGGGTCCGAGTCCGAGGCGCTCCAACCCGCCGGGACGCAGGTTCTCGACCAACACGTGAGCATCATCGAGCAGGGCGAGGAGCACGTCGCGATCGCGAGCGAGCTTCAGGTCGAGGACGGCCGTCCGCTTGTTCCGATTCACGAGCTTCCACCACAGACCTTCGTCGTCACGCGGATCTCGCCAGGCCATGTTGCGCAAACTGTCCCCACCCGGACGTTCCACCTTGATGACGTCGGCACCGAAGTCGGCGAGATAACGAGCACAGTTGGGGCCGGCGAGCACCGTCGACAGGTCGATCACCCGGAGATCGGCGAGCGGAAACGGACCGGTCTCGGCAGGTGGGGCCACGTTCCGATGATGGCAGGCCGCTCACGGCAGGCCAGTGGACCGGCTCCACCTGCTGCCCTGACGTGATCCAGTGAGGGAGCGACCACCTCGAGCGGTGTCGCGGTCGTGACTCTCAAGATGTCTTGACTTTGCACGCGCCTGACGCGCGTCCCGCGGACGGTTGACGGACGTCGTCCTACGTTCGCCCCGTGGAAAAAACGCACGCAGAGCGTTGGAGCGAGCGCGATCAGCGCGACGACGGCTTCACGTTGACCGAGGTCCTCGTGGCCATCGTGCTGTTGGGCGTCGCCGTGTCCGTGATCATCGCTGCGCTGCGAACGACGATCGTCGTCTCGCAGACGAGCGACGAGCAGGCCAAGGTCGAGGCCGCTCTGACCGCCGCTGCCGACCGGCTGACCACCACCGACTACATCACCTGCCCCGACGACACGAGCGACTACCACTCCGAGGTCGGAGCGGCGGCGAGCGTCGTCGGATGGCCGGCCGAACAGATCGAGATCGTCGAGATCCAGTTCTGGGATCCGGCGTTCGGGCAGGGCGGAGCCGACGTCGTGTCGGCCGACGGCGACTGGGTCGCCGACAACACACTCGTCGGCGCCGGATGCGACGACTCAGCGGTGTTCACCACCTCGCGGACGCTTCAGCGCATCACGATCCAAGCGACCTCACCCGACGGCAGCCTCGTCCGCACCCTCGAGGTCGTGAAGGCGAACATCTGCGCCGATGCCGAGTCGACCAGCTGCAGGAGCACGACGTGACCGACGCGATCACCCCCTCGTCCTCTCACGACCCCGACCGGCCGCGGCGACGCCGCCGACGGGCGAGCGGGTTCACGCTGCCCGAGGTCCTCGTGGCCATGACGGTCGCCGGCACGCTCGTCGCCGTGATCGCCACGGCGATCACCGTGATGCTTCGCACGACTCCCAACGCCGAGATCCGGCTCGCCGAGTCGAAGGACGTGACGTTCCTCCAGACGTGGGTCCCCGTCGACCTCGCGACCGCCATCAACTCGTACGACGATCACCTCGATGCGGTGGTGAAGGCCGACCTCGCCGCCAATGACCCGTTCGTCTCGTACAACTCGGTCCTGCCCGGCACGAACGTGTTGACGCTCGTGGTGCCGAACTCGGACACCGGGCTCATGGAGATCGTCTCCTATCGCTACGTCGAGAAGATCAACGAGCCCGGCGTCTGGCAGCTCGCTCGTTATGCGATCTCGAATCCCGGGACGGGGAGCGAGAGCACCTCACGGGTCGGCGTCGCGCACGAGGTTCCCTCCCCGCCGGACGGGTGGGTCCCCGGCGACGACGTCGGATTCGCCTTCCAGGTGATCGCGCGGAACCAGGCCCGCGTCCGACCCGTCGGCGAGGACGTGGTCGTCTTCTTCGAGAGCGGCAACGAATTCCGGACCGGCGGCGCCGGCCTGTCGGCCGAGCAGGACCTCACGCCGCTCGACCCGATCACGCTCCCCGATCCGATCGCACCGCCGAGCCGCTGCGGCGGACCGGTCGCGCTCATGCTCGACACCTCGTTCTCGGTCCCCCGCTACAACGGCGGCGCGGCACTCGAAGCTGCGGCGACCGGCTTCATCGACGCCTTCACCGGCACGCCGACCGACCTCGCCGTGATGGGCTTCGACGCGATCGGCTACCAGCTGTATCCGAACCTGAACGGCGAGCGCGGCACGTACTTCAGCCTGCTCGACGACCAGGCGAACGCCGACGGCAACGCGGTTCCCGACGTCGAGGACGCGAAGAACAACATCCTCGCTCTCCCGGATCTCGACACGACCGTGGACCAGTCGAACGAGTACTACCACGGCGACCGGACGGCAGCGATCGGGTGGACGCAGTTCCGGACGAGCGAGAACGGCGTGTACCTCAACGAGTACTACTACTCGGGAACCAACTGGCACGACGCGATGCACTCGCCGTTCTTCACCCAGGACGGAGCACTGCGAGCCCGCACTCCCGAGCTGCTCGTGTTCGTGACCGACGGCCAGCCGAATGTCCAGCGCTCCGACATGTTCGAGGCGCCGACCTACGACGACGTGCTCACCCCGGCGATCGAGGCCGCCAATGCCGGCCGATCGACCGGCGCCCGGATCGTGGGCGTCTACGTCGGTCCCGACGACGCAACGCTCGAGCAGCAGTTGGCCGACGTCGTCGGCAGCAACAAGTGGGACGGTGGGACCGCCGAGAACCCGGCCGGCAACGCTGCCTCGGCCGACTACTTCGCCGGCAGCTTCGCCCAGCTCGGCAACATCCTCCGGCAGATCGTCGTCGCCCAGTGCGGCGGCACCGTGACCATCCGCAAGGAGATGGCCGGCGGCGGTTCGGCGAGCGGTCAGTGGAACTACTCGTCGGAGACCGGCGACCAGGTTCTCGACCTCGCCGCGACGTCGTCGATCACCTTCGACTACTCGTTCGACGGCGAGCCGGAGCGCACGATCAGTATCCGCGAAGAGGTGAAGGACGGCTTCACCTTCAACGGCTTCGAGTGCAAGCTCCGCGGCGAGCTCCTCGACCCCAACGTCGCCGATCCGAAGGTCCGCTCGACCACGGTCGACGGGGTTCCCGGCGTCGAGATCGATCTGTCCCCCGACGAAGCCGTGTCCTGCACGTTCTTCTCCGTTCCCGAGTGACCACCGAGTGAGCAGTCCGATGCGATTCACACGACCCCACCTGTCGACCCCGGGAGCGCCGATGACGCGGCGCCTTCGCGATCGAGACTCCGGCAACATCCTGCCGATGACGCTGATCCTGCTGACCTTCGGCGGGCTCGTCGTGACGGCGCTGTTGACGTTCGCCTCGACACTGTTCCTCAACCGGCCGCCGCTCGAGGATCGCAGCGACTCGCTCGAAGCCGTCCGCTCGGCGACCCGGATCGCCATCACGATGCAGCGCGACTTCGGGCCCTCGGCCTGCTATCCGTCATCGGCCGGCTCGTTCTTCGTCAACGGTCGCAACGTCAACGTCAGCTGCACGGTCCTCGAGACGGAGAACCAGTCGGGCGGTCGGTACGGGCTGATCGCGACCTCCACCTCCGGTGGCTTCGGCCAGCCGAGCATCGGTGCGAGCGGCACCGACAAGCAGATCCGCGGTGACGTGTACGTGTCGGGCGGAGACCTCGCCGAGCGCACCGCCGGACTCGATCTCGTCGACGGCGATCTCGTCGCCGGAGCCCAGGCCACCTCGGGCACCCGCCTGCATCGCTATGCGACCGTCGATCCGACCGCCCTCCTCGACGTCACCGGAGTCGACGACTGCACGACTCTCTTCGGGCCGAGCATCACCCAGACCGACGTCGACACCTCGTTGTTCGACTCCACGGTCGCCCCGTACACGGTCGAGCGCATGCTGCCGCTGCTGACGCTGCGAGTCACCCCCGACGCGGGGACGCGGACGGTCGGAGTGATCGTGCGCGACGCCCTCGGCAACGTCGACCTCGACCTCAACGACAACGACGACGACCCGATGGTCGTCGGGTCGGCCGTCACGGGAACCCTCGTGAACGACGTGTCGATCTGCCACCAGCCTGATCTCGATCCCGCCGATCTCGACTACATCCCGGTCGATCAGACCTTCTGCGACTCGCCGCTCATGGCGACCGAGCAGTTCTCCCACGTCGGGACGCCCGACGGCATCACGTGCGGCGCCGAGAACTGGTGGGACTACGCCGGGTGGAAGCCCAACATCCTCACGACCCACCAGTACCCGCTGCTCCCGGCGGTGCCGACCTACCCCCGCTCGGCGACGCCGATCGAGGTGGGCTCGACGAACTGCTACGTCTTCTACCCCGGTCGCTACTCCGACCCGGTCACGCTCGACGGCGGCAACGACTACTACTTCGCTTCCGGCGTGTATCTCTTCGAGGACACCGTGTCGATCAGCGGTGGTGCTCGCGTCGTCGGCGGCGAGGGCTCCTGGACCGGGTGCTCCTTCGACGCCGATGCCGCATTCCTGCCGGACAGCCCTCGCTTCCACGACATCACGGGCAAGGGCGTGACCTGGCTCCTCTCCGACGACGGCGCCATCGACCTCGACGACGCCTCGCTCCGTCTCAACGACCGAGTGGCGACCCAGTCGACCCGGGCCAGCTCCGGCATCAGCATCATGTCGGTCAACCTCGCGACCGACACCAGCACCGGCGACGCCGCCGACGTCGAGATCCCGTGGAACGACCGCGTGCTCCAGCCCGGTTGTCTCGGTTCGGAGGTCGACTCGAATCCCGCCTGCGCCGAGGACATCACCACCTACTCGGTGACACCGATCGCCGGCACCACGCTCACGTACTCGCCGTCGAACCTCGGGCCGGGCGACGTGATCATCGACGTGCGCCTGGACGGGAGCGACGTCACCCGCAATCGGTTCCGCACCGGCGGCAGCATCTTCACACCCAATGCCGCCGTGAGCATCGCACGCACGAACTCGGCAGGCTCGTACGACGTCGGCATGATCGGCGGGGCCACGGCGTCGACCTTCGACTTCGACGTCCCGGGCGATTCGTCGAGCTCGTTCCTCGCTGGCGAGGAGTCCGACATCGTCTACGCCCGTGTGCGACTCGACGCCCGCTCCGTGTACGACGGCAACGAGTACGAGTCGTCGGTCGAGCTCGAGGTCGACGACGTCGGCCGCTACGCCATCAACAGCTGGCTCGTCGGCGCAGATCCCGGTTCGGGCGGCGCCGGCGGCGGAAGCACGACGACGGCCGCACCCACGACCACCGCCGCACCGACCACGACGGCGGCACCGACCACGACGGCGGCACCGACGACCACGGCGGCACCGACGACGACGGCCGCACCCACGACCACCGCCGCACCGACCACGACCGCGGCACCGACGACCACCACGACCACGGTGCCTCCGACGACCACGACCACCACGACGACCACGACGACCACGACGACCACCACCACGACCGTCGTGCCGAACGACGTCTTCCACCCGTGTGTCGACCCCGGTGCCGGCTGGTCGACCGACTTCGGACCGGGTGAGTGGTACGCAGATCACTGGGACAACCGAGAGCTCGACGGCTCGTGGGACGAGCGTCGCTTCGTCACGGACATCGACGAGAACTGGGGCTTCAGCGAGAACGAGGTCATCGGCAAGAGCGACGACTTCGCCATCCGGTACTTCCGTCAGTTCGAGGTGCACGAGACGTGCGAGGTCGAGATCCGCCTCGGCGGCGACGACGGCTACGCCATGTGGCTCGACGGCAACTGGGACATCCACGAGTGGTACGACCAGCCCTTCACCCAGACGTCGGTCACGGTCACCCTCACCGAGGGCTGGCACACGATGTACGTGTTCTTCTACGAGAACGGCGGCACGGCACAGGTCCTCCTCGATTGGCGGCCGGTGTGATGCCGGGTCGGATCTCATCGTCCGCGAGTCGGGCTCGCCGTTCGTCACGAATCCCTCAAGGTCACTCAGAGTGGTGTCGATACCGACGGTGCATGGAGACGTCCGTCGATCACCGCCGAACGACCGCCGACCCGGAGCCACGACGAGCGACGGGCTTCACCCTCACCGAGGTGCTCATCGCGATCTCGCTGACCGGGACCCTGATCCTCACGATCGTGCTCGCTGCGGTCACCCTCGTGCGGGCGTCCGGCGTCAGTGATCGTCAGGCCAACGTCGAGGCGGCACTCGGCGGGGCCGCGGACGAACTGGCCCAGTTCGGCTGGACGGCGTGCCCCGAGGAAGCGACGACGTCGTATCTCGACGTCGTCCGCCAATCGGCGGAGCGGGTCGAGTGGCCGGCGTCGGCGATGACGATCGACCGGATCGTCTACTGGGACATCTCGTCCGATTCGTGGAGCGCATCCAACCCATTCGGATCCGGAACGGCCTGCGTGATGAACCCGACCATCTCGGCGGCGTCACGCATGCAACTCGTGACGGTGCGCGCCACGTCTCCGGGTGACTCACAGTCACGCACGCTCGACGTGGTCGTGGCCGACATCGAACTCCTCGAGGATCAGGACACGTGAACCACCGACGACGCCCCCACGCTGGCTTCACCCTCCCCGAGGTCCTCGTCTCGATGGTGGTCGCCGGGCTGCTGGTGACCTCGCTGGCGTTCGCGTTCTCCGTGGTCGCTCGCAATCAGAGCGACGCCGAACAGCGGCTCTTCGAGTCGCGCGACGTCACCTTCGTGCAGACCTGGCTCCCGGCCGACCTGAGCTCCGCGACGCAGTCGTGGCTCGAACCGCAACTGCCGTTCGCCCTCGTGGAGAACCTTCCCGGTGCGAACGTCGTGACGGTCGCTCGGCCGGACGTCGACCTCGGGACCGAGTACCTCATCGCCTACCGATACGAAGAGGTACCGGGACGCGGATGGGCGCTCGCCCGGTACCGGATCGACGATCCCGGCTGCCCGACCACGACACCGCTCTTCGACGCGTGCAACGGGCCCGAGTCGGTCAAGAGGATCGGCGTCGCCTACGAGCTCCCGGACCCGCCCGCCGGTTGGGACACGAGCCAGGCGCCGACGCACGCCGTCGAGGTCGCTCGCCGCAACAGCGGAGGCGGCGGCTCGTCCGGAGCGCCGGTCGGCCAGGACGTGACCGTCAAGTTCGTGAGCGGAAGCATCTACATCGCCGGTGGATCCGGCCTCTCGGCGGGCCAGCAGATCGATCCGAGCCCCCAAGTGATCCCCGACCCGGTCGCGCCGCCCAGCAGGTGCGGCCGCCGCGTCCTCCTCCTCCTCGACCTGTCGACCTCGGTGATCAACGACTGGAGTTCGGCCGACGACGCTCCGGGCAACATGCGCGCCGCGGCGACGAGCTTCGTGACGGCGTTCCAGGGAACGCCCGGGTCGATGAGCGTGCTCGGGTACGACAAGTGGATCGAGCCGATCTCGGGGAACCCGGGTGAGTACTTCGACCTCCTCAACGATCCCACGGGTCGCGCCGACTGGCTCGTGAACGAGGCGTTCCCCGACATGACGACCGGCAACGGCGCCTACAACGCGTCGACCAACCCGTACGGGTTCGGGCCGCACTCGTTCGGCAACACCGGCGGCGGAACCCACTGGGAAGCGGCGCTCTACTCGGCGTTCGCGATGCCTCGCGACTGGCAGGAGATCGACGGGACCGACGACGACCGCACCAAGGACCGCAGCGACCTCGAATACCTCGCCACGGTCCCCGACCTCGTCGTCATGATCACGGACGGCCAGCCCACACGGCGTTTCGACGAGCGATTCAACTACACGAACTTCAACGCCGACGGAGACAACCACCAGCGCGTGACCGACCAGGCGGCGGCTGCGGCGAACCTCGCCCGCGAGTTCGGTGTCGAGGACGTCGTCGGCGTTCTCGTCGGCAGCACCAACAACGTCGGCAAGCTCGAGCAGGTCGTCGGTGGGACGGCGTGGAACGGACTGCCGGGCAGTGACCCGGACAGCAACGCCGACCTGGCCGACTACTTCGCCGCCGACTTCGCCCAACTCGGAGACGTCGTCCGGTCCATCGTGCAACGCGAGTGCGGCGGAGCCCTCACCCTCCAGAAGCGATTCACCGACGGCACCGATCCGTCGACGACCGGCGTGTGGGAGTTCTTCAACGACGAGCAGGGGACCAAGACCCTCGACTACGGCTCGGCATCCTCGGCCACCTTCCAGCACACGTTCCAGGAGGGTTCGACCAGCCACGAGTTCCTCATCGAGGAACGCCCCCGCGACGGCTGGGTGCTCGATGACGTGACCTGCGAAGTCGGCGGTCAGCCCCTCACCGATCCGACCCGAGTGGTCCGCGAGGACCCCGCCACCCCCGGCGACCCGGTCCGCTACCGATTCACGCTCCAGGCGGACGAGGCGATGTCATGTCTCGTCTTCTCACGGCCGGCCTGACCCCGGAGACCACGATGAGCCACCCCCCGGCAGAACGAACAGCAACCGCCGTCCCACAGCGTGCACGGCGCGACGACGGGTCGATCCTCCCGCTCGTCCTCATCTTCTTCCTCATCATCGGACTCACCGTCGGCGCGACACTCACGTTCGCCTCGACCGTGATGCAGAACCGTCCCCCGATCAACGAGCGGAACGCTCGCGTCGAGGCCGTCCGATCGGCGATGCGGATGGCGATCCAGTTCCAGCGCGACCGGGGCGTCGCCGACTGCTTCCAGAACACCGAGACGTTCACCTTCAACCCGGGGACGACCGAAGAGGTGACCGCGGTCGTCAACTGCTCGATCGGACCGGCTGCCGAGCTGTCGAACAACTACTTCCGTGAAGGCGGCGACGCGTTCGCGCTCATCACGGTCAACCGGGACGGCGCTGCTCAACCGGTGGTCGGCGCCGAACCCGGCGCTCTCGGCGGCTACCCGGCGCCGTACAAGGTCATCGAGGGCAACGCGTTCATCGCCGGCGGCGACGTGACGCTCCTCACCCTGCCGACCGAGCGCCGCGGCGACGACGTCCTCATCGGCAATCAGACAGGCGGAGCGGCGAGCGAGATCCTGATGACCCGGCTCGGCGGGCCGCGCTACACCACCGACCTGGGACCGGTGACCTGTGACGACGCGGCGGTGCGGGCCTACCTGCCGGACAACGCGACCGACCACACCGGCCAAGCACACTCGAACTCGCTCGTCTGCACCGACCTCGAATGGACCGAACGGGCGGGCGTCCGCGACGGCGGCACCGACTGGACGTACCCGGCGCTTCCGAACATCCCGGCCAACCGTCGTCCGGCGTTCGTCCCCCGGGACTTCGGCACCGGCGACGACGGCCGACCGTGTTTCGTCGTGTTCCCGGGCCGCCACGACGCTGCCCTCGTGTTCGACCAGGACGCGAACTACTACCTGCCGTCGGGTCTCTACCACCTGTCGCAACCGATGACGATCACGAACGGTGCGACGGTCGTGGCCGGGCAGGGCCGTCAGCTCGGCTGCGAGGTCGACTCGACCGTGCTCCTCGACGACGACACGAAGGCGAACGAGGCGTCGAGCGTGACCGGCCTCGGCGCCACCTTCCTGCTCGACGGTGACGCCCGGATCGATCTCGGGGACGGCGAGCTGTACGTGAATCGCCGGATCTCCACGCCATCGACGCGCGGAAGCGAAGGTGTCGCGATCCGGACGGTCCAGACCGCCGCGGTCGACGACGCCGTTCGAGTGATCCCGGAGGACCAGGTCGTGACCGGCATCGACAGCGACGGCGACCGCATCCTGCAGGCGGCGTCGTCCTACTCGATCACCAACGATCTCGCACAGGTCGTCTCGTACACAGGCCTGAACAACTCGGCGGACGGTTCGAGCCGGTTGGTCGACATCGACTTCCGCGGCGGAACGCACGCCAACACGTTCCAGGCCGACGGCCTCGTCTTCGTCCCGCAGGGCGAGTTCGCTGTGGCCGCCGACGACGGCGCCTATTCGTTCCACATCGACGGCGGCGTGGTCACCTCGCGCCTCGACCTCGACGTGTCGGCCATGCCCGCGGCTCCGGAGGACTGGTACGTCGGCGTCGACGCCTCCCCGCTCCTGCGGCGGGTGGAACTCGAGGCCGAGGCGACGATCGACGGCAAGACGGCCCGGTCGGTCGCCGTGTTCCAGGTGAACTCGGTCGGCCAGTACGCCATCAACAGCTGGGTGATCGACCCCGACGGCTCGACCGGCGGATGGACCGGTGGCGGCTCCGGCACGACGGCGCCGACCACCACGACCGCACCCACGACGACCACGACCACGACGACGGTGGCACCCACGACCACGACGACGACCACCACGGTGCCGGCGTCGTCGAGCACCACGACCACGACCACCACGACGACGACCACGACCATTCCGGGTCCGACGCCGTGCGCCGATCCGTCGCAATGGGCGGTCAGCTACTGGGACAACACCGAACTGACCGGTGACCCGATCGACTACGCCTGCCGGTCGTCGGTCGACGAGGACTGGGGCGCCGGTGGACCCGCGGGTACCGGCGGGAACAACTTCTCGGTCCGGTACGAGAAGGCGGTCGACTTCGCGGAGGCCGGCACCTACCGGTTCACGGTCGGCGCGAACGACGGACAGCGACTGTGGGTCGACGGTGCCCTGGTCTACGACCGCTGGAGCGATCAGGCGTTCCAGACGGACACGGTCGACGTCGTGCTCACCGCCGGGACCCACCAGATCCGAACCGAGCACTACGAAGGGGTCGGCACCGCTCAGGTGTTCCTCGACTGGCAGCGGGTCGGAGATCTCCCCTGCGCAGCCGACGACGACCAGTGGTTCGGTCGCTATCACGACGGCACGGCTCTGTCGAACGAGCAGTTCAGTCGCTTCGAGGACGAGTCGGCCCTGAACACGAACTGGGGTAACGGCTCCCCCGACCAGCCGTCGCTGGGGAACAACCAGTTCTCCATCGAGTGGACCCGGACGTTCAACTTCCCCGAACCTGGCACCTACCGGTTCACGGTCGGTGGCGACGACGGAACCCGGCTGTGGGTCAACGGCACACGAGTCATCAACGACTGGTCGGACCACGGCTACCGCACCCGGACGGCGGAGGTCGAGATCGAGGACCACTGCCAGGTGCAGCTCGAACTGCACTTCTACGAGAACGGCGGCCAGGCCCGCATCTCGTACGACTGGGAGCGGATCGACTGAGCCCGCCGGTGGCGACCGATCAGCTCGTTCGGAGGAGTTCTCCCGCCGCGAGCTGATCGGCGTACTTGCCGCCCCGCGCCACGAGTTCGTCGTGCGTCCCGAGCTCGACGATGCGGCCCTTCTCGAGGAAGGCGATGCGATCGGCGGACCGGATCGTCGACAGTCGATGGGCGATCACGAGCGCGGTCCGACCCTCGAGCGCGTGCTCGAGGGCTTCCTGGATGTGCGCCTCGTTGTCGTTGTCGAGATGACTGGTCGCCTCGTCGAGGATCATGATCGCCGGGTCCTTCAGCAGGAGGCGGGCGATGGCGAGCCGCTGCTTCTCGCCCCCCGACAGCCGGTAACCGCGCTCACCGACGATCGTGTCGTAGCCATCGGGAAGAGCAGCGATCGTGTCGTGGATCCGAGCCGCACTCGCCGCGTCGACGAGACGGTCGAGTGATGCGTCGGGAGCGGCGTACCGGAGGTTGTCGCCGATCGACTCGTGGAACATGTGGGGATCCTGCGACACGACCCCGATCGATCGACGCAGCGTGTCGAGCGTGAGATCCCGGACGTCGAAACCGTCGACACGGACCGCGCCTCGGGTGACGTCGTAGAGACGCGGCACGAGCGACACGGTCGTCGACTTGCCGGCACCGGACGCGCCGACGAGGGCCACCGTCTCACCGGGCCGGACGCGCAGCGACAGCCCGGTCAGCACGTCGACGTCGGGATCGCCGTCTCCGCCGAGTCCGGCGTTCTGCTCCATCGAATCGATCGCCGTCTCGGCCGCGGGTGGGTACCGGAACACGACGTCGTCGAACTCGATCTCGCCCCGTGCGTCGACGAGGTCGACCGCGCCCGGCTTCTCGCGGATCGCCTCGGGCGCATCGAGGACCTCGAAGACGCGCTCGAAACTGACCATCGACGTCATCAGGTCGACGCGGGCGTTCGTCAGTCCCGTGAGCGGCTGGTACACGCGGGTCACGAGCGCGGCGAGCGCCACGAGGGTGCCTGCTGTGATGTCGCCGTCGACGACCATGAACGCGCCGACGCCGTAGATCGCAGCCGTGCCCACGGCCCCGACGAGACCGAGGGCCACGAAGAAGACGCGGCCGTACATCGCGGCGCGGATCCCGGTGTCGCGCACGCCCGCCGACCGCTTCTCGAACGCGCCGAGTTCGCGCCCGCCCGACCCGAACAGCTTCACGAGCAGTGCGCCCGACACATTGAAGCGCTCGGTCATCTGGGTGTTCATCGCCGCGTTGTGGCCCATCTGCTCACGCGAGATGTCCTGCAGTCGACGACCGACACGTCGCGCCGGCACGATGAACAGCGGGAGCACGACGAGCGTCAGGAGCGTGAGCCGCCATTCGAGGGCGAACATCGCGGCGAGCGTGGTGACGAGCACGATCACGTTGCTCACGACGCTGCCGAGCGTGCTCGTCACAGCGGTCTGCGCACCGATCACGTCGTTGTTCAGACGTGAGGTGATCGAGCCGGTGGGCGTCCGGGTGAAGAACGCGATCGGCAGGCGCTGGACCTTGGCGAACAGCGACCCGCGCAAGTCGTAGATGAGGCCTTCGCCGACCCGTGACGAGCACCATCTCTGGAGGATGGCGAGCGCCGCGTCACCGAGCGCGGCGAGGACGGCGATGCCGGCGAGAAGCGCGATCCGGCCACGGTCCTCGTTCGGGATCGCGTCGTCGAGGATCTCGCGGACGACGAACGGCGGGACGAGCGCGAGGAGTGCGGCCGCGAGGATCGCCACGAGGAACACGACGATCGTGCCGCGGTACGGCTGCGCGAACGACCAGACGCGGCGCAGCGTCCCGTCGGCGAGTTCGACGCCGCGGACGGCATCGGAGTCACGCGGCATCATCCGCGATGGCGGCATCCTCACGATTCGAGTATGCCGGGACGTTTCTCGTCAGCTCATCCCGCCGTTCCGGGAGGATGCGCTGACACGGCCCGAGCCGACGTCCACTCACGTCAGCACATCCCGCCATTCCGAGAGGATGCGCTGACGCGGCGCTGGTGACAGGCGCTCCCTCGTCCCTCCCGTTCACGTCAGCACATCCCGCCGTTCCGCGAGGATGCGCCAACACGGCCCGAGCCGACATCCACTCACGTCAGCACATCCCGCCATTCCCGGAGGATGCGATGACGCGGCGCTGGTGACAGGCGCTCCCTCGTCCCTCCCGTTCACGTCAGCACATCCCGCCGTTCCGCGAGGATGCGCTGACGCGGCCCGGGCCGACGTCCACTCACGTCAGCACATCCCGCCATTCCGAGAGGATGCGCTGACGTGAGCAGCGAGATGCTGTCCTGCCGAGTGGCATGGGCGACCCGGCGGACGAACTCGGCGTCAGTAGCCTGACCGCGTGAGAGGACGGGTCGCGGCGTGGGTGGCCGTCACGCTCCTCGCGGCATCGTGCAGCGGCGACGACGGCCGCGAGGGGACACCACCCGAGACCCGAGCGACACAGCCGGCCCCCGACACCACCGCAACGCCGACGACCGATCCGCCCAGCACCACCGCCGCACCGGTCGACGACGATCCGGTGCCCACGACCCTGCCGGAGCCGGTCGAACGCGACTACTCGATCGAGTGGGAGGATCGCGGCGGCAGCGTCGAGAGCGGGTTCCTCACCGTGCCGCTCGACTACTCCGATCCGTTCGGCGAGACGATCGAACTGTGGGTCGTGCGCCACCGAGCGGACGACGACCAGAGAATCGGGCCGCTGCTCGTCAACAACGGCGGGCCGGGAGTGTCGGCGAGCGGCATGGCGGTGAATCCGAACAGCTGGCTCGAGTCCGAACTCGTCGATCGGTTCGACATCGTCGCGTGGGACCCCCGCGGAACCGGACGCTCCGCAGGCGTCGACTGCATCGCTGACATCGAATACGACCGTTTCTATGCGTCGACCGACATCACCCCCGACGACGACGCCGAGCGAGCCGCGCTGCTCACGCTGGCCGAGGAGTACGCCGCCGCCTGCGACGAGGCCATGGGCGACGTGCTGCCGCACCTCGGCACGACCAACTCGGCTCGCGACATGGACGCCATCCGCCAGGCGCTCGGCGAGGACCAGGTCAGCTACTTCGGGTACAGCTACGGGTCGGAGCTCGGCGGCGTGTGGGCGTCGCTGTTCGGGTCGACGGTGCGTTCGGCCGTGTTCGACGGCGCAGCACACCCCGACGCCGACTCGCTCGACCCAGCGCGCGAACAGCGAGCCGGCTTCGACCGGTCGCTCGCCACGTTCCTCGCCGCGTGCAGCGCCGACGACGACTGCGTGTTCCACAACGAGGGCGACGCCGAGACGTCGTTCGACGCGTTGCTCGCGTCGATCGACGAGAACCCTGTGCCGGGCTCCGACGGTCGGCCGCCGGTCAACCTCGAGGTCGCGCTGACCGGCGTGATCCAGGCGATGTACTCCGACACCTCGTGGCCGGCACTCGAACGGGCGCTCGCCGACGCAGCCGACGGTGATGGCGCCGGACTCCTCGCACTGCGCGACGGCTACTTCCGCCGGTCGGACGACGGCACCTACGGGAACCTGCTCGAGTCGTTCCAGATGATCACGTGTGCCGACGAGGCCGAGCGCCGGACCCCGGAGGAGGCCGATGAGCGGGCGCTCGAGTTGTTCGATCCCGAGTCTCGGCTGTTCCCGTACACGACCGGTTCGTACACGTGCGGCTTCCTCGAACCGTCGGCGGCGCCCCGGGCCGAGATCACCGGTGAGGGAGCCGGCCCGATCGTGGTCATCGGCACCACGGGTGACCCGACGACGCCGATCGAGTCGAGTGCGGCGATGGCCGACGCGCTCGAGGAGGGCGTCTTGGTCACCGTCGAGGCGAATCGGCATACGGCCTACCGATCGGGATCGTGCATCAATGACATCGTGCACGACCAGCTCATCTGGCTCGAACCCCCCGCCGAGGGCACCGTCTGCTCCTGACCGCCGGTGAGCCGGCGGGTTCAGGCGAGGTGGCCGAGCAGGCGCCTCGTCACGACCTGCGGGTCGTCGTGCTCGAGCCAGCGCGGGATCGTGAGCAGCCATTGGATCGGTGCGCTCGGACTCGCAACGACGTGGGCGAGCACTGCGACGAGTCGATCGAGTTCGTCGGCGTCGGCGGCACGTGCGTCGGGGTCGAGACCGTGGAGCCGTCGAGCCGCCTCCCACGCTTGGGCCCGAGCGCGGCCGAGTGAGAACCCGAACACACGCCCACCGCCCGACGAGATCGCAATCTGTGTCCATCCCGCAACGCGACCCAGGTCGCGCAGGATGGCGGGCTGGGTCTCGGCCAGGATGTCGTTGATCGCGTCGAAGTCCGAGCGCAGCGACTCGAGCTCGACATCGCCGCCTGCCAGCTCGACCACCACCTGCGGGAGGTCGTGATTGACGTGCGCGTTGATGCCCAGCAGGAGGTGTTGGACGATCAGCAGACGACGGTCTCCACTCACGTCGTCGGCGGCGGTCCAGCACGTCGGCCGCCGGCGCGAGCCGTCCCGAGGTCCCAGGTACCAGTCGGCGAACACCGTGGCGAACCGGGCCATCCCGATTCCGTCGCCGAACCGACCCTCGTCGATCGCTGTCTGCACGCGGTCGGTGAC
The DNA here is from genome assembly GCA_039185545.1 of Actinomycetota bacterium. Lineage (GTDB taxonomy): Bacteria > Actinomycetota > Acidimicrobiia > Acidimicrobiales > Ilumatobacteraceae > Ilumatobacter_A. The sequence continues at coordinate 20,187 of JBCDAK010000059.1, forward strand.
CCGTGCATACATGGCGGCGAAGTACCCGGCGGCGTCGTGCGACTCGAGCGCCGCCGATCGGAGTCTCTCGATGGTCGGCCCGAGCACGCGCGCACGGTAGTCCTCGGAGCGAGACCTCTCGTCTCCTCATCCCGCTCCGAACGCGGAGATGTCGGGTAGTGCACTGGCACCACCCGACATCTGCTGGCGGAAGGCGTGGGATTCGAACCCACGGAGACGCGAGGCGCCTCAACGGCTTTCGAGGCCGTCCCATTCGTCCGCTCTGGCAGCCTTCCGTTCTCCACGTTAGCGACGGTCGGCGACGGGGCAACCCGCCGACGCGGTCACCGTCCGTGGTCGAGCGGGCGCGAATCCGGCCGCGATCAAGACTCAAGATCTCGTCCGGATCGACCGATCACCTTGCGTATGAGCGTGGTGGAACAAACTCGGGCCGCGGCGCCGTCTCCCTTCCGGCCGCCGCCGCCACCGCCCGGTACCGTTCGACCGGCACCGGAGACCCCGGCGGACGTCCTCGACGAACTGACGGCCGTCGTGACCGGTGCCGCAGGCGCCGTCCTCGCATCGGTCGACGGGTTCGCGATTGCGTCGTCGTCGAACATGGAGGACGATGCGGCCCACGCAGCGATGCTCGCCGCAGCGACCGGCCTCGCTCGCCAGCTCATGACGATCGGTGGTGGGAACGAGCTCCGTCAGCTCGTGGTCGACCACGACGAGGGTCTGCTGCTGCTGTGGCCGATCGGCGAGTACCTGGTCCTCGCGATGGTGGCCGAACGCACCGTCGACCAATCCCGGCTCCGCGCGTTCGTCCGGTCGCGGGTCGCCCTGCTCACCGGGGCTCGCCGTTCGTGACGGACCACGTCTTCAAGATCCTGGTGACCGGCCCGTTCGCCGCGGGCAAGACGTCGCTGATCCAGTCGGTCTCGCAGACCCCGGTGGTCTCGACCGACGTGGTCACCAGCGGCGACGAGTCGGAGGTCAAGGACGCCACGACCGTGGCGATGGACTTCGGCACCTACGCGATCGAGGACGATGCGATCCGCCTGCTGATCTTCGGAACCCCGGGCCAGCCGCGGTTCCGGTTCATGACGAACATCCTGAAGGGTGACGTCGACATCGTGACGTTCGTCGTCAACGCCGAAGCCCGCGAGACCCATCCGTCGGCCGGGGTCGAGCTCCGGTCGCTGCTCGCCGACCTCCGAGTGCCGGCGGTCGTCGCCGTCAACCGCTGCGACGACCAGGACGAGGCCGAGAAGATCGCCCGCTCGCTCGGTGCGACCGACGTCGCCCGCGTGATCCCCTGCCAGCTCATCGACGAGGACTCGGGCCGCGAGGTCGTGATCGAGATCCTCACGACGCTGCTCGAGCGGATGGAGGACGACGAGTCCGACGACGACGAGTCCGACGATGACGAGACGGCTGCGGCCGACGACGACGCCGAACGTCCGCTCGAGGCGGTGACCGCGTGACGACGTTCGAGGTGTCGCCGTCGAGTTCCTCGACGCAGACGCGTCGGCCGATCGAGGTCGATCCCATCGATCCGTCACTGCCCTTTCCGAAGTACAGCGCCGCCGTGCGCGACCGCCCGCAGGCGGCGTGGCGAACGCTCGATGCCGCACGCCGCGGCGCGTTCACCGGCGAGTTGGTGTTCGAGGACTCACCCGCGGTCATCGTGTACCTCGACGGCGGCGACGTGTACTGGGCCGGGCGGGCCGACGATCCGCCGCTCGGCCGGCAACTCGTCGACGCCGGCACGATCGACGAGGCTCAGCTGCGCCGATCGTCCGTGTCGGTCGGCGACGTCGATCACCTCGGCCGGATGTTCGAGCTCGACGAGAGCATCGACCGGGGAGCCGTCCTCGTGGAGATCGAGCGCTCGACCGCCCGGGCCATCGCCTCCCTGGTCAGCGATGTCGTGGCGACCGCGACCACGACCGCGTACCGCCACCATCCGGCGGGCATCCGCACGTGGTTCTCCCGGATCGGGATCGACCACCCGGTGCGCGTCAACCGTCCACTCGACCTCGACGACATCCCCGCTGCCGACGCGGCCGGTGGGCGGGTCGATTGGGACGGCGAGCTCTCCACGCTCACTCGGACTCGCACCCGCACCCGCGAGACCCCGTCGACCAAGCGGTCGATCATCAAGCGGACGACGCTGCCCCGGCTCCGACTCGACCGCACCGCTCGCCGTGCAGAACGTTCGAATCGGCGTGCCGCCCACGCGGTCGACGAGCGCACCTCGGCGACCGCCGACGAGATGCTGCGCCGCCCGGCCGACCGACCGACGAACCAGGCCGACGAGACCGCGCCGTCCTCCCCAGCGCCGCCCGGACCGACGACACCGGCTGGATCGCCTGCGCCCGCACCGACGTCTCCGGCCGTGCCGCCTCCTTCCACGCAGGGCGCCGGGCCGGCCTCCACTCCGGCTGGCGCATCGACGCCGCCGGCCGGCGGCGCACAGCCCACCGGCGGAGGTCTTCCCGCACCGACCGGACCCGTCCACCTCGCCGACCTCCCGGCACCGGACGCCGCCGTGCCCGACACGGTTGCGCACGCCGTCCGACGCGCCCTCGACGCCATCGAGGTCGTCAACACCCCCCCGGGCGGCGTGCTGTCGCTGATCGACGGATCCGCCCGACGCGCTCCAGGTAGCGCCGACGCCGCCGCGACGTCCCCGCTGTCGCACCCGGCCGCCGCCGGATCGCCGTTCGCCCCACCGACCCCCGACATGCGCGCCGAGGTGATCTACGCCCGCATGGAGGCCGAAGCCGAGGCGGCAGCAGCAGGCGCCGTCGAGGTCGATCCTGGCGTGGGCGACGGAGGAGGATCTGGGCGGTCCAAAGCGCTCCGCCGACTCATCGGTAGCCTGCGTCGACCCTGACCCCTCGAGGCCGTCCGTTCACCGCCGAGCGCGGAAGAACGCTCGGAGGAGTTCGCCGGCCTCCTCGGCCGACGTCTCGTCGCGCTCGACGACGACGGCGTGATTGAGGGGCGCACCGCCGAGCAGCCCGAAGTGGCTGTCGACGGCGCCGGCCTTCGGATCGAGCGCCGCATAGACCAACCGCCCCATCCGGCAGCTGACGAGTGCTCCCGCGCACATCGCACAGGGTTCGAGCGTGACGTAGAGCGTGCACTCGTCGAGTCGCCACGACCCCACCACCGCCGCCGCGTCACGAATGGCGAGGACCTCGGCATGCGCAGTGGGGTCACCGGTCAGTTCGCGCTCGTTGTGACGAGCGGCGATGAGCGAACCATCGGGACCCACGACCACGGCACCGACCGGAACGTCGTGGTGGTCGACCGCGGCACGCGCCTCGTCGAGCGCGATCGCCATGGGGTCGGCACGTCGGATCGAGCGATCCATCTGGCGGAGGAGGTGGGATTCGAACCCACGGACCCGTGAAGGTCACACGCTTTCCAAGCGTGCCGATTCGGCCGCTCTCGCACTCCTCCCGACGGCGGACCGCCGATTGTTGGGTGGTGGTGACCAGGCGATCTGCGGCGCACGGACGATGCCGATGAAGGCTGCTACCTCCCGGTCCTGACCTGGTTCACGGGCGCCCGTCGCACAGGACCCGGTCACCACCGGACGCGACTCTACCGGCGCTCAGCTCCGCAATCGCGAGAGTTGGCGGTGGATGGTGGACGTGTCGAGGTCGCCGAGGACGGCCTCGAGGGCCGGGCGGGCGTCGGCCTCGGACGGCGGGGTCCACGACCAGTCGTCGACCGAACCGACGTCGAGATCGGTGTCGACCGTGGCGATCTTCCGGAAGAGGTACGCATCCTCGAGCTGGTCCTGCAGGGTCGCCGACAGCTTGGCGGCACCCCGCAGGCCGGGCACGTCCCACTTGCCCGCTGCGTCGGGGATGTCCTCGATGTGGCCGTACGCGGCGAGCACCGAGGCCGCCGACTTCGCACCCCATCCCGGAAGGCCGGGGAAGCCGTCGGCGGTGTCGCCCACGAGGCCGAGGTAATCGGGGATCGAGTCGGGTCCGATGCCGAACTTCTCGATCACGGCCGCCTCGTCGATGATCTCGCGCTTGCGACGATCGAACTGCACGACGCGATCACCGCGGACGCACTGACCCAGGTCCTTGTCGGGTGTCACGATCAGCACCTGCTCGACCCGCTCGTCGGCATCGGCCACCACCGCCGCGGCCGCCAACGCATCGTCGGCCTCGTGGCTCTCCATCGCCCACACCGTGAACCCGAGTGCGGCGAGCGCCTGCTCCATCACCGGGATCTGGTTCAAGATCACGGGGTCCATCCCCTCGCTCGTCTTGTAGCCGGCGTACAGGTCGTTGCGAAAGCTCTCGATGGTGTGGTCGGAGGCGATCCCGACGTGTGTGGCGCCGTCCTCGACGAGTCCGAGCGTCGAC
>JBCDAK010000060.1:0-23937 GCA_039185545.1 Actinomycetota bacterium
AACCACGTTGCCGCGGGCATCGGTGAGCACCGTCGTGGCGATCTCGTAGCGGGTGCGCCCGTCGGCACCGATCGGTGCCGACGGGCGCACCCGCTACGAGATCGCCACGACGGTGCTCACCGATGCCCGCGGCAACGTGGTTCCCGACGGGCGGGCCGTGCGGCTGACGGTCGAGTCTCCCGACGGCCTCGGCACGTCGACCGCCACGACCGTCGGAGGCGTTGCTCGCTTCGATCTCATCGCTCCACGCGCCCCCGGCGAGATCCGGCTCGGCGCGACCTCCGGACCGGTCTCGAGCCCCGAACTCGTTCTGACGGCGGAGCCGGCCGTCGGTTCCGTTCCCGTCGAGATCGTCCGATCGGTCGGATCGGACCGGATCGAGATCGGGCCGATCACGCGTCCCGATGGCGCACTGGTCCCCGACGGGACGGAGGTGGTCATCCGCGGCGGCGACAGCGAACGCCGGCTGATCACGGTCGGTGGTTTCGCTCGCGGCCCCGTCCACTCCACCGGAGGCCTGACGGTCGAGGTGTTGGGTGTGACGAGCGAGGTCGGGCGGTGAGCCGCACGGCCAGCATGACGACCGCCAAGAGGTGGATCGCCGTCGTGGCGACGGTGTCGCTCGTCGCGCTCGGCGCCTCGACGCTCGGTCTTCTCTCGTTGGCCGTGACGGAGACCGGGAACGGTGCGGATCCCGCGGGTGCATTCCAGGGCGACGATCTGAGGCTCGGCGACGTGGCCTGGTCGATCGACGCACCCGACCTGGTCCGCCCGATCGACCAGGCCAGTCGGGACGCTCTCGGCTCGTCGTGGATCCGTTCCCAGAACGCGCTGCGGCGGGCCGCCGGCGGGGATCTCTCCGGGATCGGTACGTGGTTCGTCGACGGGGCTCGGCGACGCGCCCTCGACCGGTACGAGGGTGTCTCGGCGGGTTCGGTCCGGGCGCCCGCAGCGGCCACGTACGAACTGACCGTCGAGTTCGTCAGCCTCGACGGTCAGATCGTGGTCCTCGAGGTCCGTGCGTCGCGCTCGGACGGCCGCGTGGACCGGTCGAGGGCCGTGATGGTGACCGACGCCGGTGCGTGGCGCGTCCGAGCGATCACCGCAACCGGCGACGTCTGATGTCGTCGGTCCATCAACGGGGACGGCTGATCCGATCTTGATCTGAGCGGGATCAGCGTTTGAGACGCCTTCGTCACGATCGACGCATGACTCTCCTCGACTTCCATCGCTGGCGCACGACTCCGGCCTCGCTCAGCCCCGACCTCTCGGTCGTCATCCCGGCGTACAACGAGCGGGCGCGCATCGTTCCGACGATCGTGTCCGTCGCCGCCGAGCTGTCGGCGCACCAGCTCGAGTTCGAGATCATCGTGTCCGACGACGGCTCGACCGATGGAACGCCACGCATCGTCCGCGAACTGGGGATGCGGAACGTGGTCGTGCTCGATCCCGGGATCAACCGCGGGAAGGGGGCTGCCGTGCGCGACGGCGTCCGAGCGGCGCTGGGCGACCAGATCCTGTTCACCGACGCCGACATGTCGACCCCCATCTGCGAGATCGGTGCATTGCGCAACCGTCTCGCCGACGGCGCCGATGTGGCCATCGGATCCCGAGGGGTCGGCGACGCCGTCGAGGAGTCGAAACCGGGGCTCCGCCGCGTCCTGAGCTGGGGATGGCGCCGGATCACACGACTCGGACTCGGCCTCGAGGTCGCCGACACGCAGTGCGGCTTCAAGCTGTTCACGCGAGCTGCAGCGGTGGATCTCTTCGGTGCCGGACGCATCGACGGCTTCAGCTTCGACGCCGAGTTGCTGTTCCTGGCCGCTCGCACGGGGCTCCGTGTGGACGAGGTCGGAGTCGAGTGGATCGACGCTCCCGGGTCGACGGTCCGACCGCTCCACGTCGCACTGCAGTTCGTGCGCGACGTCGCGGCGATCCGCCTCCGGGCTCTGGCCGGCGGCTACCGCCGTCGCTCGGCGAGCGATCTCGACACCCGGGTTCGTCTCGCCGTGGTCACGGCGGTGCCACCGTCGACGGCGACACTCACCGAGTACGGCCAGCACTTCGTGAACCAGCTCGCTGCGAAGCCCGAAGTGTCGGACCTGGTCGTCCTGGCCGACGACGCGCACGGTCTGCCCGACGACCGCGAGGGCGTCCGCCACGTCGGTGCGTGGACGTTCGACTCGATCCTCTCGCTGCCTCGGATCGTTCGACATGTGCGACGCGAGCGACCGGACGTCGTGTACTTCAATCTCCACTTCACGAGCTTCGGCTCGGGCAAGGTCGCTGCGGCGCTCGGCCTCTGTGCGCCGGCGCTGGTCCGTGCGGCCACGTCGGCGAAGAGCATCGTCCTCCTCCACAACGTGGTCGACACGGTCGACCTGAACCAGGCCGGATACGGATCGAGCCCGGTCGTCAACCGGGTCCTCCGCTCGATCGGCCGGCTGATGACTCGCGTCGTTCTCACCGCCGACACCGTCGTGACGACGATGCCCGAGTACGTCGACATCCTCCGCGGTCGGTACGGGGCGACGAACGTGTTCCTCACCCCGCACGGCACGTTCGACCCCGCGAGCGAGCCGCTCGGCGAGACCGACGACAGCCCGTTCACGATCCTCGCATTCGGCAAGTTCGGGACCTACAAGCGGGTCGAGGACCTCGTGGCCGCGCATCGCGAGCTCCTCGACCGCGGCCTCGACGTCGAGTGCGTGATCGCCGGCACCGACAGCCCGAACGCTCCTGGCTACCTCGCTGGAATCGAGAAGGCGAACACCGACGTTCGCGGCCTGCGGTTCACCGGATACGTCGCCGAGGAGGACGTCGCAGCGCTGTTCCTCGACGCGAACGTCGTGGTGTTCCCGTACACCTCGACGACCGGAAGCAGCGGCCCCCTCCACCAGACCGGTTCGTACGCGCGAGCGGCGGTGGTGCCGCATCTGGGCGACTTCGTCGACCTGATCGAGCGCGAGGGCTTCGAGGCCGAAGCGTTCACACCCGGCGACGTCGGCAGCCTCGCGGCGGCGATCCACCGGCTCCTCGACGATCCGGAGACACGCCGGCGCATGGGAGCGCGCAACTTCGCCGCTGCATGCTCCCTCCCACTCGAGCACATCGCCGACTGGCACGTCGCCCACGCCGAGGCGCTCGCCGCCTGAACCCGACCGCGGCGACCTGCGGCCTGATCGAAACCTGATCACGGCCGGATCCGCCACTGACGTCGTGCGGCGACGATGGACGGCGCTGAGTCACGGGGTTCGCGACCGGACCCCACGCCGGCCCGTCCACTGACCGACCCACCGATCCACCATCGACCTCTTGACCAACAAGGAGCAGCCATGTCCTTCATCGCCGAACACGCCCTTTCCGGCAGCGATGCCGCTCGCCTCGACCACGTCGACGTCCTCCCTCTGCCGCCCCTGACGGCGACCATGGAGCTGCCACGCCGCATCGACGTGCATCGGATCGACGCCCTGGTCGCGAAACTCGTCGAGCTCGCCGAGCCGACAGGCCGAGTGATCGCCGACGCCCACTGCGTCGAGATGATCGATCTCGCGGCCCTGAAAGCGATGGAGCGGCTCACCGCCGAGGTGTCGTTGCGACTGGCCGACGCGTCGGTCGCCCTCGCCGTGACCGCCGACGTGACGGGTCATGAGCGGGTCGCCGCCGCCTGCACGCCCGTCGCTCCGTTCCCCGAGGCGGCCTGACATGACCGTCATCACACTGGGTGGACGGCTCGGACCGGAGACCTCGTACGACCTGGACGGCCGGCTCACACCTGCGACCACGATGGTCCGACCGCAGGTCGTCGTCGACCTCAGCTCCGCCGAGGACATCCACCCGTCCGTCGGCTCGGTGCTCCTCTACCACCAACGACAAGCTCGGCGGCTGGCCGGCGACGTCCACATCGTCGCCCCGCGCACGGGCGATGCACATCGTCTGCTCGATCAGATCGGACTCTGTCGGTTCACCACCGTGGCCGCGTGATCGTCGTGACGCCACGAACCTCGGCGACACCGGCGCCCGCCGCCGACCTGGCCGATCACGAACCGAGCGAGCGATCCGACACCGACCGGCGGCCGACATCCCGGCCGTCACTGGGGCGGGCTGCTGCCGTCGTGGGCACCGCCACGCTGGTCGCATCGGTGGCGAACTACGGGCTGAACCTCGTTCTCGCCCGATGGCTCGAGCCGGCGGAGTTCGGCGACGCGAACCTCGTCGTGACGCTGCTCCTCGCCATCACCGCGGTTGCGGTCACGCTGCAGCTGGTTGCGGCGAAGAGGATCAGCGATGCCGAAGGTGACGTCGCGACCGTGCGTGTTCCGCTGGTCCGGCGCGCCTGGTGGACGGGCATGGCGCTCGCGGTCATCGGTGTCGCCGGCGCCCCGGTCGTCCGGGAACTGACGTCGAGTGCGTCCGCGGTTCCGTACGTCGTCCTCGCGCTCGGGCTCCCCTGGTACCTCGCTCAGTCGGTCGAGCGCGGCGTCCTCCAGGGGTGTCTGCGATTCGGTGCCCTCGCATCGACGCTTCTGGTGGAGGCCGCCGTCCGATTGATCGGCGCGCTCACGCTCGTGGCCGCCGGGGCCGGCGTCGTCGGCGCCAGCGCCGGCATCTCACTCTCGTTCCTGGCCTCGTGGGCGATCGCGCGAGCCGCGGTCGGACGGCCGGCGGACGACGCACCACGTGTCGAGCAACGGCGGTGGTCGACACAGGATCGAGACGCGACGCAGGCGGCGTCCCTCCTCCTGCTCGGCCAGATCCTGATCAACAACGGCGACGTGGTGCTCGCGAAGATCCTGCTCGACGCGGACTCGGCGGGAGTTCACGCCGTCGTCGCGCTCGTCGGGCGGGCGATCTTCTTTCTGTCATGGTCGGTCGTGACGGCGGCATTCCCGATGGTGGGTGACGACGTCGGCCGGTCGATCGAGCGACGAGCGACCCGGATCGTCGCCGCGGTGTCGGCCGTCGTCACCGGTGGCATCGCCGTGGCAGCACCGACGGTGACCCCGCTCGTCCTCGGTGACGGGTACGAACAGGCAGCGCGTCTGTTCCTCCCCTACGCACTCGCCACCTCGCTCTTCTCCGTCGCGAACGTCCGAGCATCGCTTGCGGCCGCGCGTGGCGAACGGCGGCCGGGAGCATTGCTGATCGCGGGCGGAATCGTGCAGGCGCTCGTGTTGGCCCTGTTCGCGACCGATCTCATCTCCATGAGCTGGCTCCAGGTGGTCGCGATGGCGACCCTCCTCGCCGTGGTGACCGTCGAGCGGCGCACCGCACACCAGTCACGACGTGCGGTGGTGACCGGATGAGGCCGGCCGTTCGACGATCACGATCCGACGCCCGCCACGCCGGGTCGACGAGACTCGAACTCGTGGCGCCAGACCGCAACGCCCTCCTGCTCGAGGCGTTCGACGACGCACCGACGTCGTTGTCGCTCTCCGACGTGGAGGGCAGCGTCATCTATGCCAACCGGCGGTTCTACGAGCTGTTCGGTCACGATCCCGAGGCCGAGCTGCGCGTCAGCGACCTCTCCCGACCCGAAGACCTCGAGTGGACGGCGAGTTATCTCCAGCAACTCGTGTCCGGCGAGATCAGCAGGTTCCAGACCGTCAAGCACTTCCGGCGTGCCGACCACACCGAGTTCGATGCCGATCTGACGATTCGATCGATCCACCACGGCCAGGAGTGCGTCGGCATGATCGCCAGCGTCGAGCCGGTGGCACTGCGACCCAAGGTCGACGACGTCCGCATCCGCAAGCTGCTCGAACACTCGGCGGGAACGCTGACGCTCATCGATGCCGACGGTCACGTCGTCGAGACGTCAGGTCGCTACCGGGCGACACTGGGGTACCCGGAGGAGTTCTGGGAGGACCGCACGATCTTCGACGTCCTGGTCCCCGAGGACGCAGCGCGGGTCCTGGCCATGCGCGACGACGTCCTGAGCGAGCCCGGCCGCGAGGTGACCGGAGACTTTCGCGTCATCGGCGCCGACCGGCGGATCGAGACCCTCGAGGTGACGGCGACGAACCTGCTCGACGATCCGGACCTTCGAGGGATCGTGGTCACCAGCCGCAACGTGACCCGGGAGCGAGCCGACCGACGTGCGGTCGAGGCCCAGGCGGACGATGCCGTGGCCGAGGCAGACCGGCGCAGCAACCTCATCGCCACGGTCAGCCACGAGCTGCGCAACCCGTTGCACGCGATGACCGGGATGGCCGAACTCCTCGCCTCCGATCGGCACCTGACCAGCGAACAACACGACCTCGCGGTCGCGTTGCAGCGCCAACTGACCCGGTTGGCCGACGTCGCCGACGACCTCCTCGACACGGCTCGATTCGAGGTCGGTGAGTTCCGTCTGCGCCCGGGATCCGTCGACGTGCGCGACCTTCTCGACGACGTCGTCCGGACGGCGCAGTCGGCCGCTGGCGACCGGTTGGAGGTCGGGGTGCGAGTCGCCGACGACATCCCACACACGTTGACGGCCGACGGTGCACGTGTGCAGCAGATCCTCGGCAACCTGCTGGGGAACGCCGTGAAGTTCACCGAACGCGGCTCGGTCACCATCGACGTACGACGCGACGGTGACACGCTCGTCGCGGCCGTCGTCGACACCGGTCCCGGCATCGCGCCCGACGACGCCGATCGGGTGTTCGAGGCCTTCACCACACTCCCGAGCGGTGGCGGTCGCAGGGGTGCAGGTCTCGGCCTCACCATCGTGCACCGTCTCGTCGAGGCGATGTCCGGCGGGATCGCAGTGTCCGGCCGACCGGGAGTCGGCACGACCTTCACCGTGCGTCTGCCGCTGCTCGAGACGGCGTCCGACGCAGGCACCCCCGTTGCGCCCTCCTCCCCCACGGCACCCCATGCCGTGGTTCTCGTCGTCGAGGACACGCCGGTCAACCAGGACCTCGCGCGCGCTCAGCTCACCCGTCTGGGTCACGAGTGTCTCATCGTGAGCAGCGCCGAGGACGGCCTCCTCACCCTCGAGTCCGAGACCGTCGATGTGGTCCTCATGGACCACCAGCTCCCGGGAATGAACGGTCGCGACGCGACCCGCGAGATCCGTCGCCGCGGCTGGTCGGTTCCGGTGATCGGTGTGACCGCGAGCTCGACCGCAGCAGATGAACGAGCGTGCCTCGACGCAGGTATGAACGCCTTTCTGCCGAAGCCGGTCGGCCTCGACCGGCTGCGAGACGTCCTCACCACCGTGCTCACGGATCGGACCGCCGCCTCGTCGGCGCCCCACGACCCCGGAGGCAGCCTCGGGACGGAGACAGCCGACGCCGTGGTGGCTGCGACGGTCCACCAACCTGCGATCGACAGGTCGGCTCTCGACGAGCTCGTCGAGGAACTCGCCGACCGCTCGACAGTCGAACAGCTCGTCGGCTCGTTCCTCGACGAGCTCGATGCGCGCAGTGCCGACATCGCAGGGTCCGACGACACCGCCGCAGCACGTCAGGCGCACGCGCTCAAGTCGAGTGCGGCGCTCCTCGGGGCGACCGAGCTCGCCGACGCGTGCCGAGAGGCCGAGCGCAGTCCCGAACGACGGAACGACATCCACGAGCTGGCGCGGGCGGCGAGGATCGAGCTCGAGCAGTGGGTCGACGAGGGTCGATCGTGACGGCGCTCGCTCGCCGATCGGGAGCGACCCGATGAAGGGCCTGCTGTTCAACGTGGTCGAGGACGTCGTGACCGACGTGCTCGACGCCGACGCGTGGGACGATGCGATCGAGAACTGCGGAGCCTCCGGCGCCTACACATCGCTCGGCAACTACGACGACGGTGAGCTCGTCGGAATCGTCGGTGAGGTCGCCGAGATGGCCGACCTCTCCGTCGACGAGACGGTCAGACTGGCGGGCCGCGATGGATTCGCGCACCTCGCCGCGCGCGAGCCGGACGTGATCGCGGGGTACGACGGGTGGCGCGCCGTGCTCCTGTCCCTCGACGACATCATCCACCCCGAGGTCTTGAAGCTGTATCCAGGGGCCCAGGTGCCCCGGTTCCGGGTCATCGACGACGGGCCGGAGATGGTGCTCGAGTACTCGTCGGAGCGGGGGCTCTGCGCTCTCGCCGACGGCCTCATCGTGGGGTGTGCGAACTGGTTCGGAGCGTCGGTCGAGGTGCGCCACGACTCCTGCATCCATCGGCGTGACGATGTCTGTCTGCTGCGCGTCGTCGAGTCCGGATGACCGGAACGCCCAGCCCCGACGGCAGCGGCGCCACGGACTCGGCCGACGTCGACGGACTCCGTGACCGCATCGCACGACTCGAGCGGCGGGTCGAGCGAGAGCGACGCGCTCGCCGCGAAGCCGAACGCATCGCCGAGGACGGCCTTCGCGACCTGTGGCACGCCAATCAGGGACTCGAGCAACGAGTGCAGGAGCGAACGGCTGAGCTCGCCGAGACGCTGGAGGCGACCACCGTGGCTGCTCAGGCGAAGGAGCGCTTCCTCGCCGAGCTCGGCCACGAGCTGAAGACGCCGCTCCACAACGTGCTCGGACTCCTCGAACTCGTCGAACGATCGCGCCTGGTCGACGAGGACCGCCGCCGGCTCGACGAGATCCGCCGCCACGCCGGCGAGCTCTCCGAGCTTCTCGACGGTCTGGTCGAGCTGGCCGCAGCCGAGGGTGCGCCGGTGCCCGCCGACGCGAGGCCGGCCGACCCGACGACCTGGCTCGACCAGCTCGTCGCCACGTGGATTCGGCCCGCCGCACGACGAGCCCAGCTGGTCGTACCCACTGTGTCCACGCCCGACCAGCAGTCGGTGCAGCTCGATTGGCGCCGATTGCGCCGGGCGGCCGACGCCGTGATGTCGAATGCCACGACGCATGCGGGACCCGGCACCGTCGAGGTCGAGCTCGTCGTCGAATCGACCTCCGTCCGGCTCGACGTGCGCGACTTCGGTCCCGGTGTCCCCGTCGAGATCGCTCACACGGCGCTCGAACCCTTCGTGTCGGCGGGCCCGACCGCGGGACTCGGTGTGGGACTGTCGCTCGCCCACCGGCTTCTCGACGTCGCGGGCGGAGAGCTGGACGTGCAGAGCGACGGACACCACACCCTGGTGTCCCTGACCCTCCCGCGGCCGAAACCTGCCAGTTGATCCAAAGCTGATCTGATCCTCGGGGCCCGCTGATGTGCGAGGCCCACAGTCCTGTCGTCAGGTTCATCGACAGACAGGACTCAGCCGTGCGACCACTTCGACAGCTCCCCGACTCCCGGGTTCGCGCCGTTCTCCTCGTCGGACTCGCCGCCCTCGCCGTGGGCTCAACGGTTCTCGGAGCTCCACCCCGCGATGGTGGACCCGACGCAGATCCCCGACTCGTCTCGCTCGAGACGACGTCGATCGCCGTCGACGTCGTCGACGAGATCGGAGGCGACCTCGGCGCTCCGGTCGACCGCGACGAGCCGCCCGGCATCGGCGACGCTGCTCCGACGACATCGACCACACCTGCGCGCGTCGACGGCGCATCGGACGGCGACCGGTTCGACGTCGTCGACCTGGCCGTGGACGGCGTCGCCGGGCTCGGCGATGTCGGGGTCGACGATGTCGGGGTCGACGATGTCGGGGTCGACGATGTCGGCGTCGATGGTGCACCGGTCTCGGGCGTCCCGGTCGTCATCGGCGACGCCGTCGAGGTGATGTCCCCGAACGACCCGGTGTGTGTCACCCCCACGGCGGTCCCCACGGTTGATGAGGCGTCGGGCTCCACCCGCCTACCCGGAGACGATCCGGACACCGACGAGTCGGCGATGTCCTCGGAGATCCCCACGTCGAACACATCGACGTCGATGGACGACACTCCGCCCGTCGAAGTCGACGAAGTCGGCGCGATCCTTCGCGAAGCCTTCGACGGCGGCGCCCCCGGGTGGACGCCACTGTCCGGAACGTGGGTGGCCACCGACGGCACCTACCGACAGACCGATGCGACCGGCTACGACTTCATCGCACAGTCCGCCGTCGAGGTGCCACCGGAGTACGCCGTCTCGGTCGATCTCACCGCGATCGGAGAGTCGCTCGGAGGCGGACTCGTCATCGGCCAGCCGGTCGCAGGCTCACGACGCGGAGCGACGCTCGTCGACTTCACCGACGGCGGTCGATTCATCCGCTGGGGCACCTACGACGAAGGGTCCGGCCAGTACCGGTACGTCGGCGGAGTGGCCACGGGGGGTGACTTCGACACGACCGCCACCCACCGACTCACGGTCGAGGTTCGCGCCGACCGGACCCTCGTCGTCATCGACGACGCGGCGGTCGGCGAGTTCGGTCCTGTCGGCGACGGCCGGGTGGGACTGTCCACCTCGCTGTCATCGGTGTCGTTCGACGACGTCGAGATCGTGAGCCTCTGATGAGTGGGAAGACGCCCGGACAACGGGATCGGTTCCTCGACGCGCTCAGAGCGATCGCCCTCGTCAGAGTCGCCACCTGGCACGCGTTCGGCGAACCGACGATCACGTGGGTGATCACCACGATGCCGCTGATGTTCTTCATCGCCGGCTCGCTTCTGTTCGGATCGTACGAACGTCGCTCCACCCGCCAGGTCCTCGCCTCGAGGTTGCGGCGCCTGCTCGTCCCGTTCTGGATGTTCGGAGCGGTCGTCCTGACGTTCCTGTCGATCGGCCACCTGGTGTCGCCCTCGTCGAGAACCGGCTGGAGCCCGGAACAGCTGATGACGTGGGCGGTCCCCGTCGTCGACCCGAGTGCATCGGAGTGGGAAGCCGGATGGGCATCGAGCCCTCTCTGGTACCTGCGCGCCTACCTCTGGATCCTCCTGCTGTCGCCCCTCCTGGTGGCGGCGTGGCGCCGCTTCGGCTTCGGCGTCGCGCCGGTCGGACTCGGCGCGCTGACCATCGCGCAGATCGCCGGCGAGCGGCTCGACGCCGGGCCCGGACACCTGGTCTGGATCGTCGGTGACCTGGGCACCTACGGGCTCTTCGTGGTGCTCGGATTCGCCCACCGAGACGGCGCGTTCGACCGCCTCCAGCGTCGCGATCTCGTCGAGTGGACGCTGATCGCGAGCGCTGCAACCGCGGTGATGTGGCAGCTCGCACCGTCCGACGACGGCGTGATCAATCACAGCTACCCGACGCTGCTCGCCGCGGGAACCGGGTGGATCGCCGTGGCGTTCCTCGCTCGGCCGCTGATCGATCGAGCGCTCGATCTGACCGTGGTGTCGAGCGTGGTGGCCTGGATGACGCGCCGCGCGATGTCGATCTACCTGTGGCACAGCCCGGCCATCGTGGGCGCCTACCTGTTGATCGAGCAGCTCGGCGTCGATCGGTCGCCGACGATCGTGATCCTTCTGACGCTCGTTCTCACGGCCCTCGCCGTGACCGCGACCGGGTGGATCGAGGACATCGCATCCCGTCGTCCTGCACAGGTTTGGCCGACGCGCCGCGATCGATCGAGAGGTCGCTCCGCGTCTCCCCACCGAGGGCGTCGCGTCAGCATCGCCTCGCTCCTCGCCGGAGGTGCGGCGGCGCTGATCATCACGGCGACCGTGCTGCCGATCAGCGAGGCAGGCGGTACCGCGTCGGCGCGCGAAGAGTCAGCCGGCGGCGTGGCCCTGCCACCCCCGCCGTCGGGGCGTCCCGACCCCGCAGCCGCGGCCACCGCCCCGGGAGCGACCACCGAGACCGTACGGGAGGTCCGCCGCCCCGACGGATCTGCGGCCACCGAGGAGTCGCTCGCCTCCCTCACCGAGGCATGGCGATCCGACACCGGCATCTCCGGTGTCGCCATGGCGGTGGCGCTGCCGGACGGCCGACGGTTCGTCGCCGAGCTCGGCACCGACGGAGACGGGTCACCGATGTCGACCGAGACCGCACGCCCGATCACGTCCGTCACCAAGACGATGACGTCGGCAGTGGTGCTCCGACTCGTGGAGGAGGGTCGGCTCGAACTCGACCGACCGCTGCGCGAGATCCCGGGTGTCGGTCCGATCCCCGGCGGCGAGGCGGTCACGGTCCGCCAGCTGCTCGACCATTCGAGCGGTCTCGCTCCGTACCAGGAGACCGCGACCTACGACGCGGGGGCCGCTCTCACGCCCGAAGAGGCGGTCGCGGCCTCGTTGTCCACGCCGCTGCAGTGGGCGCCCGGCACCGAACCCGGCTACTCGAACAGCGGCTTCCTCGCGCTCGGTCTCCTCGCCGAAGCGGCGACCGGACGTTCGTTCGATGCTCTCATCGACGAGTACGTCATCGCACCCGCTGCACTCGCTGCGACCGTGCTCGACCCGACCCCGACCGCAGGATGGACCGGCGGCAGCGCCGGCGGCGTCGTCTCGACGGTCGACGATCTCGCGACCTGGGGAGAAGCGCTGTACCGGGACGGCCGCGTGCTGTCGGAAGCGATGCTGGACCAGATGACGACGATCGACGAGCGGCTCTCCTCCGGGCTCGGCACGTTTCCGATCTGCCCGTGCCGATCGAGCGGGGACGGAACGATGACTCCGGTGTCCTATGGCCACAACGGGGGCTCGGTGACCGTTCAGTACTCGCCGGCGCACGGCGTCGTCATCGCCGCTGCGTTCAGCGAGTCGTTCTGGACGATGTCGTTCGACCAGGCCGACGTCTACGCACTCCTCGAGGAGGTTCGAGCGCACGTCACCGGATGACCGTCGCCGCGCCGAATCAGTCACCAATCTCCTGGCGGGTGACGATGGGGACGTACCCGACCTCGAGCCCGGCGGGCGGAGACACGAGGACCGCCGGGTCGAGGGCCGCCAGTTCTCCGACGTCGGGAGTCGGCAGGTACCGGCCCTCGGGGCCCCACTCGCGGTGGATCGCCTCGACCCGTTCCTGCATCCGGTCGAGCTGGTCGGTGTCGAACCCCCAGAAACGGATCGACGGTTGATCGACGAACCGGTACCAGTGGTAGGTGACGACGCTGCCGTCGCCGAGCTCGGCCTCGAACGGGCCGGCGACCGGCCCGGGTGACGTCCACGGATCGACCGCTGCGGCCGCCCAACCGGTCGGATCGTCGAGCGGTGTCGTGTACGGCTCGTCGTCGGCTCGTTCGCCGAGTTCGTCGAACTCGTGGTCGAGCAGCCCGGTCGACTCGGGGACCTCGGCCTCGGGGACAGGTGTCCAGCGCGGCTCGCCCGAGGACCCGTCGAGGACGTAGTACTCCGGGAGCACGAACCGCTCGCCGTCCCGCTCGACGACGTCGAGATTCCACCGGTACCGGAACACCGTCGGGTCGCTGGTGTCGACGTCGGTCAGCGCCGACCAGTCGATGGGGTGCTCCTCCTCGCCGTCGATGTCGTCGTAGACGATCGAGTACGTCGACGCGTCGGCGGCGTCGATCGGCTCGAAGAGGTTCGTCTCGGACTCGGTCGCGTCGAACGTCCCGTCGGGCGCCGCTCCCCCGTCGAACCACTCCTCCACGTCGTCGGCCAACGCCTCGGCCCCGTGCACGGAGACGTCGGCGACGATGATCGACGACCGATCGTCGCCGCCGTTTGCCGGGAACTGCATCGGGGTGATCCGGGCATATCGCGTCCCGGTCTCGTCGACCTCCGAGGCTGCGGGGATGACCTGGGTCTCCATGGCGATCGGCTGGTTGGCGCCGGTGCGGCTCGTGTCGAAGAACACTCCTTCGGCGGCGGGATCGTCGAGCGCCGGCTGGGAGAAGAAGTTCGGCACGAAGAACGTGACCGGCCCGCGGAAGTTGGCCGTGTCGAGGAACAGCGTCCAGCTGTTGTCGCCGGTGACGACGTCCCGCCCGGCCGTCGTCGGCTGCTCCTCCACGAGCGGGAGCGGGTGGTATCCGTAGCCGAAGAGTCCACCGTTCGTTCCCGGTGCGAGATTGAGCCCGTCGGGCGCCCACAGGACGTTCGGGCTCAGCTGGGCGACTCCGTACTTGCCCTGCGGTTCGTCCCAGTCGCGCAGGTCGACGTCGGCGTACCCGCCGCCGGCCCCAGGGCCGTTGGCCCATTGCACGAAGTCGCGGGCGACACCTCCCATGATGAACTTCGGCGTCTCGGTGGCGAAGCGGGTGTCGCGCCACCAGCCGAGGCCGCCCTCGATGGTCGAGTACGAGTCCTCGAGTTCGACACCGCTCTCGGGGAACATCCACGTACCGGGGAGACCCGACTGGTACTCGGGTCCGGGGTAGGTCTGCTGGAAGGGCCACGCGGCGACGTGCATCGAGAAGCCCGAGTCGATGTCGGGGTCGTCGTTCCACTGCATCGGGAACTCGAGGAACCCGGTCGTGAACCACTCCTCGTCGGGCGAGGCATCGAGTTCGACGGGCTCGATGGTTCGAGGCGGCGATCCGACGTCCTCGGAACCGTCGCCCATGTCGGGCTCGTCGTCGCCATCGGGTCCGTCGATGTCGAGGTCGTCGTCGTCCGGGTCGTCGTCGATGTCGAGGTCGTCGTCGATGTCGAGGTCATCGTCGATGTCCGGGTCGTCGTCGATGTCCAGGTCGTCGTCCGGGTCGACGGTGCGGGCAGCCGTCCCGTCGTCGACGGCCGGCGAGCGCTCCGGCGGCGTCGCGCCGTCGTCGGACGAGCAGGCGGCGATCGCCATGGCGGCTCCGAGGAGCCCCGCGGTCCGACGACGGGTGCGGACGACAGAGGGGTGTCGGGCGGACATGCGCCGAAACGTAGGACCCGATTCGTGAAGACCGCATGAAGCCCGATTCCACGTCGATCCAACACGACCTTCGTCCGTCCTGAACATCGGCGCCCGACGATGCAGCCGACCCCGAAACACGTCACGAAAGGACGAGACAGACATGACCACACGACGCTTCACCCCCCGCAACGTCAAGATCGCACTCGCTGCCACCGCCACCGCCGCTCTGGTGGCGGGAGCCGGAGCCGGCCTCGCCGGCGCGAGCCCCGACGAGCCCTCCGAACCGGTTCCCGTCGAAGAGATCGAAGTCGACGACCTCGAAACGGAGGAGGTCGAACCGGACGACGAGATGGGTGACGAACTCGACGACGCCCCTGCGGACGAGGACACGGAGGTCGACGACACGGACGACGAGTTCGACGACGGCGACGAGAGCGACGAGGACGAGGACTGCGACCACGACGACGCACGAGACGACGAGTGGGACGACCTCACCGAGGAGGAGAAGGCCGAGATCGAGGCCGCCTGGGCCGACGAGTTCGCCGAACTGCCGGCGGACGAGCAGCAGGAGATCATCGACGAGGAGACCGCCGAGGCAGCCGAGCTCGCGACGGCACTCGACGATGCCGGCGTCGCCTACACGCTCGAGCGCGAACCGGTCACCGGTGTCGAGTGGCCCGAGTTCGACGAGTCCGATCCCGCCGCACGCGAGGTGCTCGAGCGGATCGACGGCGACGAGAAGTTCGACGACGAGGACGACCTCGACGAGGACGACGATCTCGATGACCTCGACGGGGACGACGAGGACGAGGACGACGAGACGGCCGATGACGAGGAGGACGACGCCGACGTCTGAGCCGGTTCATCCGCGACTGCGCAATAGCGTGCACCGGGCCACCGGCCCGGTGCACCGGCGCGCGACGACAGGAGCTTCGATGGCACGCATCCTCGTGGCCGAGGACGATCCCAAACAGATCGACGTCATCCGTCGGTACCTCGAACACGAAGGTCATCACGTGGTGACCGTCGGCGACGGACGCCAGGCACTCGACGAGGCGCGTCGGCTGCATCCCGACCTCGTCGTGCTCGACGTGATGATGCCGGGCGTCGACGGTCACGATGTGTGCCGCGTCCTCCGCTTCGAGACCGACATCCCGATCGTTTTCGTCACCGCTCGTTCGACCGAAGACGACGTGCTCCTGGGACTCGACCTCGGCGCCGACGACTACCTGACCAAGCCGTTCAGCCCCCGAGAACTCGTGGCCCGGATCCGGGTGATCCTCCGACGGTCGGGACAGGCCGCGACACCAGCCGGTGAGGTCACCGCCCGGGGCGACCTCGAGATCGACCGGCGGCGTGCCCGGATCCGCGTCGCGGGATCCACGATCGACCTGACACCGAAGGAGTACGCGCTGCTGGTGGCACTCGCCGACGATCCCGGCCGGGCGTTCACGCGGCGACAGCTCATCGACACCGCCTTCGGGTTCGACGCGGACCTCCTCGAACGAACCGTCGACGTCCACATCGCCAACCTCCGGCGGAAGGTGGAGGCCGACCCGGCGAGACCGGCACACGTCCTGACCGTGAAGGGCATCGGCTACGCCTTCGCCGAGGACGGGTGATGTTCGCGAGTCTCCGATCTCGCCTGCTGCTGGTGGCCGCCGTCGTGGCCGCCGTCGCGGTGTCGGCGACCGCACTCATCGCACAGCAGGTGGCCAGCGACGATCTCCGCCGAGCCCTCGACCGCGACCTCGACACGCAGAACTCGATCATCGCCGAGCTCACCGAGTTCGCCATCGACGAAGCATCCTGGGACGAGGTCGAGCCCTTCGTCACCGATCTGTCCGACCGAGCCGACGAGCGGATCGCCATCATCGACGCATCCGGCCGCGTTCTCGCCGACTCCGACCCGGACGCGCCGCTCCCGTCCCAGCCGACCGGCCGCATCGAGTCGAGCGATCTGCGCGAGAGGACGTTCGAGAAGATCGAAGAGGAGTGCGAGCTCGAGCTCCGCTTCGTGGCGGACGACGAGCCCGTCGACGACGAGTTCCTCGACGATGAGTTCCCCGACGATGAGTTCCCCGACGACGGGTTCCTCGACGACGAGCTGCTCGGCGAGTGCATCGACGACGGCCTCACCCTCGATCGGGTCGCCCCGTCGGCCTTCGTGTTCGTCGGCGCCGGAGACGACGACGCCTCATCGATCCTCGGGCAGAACGGGCCGGACACGCGTCTCATCGTGATGGCGACCCTGGTGATCGTCGGCGCGATCGCAGCGATGGCGCTGGCGCTGCGCCCGGTGCTCGCCCCGATCGGTGCGCTCCGCGCCGGCGCTCAGCACCTCGGCGACGGGGAGCTCGAGACCCGGGTGCCCGAGTCGGGTGCGACCGAACTCGCCGACCTCGCCCGCACCTTCAACTCGATGGCCGGCTCACTCGAGCTCGACGACGAACGTCGCCGCCGGTGGACGAGCGATGTGGCCCACGAACTCCGGAGCCCGCTCCAGAACCTGCGAGGCCACGTCGACGCCGCGCAGGACGGGCTGATGCCGCACGACGAAGCGTGGTTCGAGTCGGTCGGGGAGGAACTCGATCAGCTGAGCCACCTGGTCGACGATCTCCAGGTCCTCACCCTGACCGATGCCGGTGAGCTGCCGATGGACCTCCGGCCGACCGAGGTCGGATCACTCGCTCGTGACGTGGCGGTGGCTCACGAGGCGCGGGCCCGACGTCAGGACGTCAACCTCTCGACGGCCGGCTCGGGCCGCGCCCTCGCCGATGACCGCCGACTTCGTCAGGTCCTCGGCAACCTCATCGACAACGCGCTTCGGCACACACCTGCCGACGGCTCGGTGACCGTTCACGTCGACGAGTCCGCCGGCGATGGTCCGCACGTCACCGTCACGGTGACCGACACGGGCGAGGGCATCCCCCAGGACTCGATCGACACGATCTTCGATCGATTCCGTCGGGTCGACGAGCATCGCGGCCGCGCCACCGGGGGGTCCGGCCTCGGTCTCGCCATCGTGGCCGCCCTCGTGCAGGCCCACGGCGGCACGGTCGACGTGGCGAGCGAGGTGGGCCGCGGGTCGACGTTCACCGTGTCGCTCCCGTCGGCGCCGCCGGGGCCCGACGCCGCGCCCCGCGAGGACTGACCCGTTCGGCTCAGCCGGCCGACCCCGAGGCTGCTGCGAGCAGGCTGGCCAGCACCTCGTCGAGTTGCGCCTGCAGGTCGGGGTCGGTGAGCGTCCCGGCGTCAGAGTCGAAGTTGTCGAAGAACGTCGGCACACCGAGGCTCCCGACGAGTTCGGCACCGAAGAACGGAGCGGTGAGTGTGGCCGAACCCAGCACACCGGCACCGCCGCGCGGCCCGGGTGTGGCCGCGAACATGGCCACGGGGGTGCCCTGGTACACGGCCGAGTTGATGCGGGACATCCAGTCGTAGACGTTCTTCCACGCCGACGAGTACGAGCCGTTGTGCTCGGCGAACGAGACGATGAGTGCGTCGGCCGATCCGATCTTCTCGTAGAGCTGGTGCGCCGGCTGCGGAACACCGCCATCGGCTTCACGAGCCTGGCTGTAGATGGGCATCTCGTAGTCGTTGAGGTCGACGACCTCGGCGTCGACGTCGAGACTGGACTCGGCGGCGAGCGTGCCGCCGACCCGGCGAATCGCGTGGTCGACCAGCTGTCGGTTCAGTCCGGCGGGACTGTTGGTGGCGGGGATGGCGAGGAGTCGCATGCCGATCGACTCCCTCACGCCGTCGCCAACGCAGCGGTGCACGCGACGGTGATGGTCAGCGTCCGACCGATGACGAACGTCGGGAACTTGTCGACCCCGACCGCGGTCCGATCGACGGTTCCGGTGGCGGCGAACGTCCCGCTCGATCCGTCGACCGACACGTCGGACACGTCGAGCGTCAACGGTGTCGTCACCGACTTCACCGTCACCGTGCCGGTCGCACGGTGTCCCCCGCTGCTCGCGACCACCTGGTCCGCGACGAACTCGAGGTGAGGATGGCTCTCGGAATCGAGGAAGTCGGAACCGCGCACGTGGTCGTCACGCTTGGGGTTCCCGCTCGTGTACGACGCGGCGTCGGCGACGACCGACACCGAGACGACACGCTGGTCCCCGTCGATCTCGATCGTGCCGGACTCGACCGCAAGGGTCGCCTCGACGTTGATGAAGCCGAGCTTCTTCACGGCGACGGTGACCGAGGTCTGCGACGGATCGATCGTCCAGGTCCCCGCAGGAAGCGAGGTCTCGGCGGCGGATGACGTGGTCATGGGTGGGTCTCCTGTGGGGTGGGGTGAGGGGTCGATGTCGGGGCGGTGGTCAGGCGCGTCAGGCGTCGCCGACCGCGGGGATCGAGCCCATGCGGCCGGCCTGGAAGTCGGCGATCGCCTCCTCGATCTCGGCCCGTGTGTTCATCACGAACGGTCCGTATCGGGCGATCGGCTCACCGATCGGCTCACCGGTGAGCACGAGGGCGTCGAGTGGTCGGTCCTCGTCGTCGGGCACCGACACCACGATGTCGCCGTCGGTGCGTTCGAAGACGCCCAGGTGATTGGTCGGGAGCGCGTCGGCGCCAGCGCCGACTCGACCCGAGCCCTCGAACGCGTAGACGGCGGCGGTGTCACCGTCGGCGACCGGGATCCGCACCGAGGCGCCCGGCTCGATCGTGAGTCGGACGACGCCGACGGGCGTGTGCGTGTCGGCCGGACCATCGACGCCGAAGAACGAACCGGAGACGACATGGGCGCGCCACCCCTGGCCGGCCGCAGTGCTGATGCGGTCTGCAGGAAGGGCCTGATAGCGAGGCTGGGTCCGGCGGAGTGAACTCGGGAGGTTGACCCACAGCTGGAGTCCGTGGCCGACGCCTCCCTCGGTCTGGATGCGCTCGCTCGGCATCTCGGAGTGGACGATGCCGTCGCCGGCCGTCATCCACTGGACGTCACCCGGGCCGATGAGCCCGTGATTGCCGGCCGAGTCGCGGTGTTCGACCTCGCCTCGCAGGACGTAGGTGACCGTCTCGAATCCCCGATGTGGATGCGGCGGAGCTCCGATGGCCTCGCCCGGTTCGTGGTGCGAGGGCGCCATCTCGTCGAGGAGGAGGAACGGATCGAGCAGGTCGAGGTCGGCCGTGGGGAACGGCCGGAACACCTCGAAGCCGCCGCCCTCGATGGTGCGGGACGCGGCGATGACGCGATCGACGGGCCGAACGGACCCGGTCGACGTGGGACCGGTGGTCGTGGGTGTCGTGGTGGTCGTGGTGGTCGTGGGGGTGGTCATCGCAGCACCTCGGAGCTGTCGTCAACGGAACTGTGTACTTGACACGTCAAGTTATCTCCAAATGCTTGACATGTCAACTACTAGGATCGAGGCATGACCGACGACACGGCTCCGGAGCCGGCGCCTCGGTGGCTCGATGCGACGCAACAGACCGCGTGGAGAGGATTGCTGGCGATCGTGTCGCGAGCCTTCCCCGAGTTCGAACGCACGCTCAAGGCCCACGACCTCCTGACGGTGCACTACCAGATCTTCGCCGCACTCTCGGAGGCTCCCGACCGAACGCTTCGCCTGAGCGAACTGGCCGACGGCGCCGACATGTCACAGAGTCGACTGACGCATCGCATCCGGGTGCTCGTCGAGCGCGGCGAGGTGGCGATCACCGCCGACCCCGACGACCGCCGAGCCAAGAACGCCACGTTGACCGACGCCGGCATGACCCGTTTGGAGACCATCGCCCCTCTCCACGTCGAGGACGTGCAACGTCTGATCTTCGACCCGCTCACCCCCGAGCAGACCACCGCACTGGCCGACGCCATGTCGACCATCGGCGATCACATCTGTCAGCATCCCGAGTACCTCAACCCTCGACCAGGGAGCTGAATCATGAGCGACGACCAGTTCACCGACGAGTACGGATTCACCGGTCCGCTCCCGGTCACCAGCACGCAGCGCGTCGTCCCCACCGGCGACTTCCCGCCGGGTCTCCAGATCGGCGAAGCGGCACCCGACTTCACGCTTCCGAACCACCTCGGCGAGTCGGTCACGTTCCACCACGACCGCGCAGGTCGTCGGGCCGCGGTGCTCTTCTACCGCTCGGCGGTGTGGTGACCGCCCTGCCTCACGCAGCTCGTGGAGCTGCACCAGGGACTGCACCGGCTCCGTGACCAAGACATCGAGCTGTACGCGATCAGCTACGACGACACCGAGGCCATCGCCGACTACGTGCGCGCATCAGGCGTCGAGTTCACGTTGCTCTCCGACGTCGAGTCGCAGGTCATCCGCCGGTACGGGGTGCTCAACACGATCGTCCAACCCGAGGACGTGCCGTTCTACGGCATCCCGTTCCCCGGGTTCTTCCTCGTGAGCGAGGACGGGATCATCGTCGACAAGCTCTTCAATCGTCACCTCGCCAACAGGGAGGGCATCGAGACGATCCTCGACAGCTTCGCCGGCCGGATCCAGCCGGGAGACGACGAGCCGATCGAGTCGATCGCCGAAGACGACGGCATCCGGATCACGGCGTTCCTGCGCGGCGGCGGGGGTGTGCTCCGGGTCGGGCCGCGCCGGCGGCTCGTCGTGCGATTCGAGATGCCCGACGGACTGCACGTGTACGGCGAGCCGGTCCCGGACGGAATGGTGGCCACACAGATCACCGTGCACGGGCCCGACGGATTCCGCAGCGAGCCGATCGAGGCGCCACCAACCGAGCCCCTCGACTTCCCGGGACTCGAGCACCCGCTCCAGGTCTGGGGCGGCGAGACCGACTTCGTGATCCCGGTCTACGCCAACACCGACCTCGGCCGAGCACTCAAGGACGAGTCCGACCCCTCGATCGAGATCGACGTGGTCGTCCGCTACCAGGCCTGCGACGACACCCGGTGCTTCATTCCCCGGACTCACACGCTGACACTCACCGTGCCGTTGCAGCCGGGGGTCAAACCCGGCTTCAGCCGCATGAAGTACGGCGGAGCAACGGCCATCGACATGGACTCCGACGCCCACCTGCAGCGGATGGTCGAGCGATCGTCGACGCGCCCCGCCGGGGGCAGCTGAGGAACCGAGTGTCGCGGCGATGACGCGGCGGTGAACACCTCCACCTCGTCGTCGAGGTCGGGCGACCACTTTCCTAGCGTCGCCGCATGGAGCCCTGGCGACTGACTGCGACCGACGCCGCCGCGATGATGGCCCGAGGCGAGTTGACGTCTGTCGACGTGGTCGAGTCGGTGCTGGAACGGATCGACGCTCACAACGGTGACGTCAACGCGCTGACGAGCGTCGACCACGACGGGGCACGTACCGCCGCCGAGAAGGCCGACGAACGACGTCGGGCGGGCGGGCCGATCGGGCCGCTCCACGGAGTGCCCGTCACGATCAAGGGAAACCTCGACGTCGCCGGCGAGCCGACGACCTCGGGTGTCGCCGCGTTCGCCGACAAGCTGGCACCCGAGGACGCGCCCGCCGTGAGCAACCTTCGACGCGCCGGGGCGATCGTGGTCGGACGAACGAACCTGCCCGAGTTCGGTATCCGTGGAACGACCTTCAACCCGCTGTTCGGCCGCACGGCCAACCCGTGGCACCCGGACGCGTCGCCGGGCGGCTCGTCGGGCGGTGCGGGCGCAGCGGCTGCGGCGGGCTTCGGACCTCTCCACCAGGGAAGCGACATCGGCGGGTCGCTGCGGTTTCCGGCGTTCGGATGCGGCGTGGCGACGATCAAGCCGACGTCGAACCGCGTCCCCGCCTTCAACCCGTCGTCGTCGGCCGAGCGAGGAGTGCTGTCACAGACCATCTCCTGCATCGGGATGATCTCCCCGACCGTCGCCGACGTCCGTCTCGCCACCGAGGCGATGATCGCTCCCGACGCGCGTGACCCGAATTCACCACCCGTCCCGTGGTGCGGCCCCGACCTGCCGGCTCCACTCACGGTCGCGGTCAGCCACGACTGGGGGCCACATGCGCCACACCCGGGCATCGCCGCGCTCATCGACCGCGCGGCGTCGCAGCTCGGCGACGCCGGCTACCGCGTGGTCGAGGTCGCTCCCCCGCCGATCGAGGAGGCATTCCGCTCATGGCTCGCCGCGGCGTCGACGGAACTCGCGGTCGGACTCGGGCCCGTGGTCGATCGATTCGGCAGCGACGACACCCGCCAGCTCCTCGAGTGGACGATCGAGGCGGGCCAGCTGCTCGACCGTGACGGCTACATGTGGGCGCTCGGCGACCGCACGAGGATCCAGCGAGCGTGGAACCTGTTCCTCGACGAGCACCCGCTGGTGCTCTGTCCGTTCATGACGCAACCCATGTACGACTGGGACTTCGACGTCCGGAGCTTCGAGGCGGTCAACGACGTCCTCGAACGAGCGATGCACGCCTTCGGTGTGAACTTCCTGGGCCTGCCGGCCGGCGTGATCGGGATGGACCTCGTGGAGGACCGACCGGCCGGCGTGCAGGTCCTCGGCCGTCGTTATCGAGAGGACCTCGTGTGCGACGCATTGGAGGCGATCGAGCACCGCAACGGCGTCATGGCCGAGCGACTCTGGAGCAGCTGACCCGGCCGCACACCGACCTGGGCGAAAGCGGACAGTGTCCGCTTCTGGCCCGGGCGGATCCGGACAGTGTCCGCTTCCGGCCCGGGCGCAGGCGGACAGGTGATCAGATCGTGATGGTGGCGCCGACGAACTCGACGCTGAAGGCCTCGCACCAGACGAGCGCCGTGTACGGGCCTGGAGCGAGTTCGGTTCCGGCGGGCAGTTCGTAGTTCTGGTCGCCGATGTTGCCCTTCAGCGCACCGAGGTGGATCGACCCGTCCGGCAGCGAGGTCTGATCGGCACCGGGCACCCAGTACACCTCGAGGTCGGGACCGTTCTCGATGTCGAAGTTCTCGAAGCGGAGGATCAGCGACCCGTCGGGGTTCCGGAACAACCCGGCGTCGCCCGTCCCCTCGTGGCCGGCCAGTCCGACGAACTGACCGAGCCCGAGCAGCACGGGCCCCGTCGGTTCGGGCGGAACGGTCTCCGGCGGAGGCTCTGCGGCGGCCGGCTGGTCGTCGGTCGCCTCCTCGTCGGGCTCCGCTGCGGTCGAGTCATCGACTTCGGCGGCATCGGCCGCCGGCGGATCCGCGTCGGCCGACGGATCGGCCTCCGGTTCGGCGGGCGGTTCGGCGGGCGCCGCAGGCGGATCGTCCATCAGCGGGGCCTGCTCGGCGATCGACGTGGAGAAGTCCTCGTCGACCACGTCGTCGATGAAGTACGGAGAAAGCAGCCACCAGTTGACGATGGCGAACGGCACGACGAGCACGAGGACCCGCACGATCGGGGGCACGCGCAGCCACAGCATGATGACGAACGCAATCGCC
>JBCDAK010000061.1:0-23924 GCA_039185545.1 Actinomycetota bacterium
CGCCGCCCGCCGAGGCGTGCCGACACTGTCCGCTTCCGCCCGGGCCAGATCCGGACACTGTCCGCTTCCGCCCGGGCCAGATCCGGACACTGTCCGCTTCCGCCCGGGCCAGATCCGGACACTGTCCGCCTGTGCCCGGGCCAGATCCGGACACCTCGCACGAGCGGCGAGGGAAGCGCCAGCGACGAGCCGCACACGTCGCGTGGAGGAAGCGAAGCGGATGACGAGCGAGCCACCAGAGAGGTGAGCCACCAGAATGGCGCTCATGCCATGGCGTCGCCTGCTCGATCCCGCCGATCTGCCCGAGGGGCGCGTGACCACCGTGACCGTCGGACGGCGCTCGCTGGCGGTCTCCAACTCCGACGGCGAGTTCGGCGCGATCGACAATCGCTGCCCCCATCAGGGCGGACCGCTCGGTGAAGGTTCGATCGAACCGGGGGTCGAGGGTCGCTCGTGGCTGAGGTGCCCGTGGCACGGCTACGACTACGACCCGCTGACCGGCGAGTCGCCGGGCGCCCACGGTGATGGCATCCCGTGCTTCGCCACCGAGGTGCGCGAGGACGGGGTGTACGCCGACGTTCCCGACGACGAACCGCACGGCCGCACGGTGTCCGATGTGCTCGTCGAGACGATGACCGCCTGGGGAGTCGACTCGGTGTTCGGCATCGTCGGACACTCGAACCTCGGGTTCGCCGATGCGATGCGCCGGGCCGAGGAGCGGGGCGATCTGCGCTACTTCGGTGTCCGCCACGAGGGCGCAGCAGCGTTCGCTGCGAGCGCGTACGGCAAGTTGACGGGCGGGCGGACCGGTCTCGGGGCGTGCTTCGGAATCGCCGGACCCGGCTCGACCAACATGCTCACGGGGATGTACGACGCCAAGGTCGACCGGGCGCCGATGCTCGCGATCTCCGGTCAGGTCCCCACGAAGGACAAGGGCCGTGGCGCGTTCCAGGACCTCGACCTCCAGCCGTCGTTCTCGGACGCGGCCTTCTACAGCCAGTCGGTGCAGAGCAACTCCGACGCCGCCGAGCTCATGACGCTCGCGTGCAAGACCGCGATCGTCGAACGGGGAGTCGGTCACATCAACCTGCCCGACGAGGCGCAGGTGGCACTCTCGGACCGCCTCGCGGGCGGACCCGACGGACGCGTCGCCGACCGTGCGATCGCTCCACCGTCCGATGCGCTCGCTGCCGCCGTCGATCGGCTCCGCACGACCAAGCGACCGATGTTCGTCGTCGGTGCCGGCGTGCGTCACGAGATGGACGGCATCGTCGAACTCGCCGAGCACCTCGGTGCTCCCATCGTGACGACGTTCAAGGCGAAGGGTCAGATCGCCGACGACCACCCGCTCGGATGCGGTGTGCTCGGCCGGTCGGGCACCCCGATCGCCAGCTGGTTCATGAACGAGGCCGACCTGCTGGTCGTGTTCGGGGCGAGCTTCTCGAACCACACCGGCATCGCCACCTACAAGCCGGTGATCCAGGTCGATGACGACCCGTGGGCGCTCGGCCGGTTCGACTCGATCGACGTGCCGGTCCAGGGCAACGCCGCCGTCACTGCGCGCATGATGCTCGAGGCGCTCGATAGGCACGAGTGCGTCGATCATCGGCCCGAGGTCGCCGAGCGATGGGCGATCTGGCGCGAGGAGAAGCAGTCTCGACGGCACGACGATCACGACGCCGGGATCAGTGCGGCGGCCCTCTTCGCCGCGATGACCCGGACCGTGCCGACCGATGCCGTGCTCGCCGTCGACGTGGGCAACAACACGTACAGCTTCGGCCGCTACTTCGAGGTGAGCGGCGGGCAGGACGTGCTGATGTCGGGGTATCTCGGGTCGATCGGATTCGCTCTACCGGCGGCGATGGGGGCCTGGGCGGCGGTCGGCGACGAGCGGCCGGTGATCGGCATCTCGGGCGACGGCGGATTCGGTCAGTACGCAATGGAGCTGACGACGCTCGCCAAGTACGGCATGAACATCACGCACGTGATCATGAACAACAGCGAGCTCGGCAAGATCTCGAAGGAGCAACGCGCGGCTCAGCTCGATGTGTGGCAGACGAGCCTGCAGAACCCCGACTTCGCTGCCTTCGCCGAACTCTGCGGCGTCCGTGGATTCCGCGTCACCGAGCGCGCCGCGCTCGACGAGGCTCTCGCTGCGGCCTTCGCCCACGACGGGCCGGCACTGGTCGAGGTCGTCACCGACGCCCTCCTCGTGTGACCTGGGTCGAAGCGGACACTGTCCGGATCTGGCCCGGGCGGAAGCGGACAGTGTCCGGATCTGGCCCGGGCGGAAGCGGACAGGGCGGAAGCGGACAGGAGGGAGAACCGCCGGGCCGACGAGCGAGCCGCCCGCGCAGTACGGTCGGGTCATGACGACGATCGACCCCGTCGCCGTTCGACCGACGCCGCGCGACAAAGCAGCCGAGCCGACCCTCACATCGAACCCGATCACCGGTGACCGGTACTGGTCGCCGGGTTTCGCCCAACTCGAGTGGGACCGTCTCTGGCCCCGCGTGTGGCAGGTGGCCGGACGCGTCGACCAGATCCCGGAGCCCGGTGACTACGTCACCTACGAGATCGGCCGCGACTCGATCATTGCCGTGCGCGGCGACGACGGCCAGGTGCGCACGTTCTTCAACGTGTGCCAGCACCGCGGCAACCGGTTGGTCACGGCCGAGCAGGGCAACCTCGCGACCGGCGAGTTCCAGTGCGCCTATCACGGCTGGCGATTCGACACCGGTGGAACCTGCACCTGGGCCTACGACGAAGACGACTTCCTTCCCGAGTTCCAGGGCAGCTCGCCGCGCGGGCAGCGGAACCTCGTCGAGATCCCGTCCGACACGTGGGCCGGTTTCATCTGGTTCAACATGGACCCCGACGCAGCGCCGCTCCGGGACTGGCTCGACCCGGTCGCCGAGCACCTCGATCCGTACCGCATGGAGACGATGAAGCGAACCCATTGGGTCACGATCGTGGGTGACTGGAACTGGAAGTGCGTCCAGGACAACTTCAACGAGAGCTACCACCTCCCGTTCGTCCATCCGCAGACGCTCGCCTCGATGAACGAGCACCACTCCGGCTGCCAGTTCGATCTCTACCCGTCGGGTCACGCCCGCATGCTGATGCCCGGTGGCGGACCCGGACCTCAGTACCGCGGCAAGCCCGATCGCACCCTGCAGTCGCTGAAGGCCGACCTCGAGTTCTGGGAGGTCGACCCCGGGCCATACCTCGACGATCTCCCGTCGATCCGTCTCGCCCTCCAGCAGGCCAAGCGGGGCAGGGGCGCCGACAAGGGCTACGACTTCTCGGCGTACACCGACGAACAGCTCACCGACAACTACCACTACACGGTGTTCCCGAACCTCTCGTTCTCGATGAAGCCCGATGGCTGCATCTGGCTCCGCGGGACGCCGCACCCCACCGATCCGCAGAAGTGCATCTTCGACATGTGGTACCTCACGCAGTTCCCCGATGGGGTCAGCGAGTACTGGTCGAACTCGATGCGCGAGTGGGTGTCGATCGACCACCAGGTCGAGCACCAGGTCGGCACACCCGACACCGTGTCGGCCGGTCCCGGCATCGACCAGGACGTCGCCATCTGGACCACGCAGCAGCAGGGTCTTCGCTCGCGTGGGTTCCGCGGTGAGTACCTGCCGTGGCAGGAGCGCCGGATCAAGTTCTTCCACGACCAGATCGACCGGCACCTGTCGATGGATCCCCTGTGAGCGAGGCGGTGAGTGACGGCGAACGCACGGAGCTCGGCGATCTCTCCGACCTCGAGGACGGCCAGATGCGGTCGTTCGAGTCGGTCGGCGAGTACGGCGTCGTCGTCTGTCGGGTCGAGGGGACCCTGTACTGCCTCGAGGACAACTGCAGCCACGCCGACACCCCGCTGAGCGAGGGGCGGTTGCGCGGCACGATGATCACGTGCCCGCTCCACGGCGCGGCGTTCGACGTGCGAGACGGATCGCACTCCGGACCTCCGGCCTGGGAAGGCGTGCGCACCTACGAGGTGAGCGAGAGCGACGGAGGCGTCGTGATCGACCTCGCGTCCGACTCGGGTGGCGACGACGCGCCGCCGCCCGGCGGCCCACTGCAGATGCGCTGACCGACCCTCTCGGTGCCTGACACGAGCCGGACGCCCGGTTCGTGGGCGCCGTCGGCCGATTCCTACCGTGCTCGGGATGACAGCGCTCCCGACGACCACCAGTGAGATCACCACCGACTGGTTGACCGAGGCCCTGCAGGGCTCGGGCACGATCGACGACGCCACCAGCGTGGCCTCGGCCGATGTCGTCGCCGGGGCGGCAGGGGTCGGGTTCATGGGTGAGGTCGGCATGGTGTCGGTCGCGTACGACGGGGGATCGGGCCCCGATCGCATCGTGGCCAAGTTCGCGACGCAGATCCCCGAGGTGCAGGCGATGATGCACCCGACTCGGGTCTTCGAACGCGAGCACCGCTTCTACGAGCACATCGCGATCGAGACGCCGGTGCGGACGCCCGAGGTGTACCACGTGACCTGTGAGGTGTCCGACGATCCGGCCTCCGAGCGGTACATGCTCCTCCTCGAGGACCTCTCGGGGTTCACGATCGGCGACCAGCTCGCCGGCGTGTCGCCCGAGCAGGCCGAAGCGGCGCTCGTCGGGCTGGCCAAACATCACGCTCGCTTCTGGAACGCAGCGGGACTCGAGAAGGCCGACTTCATCCCCGTGATCAACGGCCCGCTCAACAAGGCGGGCGAAGGGATCTACAACGCTTCGCTTCCCGGCTTCAAGCAGGTGTTCGATCACGCTCTGCTCCCGGAGATGGCGCCGATCGCCGACGTCTACGGCAGCAATCATCCGCTGCTGCTCGATCGCTTCGCGGCGATGCCGCACACGCTCGTCCACTTCGACTACCGCGCCGACAACCTCTTCTTCGACGACGGTGCCGACGGCGGCGTGGTCGTCATCGACTGGCAGTCCATCAGCGTCGGCGGTGGGTCGGCCGACGTGGGGTACTTCCTCGGCCAGAACCTGTCGATCGACGATCGGCGGGCGCACGAGAGCGATCTCCTGCACGCCTATCACGACACGCTGGTCGCGAGTGGCGTGTCAGGCTACGACTACGACACGTTCTTCCAGGACTACCGGGTGGGTGTGATGTACGGGTGGGTGATCCCCGTGTTCGCCGTCGGTTCACTCGACTCGTCGAGCGAGCGTGCGATGCAGCTCTGGACCAACGTGATCGAGCGGGTCCAGGACGCGATCTTCCACCACGGCGCCCAGGAATTCATCGAGGGAGCATGAGCGATGAGTGACGCTGTCGACACCGCGACCGACACGGGTTCGCTGCTCGATGTCGCCGGTCGATCGGTCGTCGTGACCGGCGCTGCGACCGGGATCGGGGAGTCGATCGCCCGCACGTTCGCCGCGGGTGGCGCCGCGGTCGTCGTGGCCGACATCGACGTCGAGGGCGCCGAGAAGGTCGCCGCCGACATCGGCGGCACGTCCCTCGAGCTCGACGTGACCGACGCCGACGCCTGCGCGGCCGCGTTGGCGGGCGTGGACGACCGGATCGACGTGCTCGTCAACAACGCCGGCTCCTACCACGAGGCCGGAAGCATCCTCGACCAACCGGTCGAGTCGTGGCAGCGCTCGATCGACGTGAACCTCGCCAGCGTGTTCCACTGCGCGAAGCCGGTCGCCGAGCGCATGGTCGAGCAGGGCGACGGGGGAGCCATCGTCAACGTCGCCTCGGTCGACGGTCTGCTGCCCTGCCTCGGGACCGGATACGACACGGCGAAGGCCGGGGTCATCCACTTCACGCGCAGCTTGGCGCTCGACCTCGCCCCGCACGGCATTCGCGTCAACTCGGTGAGCCCCGGCGTCGTACCGGTCCCGACGCTCGCGAAGATGCACGCCGGCGAGATCGAGCACTTCTGGCCCGACCCGTCGTCGCCGACCGGCCTGATGGGTCCGATCACCAAGATGCGGTCGTCCAACGTGCCGCTCGGACGCCCGGGTCGGCCCGACGAGATCGCCCACGTGATCCGATTCCTCGCCAGCGACGCGGCGAGCTACGTCACCGGTCAGAACATCGCCGTCGACGGCGGCTGGACCATCGTGTGAGCTGGTCCCGATGACCGAGCCGTCGTCACCGGATCTCCGAGCATTCGCCGATCGAGCGGAGATCATCGACGTCGCGTGCCGCTACACGTGGGTGCTCGACACGAAGCGGTTCGACGACCTCGACCACGTCTTCCTTCCCGACGCGACGGGAGAACTCGGCAACCCGACGCTGCTCGAGGGTCGCCCGGCGATCAAGGAGAGGATCCGTCAGGCGTTGACACCACTCGACGTGAGCCAGCATCTCGTGGGTAGCCACGTGGTCGAGCTCGACCCCGGTGACGCTGATCGGGCGACGCATCGCTGTCAGTTGCACGCACAGCACGTGCGGATGGCGGCGGCCGACGAACTCGCCTCGGCGGTCGCATCCGGCGCCGAGGTCTCGGTCGAGGCGCAAGCCGCGCCGACCCAGTTCATCGTGGCGGGGATCTACAGCGATCGGTTCGTCCGCGTCAGCGAGGGCTGGCGCATCGAGCACCGCACCCTCACCGTCACGTGGACCTCCGGCAATCCGGGCGTCAATCGGGCGCGCCGCTGACGTCGGCTGCTGCGGGCGCGAGGTCGAGGGTCACGTAGATCACCTCGATCTCGTCGCCGAACTCGTCGTGATTGGGGAGGTACGGCTGGGGGTCGGACACGCTGGCGGTCACGTCGTGCGCTGCGACGAGCCGTTCGACGATGGCGTCGCCCTCCTGCTCGCTCCACAGATCGGATCGGTGCGTGGCGACCACCCGGCCACCCGGCCGGGCGACCCGGATCATCTCTGCCAGCGTGGCCTCGACATCGGCGACGTACGACAGCACGCCGGCACACACGACGGCGTCGAACGAACCGTCGGTCGCATCGAGTCGCTCGTCGAGCGAGGCCACGCTCAGCTCCGCGTAGACGTTGCGCTCTCGTGCGAGTGTCACCGACGTAGGTGACACGTCGATGCCGACGAGATCGATCTCTGGATTGCGCACTGCGATCGCCACACCCACCAGACCGGTTCCACACCCGGCGTCGAGCACACGGCCCGACGGCACGCGGTCGGCGATCAGCTCGGCGACGCGGCCGGGCACCGCGTACCCCCACATCTCGACGTCGGCGTCGTACCCCGGTGCCCAGTCGTCGTACAGCGAGCGGACCTCGGCCGAGCCGGCGCCGGCCCGACCGGCCAGCCCGTCGCCTGCGGATCCCACGGACCGACCGTACCAAGCGCGCTGTGTCAGCCTGGGCCAGATGACGGACAGCGACGACGGCGCCCCTGCGTATCCACTCCCGAATGCGTCGACCGACCTCACCGGACAGGTCGCGCTGGTCACTGGCGCGACATCGGGGCTCGGCCACCGGTTCGCCCGCGTCCTGGCCGCTGCCGGAGCGAACGTCGTGGGCGCTGGTCGTCGACGTGAGCGGCTCGACGAACTGGTCGCCACGATCCGCTCCGAGGGTGGCGAGGCCGTCGGCGTCGAGCTCGACATGACCGACGTCGAGTCGATCGTCCACGCCGTCGACGAGGCCGAGGCCGCATTCGGTCCAGTGACGATCCTCGTCAACAACGCCGGGATCCCCGACGCTCAACGGGCCCACAAGATGTCGACCGACCTGGTCGACCGCGTGTTCGACACCAACCTGCGCGGGCCGTACCTCCTGTCGATCGAGGTCGCGCGTCGCCTGATCGAGAAGAAGCTGCCCGGTCGGCAGATCAACATCGGCAGTTCCACAGGGTTCCAGTACGACGGTCACGGCGCGGCGCTGTACTCGATCACGAAGGCCGGGATCGCCCGGATGAGTGAAGTGCTCGCCGTCGAGTGGTCGAGGTACGGGATCAACGTCAACGGCATCGCTCCCGGTGCGTTCCACTCCGAGATGATGGACGGGATGATCGAGCGGGTCGGCGACTTCAGCGGCGCCATGCCCCGTCAGCGTCTCGGCGACCCGGCGATGCTCGACTCGACGCTGCTCTACCTGTGCGGACCGGCATCGGAAGCGGTCACCGGCACGGTCATCCGCGTCGACGACGGCCAGGGACCGCGTTGACCGGTCGAACGAGCTCGATGTCGTGTCCGGGCCTCGAGCGGAGTCCCGGTAGCGGCCTCGGCGGCGCTCGCAGAGATGGGCCCACGTGCAGCTCAAGCGCTGAGGAGCCAACCTCGAGAAGGCCGATCATTCGTGTGTCTCGTCGACGATGGGGGATCCTCGCCGTGAACCTGCTGATCGGGTGATCCCGGGCGGCGGTTCGCCGCTCGGCGCAGTCGGTCCAACGCTGGGTCTGTCCGACTGATTGTGTAAGTGGCGTGGCCTGATGAGCCGCGGCGATGTGTCGCGGGTCGGAAAGGCTCGCTTCGAGCATGACTGATGAATCAACTGATGACGGTCGGATGCTGCCGGCCGAGATCGTTGCCGGCGACGGCTTGGACGTCATCGCTGGACGTCTCGTCGAGGCCGCCCAGGCCGACGGCGTCGCACTGACTGGCGAGGGTGGGCTGTTGCCGGCGTTGTTGTCGCGGGTGCTGTCTGCGGGCCTCGAGGCCGAGCTCGACGGGCACCTCGGCTATGACCGTCACGCCGTAGCGGGCCGCAACACCGGCAACTCGCGCAACGGCGCGTACACGCGCACCGTGACCACTGAGGTCGGCCCCGTCGACGTCACGATGCCCCGGGACCGCAACGCGACGTTCGACCCGCAGTTGGTCCCGAAAGGTGAGCGGCGCCTCGATGGGCTGTCGGGCCAGATCATCTCGCTGTACGCGAAAGGGCTCACGACGGGCGAGATCCGCGAACACCTCGAAGAGATCTACGCGACGTCGATCTCCAAGGACACGATCAGTCGGGTCACCGACCAGATCGTGGGCGACATGGAGGCGTGGCAATCACGCCCACTCGACGCGATGTATCCGGTGGTGTTGATCGACGCGATCGTGATCAAGGTCCGCGACACCCAGGTCGCCAACCGCCCGGTGTATGTGGCGATCGGCGTGAACCTGCACGGCGAACGCGACGTCCTCGGCCTGTGGATCGGCCCGTCGGGTGGGGAGGGGGCGAAGCGGTGGATGACGATGCTCACCGAGCTCCGCAACCGGGGACTCACCGATGTGTTGATCACGTGCTGCGACGGCCTGTCGGGGTTGCCGGATGCGATTCGCACGGTGTGGCCCGACACGACCGTGCAGACGTGTGTCGTTCACCTCGTGCGCAACAGCCTCAGGTATGCGTCGAAGAAGCACTGGTCGCAGATCACCCGACAGATGCGCCGGATCTACACCGCGCCGACCGTCCCGGCCGCCGAAGCCGAGTTCGAGGCGTTCGCCGACGAGTGGCGAGAGAAGTATCCGGCGATGATCGCCTCGTGGGAGAACAACTGGGACGAGTTCGTGCCGTTCTTGGAGTTCCCGCCCGAGCTCCGCTCGATCGTCTACACCACCAACGCGATCGAGTCACTGAACGCCAGGTTCCGGCGAGCAGTCCGTCACCGCGGGCACTTCCCCACCGAGCAGGCTGCGATGAAGGTCCTCTGGCTCGTGGCCACCGAACGGAAGAAGAACCGCGAGAACCTCACCGGCCGCATCCGCGGCTGGAAGCAGATCCTCAACACCTTGAGCGTTCACTACGGTGACCGCGTCACCACCCACCTCCAACCATGACCGCCGCGCCACTTACACAACCGATCGGACACACCCGAGGTGAACGCGCAGGCTGCCGCGCCAGGCTCCCCGATGAGCCGTGTGTGGGGATGGCGTGGTCCCACCGCGAGCCCCGTCTGGCAGGAGATTCCAGTCTGCTCTGCTTGCCAGGCTGAGTTCCCGCCAACGATGTTCCCGCCTAACGTTCGGGCGGATCCCGGACCCTGGGGGCAGCGATGACACTTGCCGAATCATTGACGCGATCGACCGATTGGTCCCGCTATGCCCTCCAGAGGGGCACCGGCGATGAGCTCCAGCTCGCCCTTCTTGAATTCATCAGCTCCGACGACAGCGAGCGGCTATCGGAACTCTGGTGGGGGCTCGAAGGCGTCATCTTCTCGCAGAACACCGTTTATCGAGGTGCCGAACCAGCAATCGACGTCCTCATGGCCTCGCTCGTCGACGACCGACCGGCGATCACAAGAGCCTGGATCATCGAGGCGATTCGCTTTGTTCTCAGTTGCGGATCGATCGAGGACCCCGAGTTGCCCGTCAGATGCATGGCTCGCGCCCGATTGGGTGGCTGGCTTTTGACGCAGCTTGCTTTGGAGGCACAGGGCCCAGACCGTAAAGGTCTGTTGGAGCTCCTAGACCTTCTCGATCCCGGTCTGGAAGACCTAGCACGCTCCGGAGCCGAGAAGACCTGAATGGAACGCCTGGCCTACGTATCCAGACGAAAGTGCCTCAGCCCGGCGGCGGAACCACGAACGTGGGCGGGTACTGGACGACCGACGGCAAGCTCGTGACCTTCTGGGACTGATGGCGATGTTCGTAGACCGAGACGAGTTGCGTACAGCGTTCGAGAACCTCACGGCGCTCCCGTTCCCAGCGCACCCCGACGACATCGAACTCGCCGACTGGGTCCTAGAGCTTGCCGAGATCGATGGGCACATCGCAGGGCTCGCCACGGGCGCCCTCGGAGCCAGCCGCCCTCAAACGATCAAGTCGCACGCCGCCACGTCGCATCTGGCTCGGCTACGAGACATCCGGGTCGTTGGAGACGATGAGTGCATGTACGACGCGTGCATCGTCTACGCGCAGGCCGTCGAGCGAGTCGAGTCGGCGCTGAATGGCGGCAGCCGTGCTGGGTGCTAGGAACGCGCTCGCTGTCCTGTGGACACTGCTGATCGCGCTCATCCTCGCCCCGCGCGTTACGCGCGCTGAGACTACGGTCGCATACGCGAACGGGGTCGCCTTTGACTACGACTTCGCGGGTGGGACCACCCCGGAAGCAGCGAGGACGCCAGCGAATGATGCGTTCACCCGCGCCCCATCGTTCGTCGTCGACAACATAGCGAGCAATGGTCCGTGTATCGCGTCGTTGGCGGTGACGGAGTTGAGAGGACCCTGATACAGGCGCCCGGGCAGGTGAACGGATTGACGGGGCGATTTGAGTGGATCGTTGACGACTTGGGCAATCTGACTCACCAGAAGTTCATCAAGGGCGGTTCGATCAATGGAGTGCCGAACACACCATGAGCGACGACGCGTTGATCCGGTTCAGAATCCCGGCGGAGTTCGCTGGTAGCCATGGCCTGCCAACCGCGACCGAAATCGCCTACGGCTACCGACACGGGTGGCTCGCTCGAGATGACGTCGTCGCGATCGCCCTCCGGAGGTTCGAGGCGGGCGTACCGCTATCGGAGGCCGAGGAGGCCCTAGCACTTCTCCTTTCTGATGAGGCTGACCAGGTTGACGACTTGATCGACCAGCTCCAGTCCGGCGATCAGCCGGAGGAGAGGCGCGCCCGCTACTGGCTGTTTCTTGCGCTCGCCTGGCTCCTCGAGCACCCAGAGGTGGCCGAAGACCCGCTAGAAGCGATCGAGTTGCTCTACGCGGGCTCTGACAATCCTCCCGAGATTCAAGGACTTGTTCGGTACATGCCGGCGCCCGCCGGGGCGCGAACCGGGCTTGATGCGATCCGAGAGCGATGGGTGAAGTACGTCGAGGCCGCCAGCGCTGAGTACACACAGCGTCAGCGCGAATGGTTCTGATGGACCGTAGTGTTCGCGTGCTTCTGCTGGCGCTCAGTAAGCTGGGGCTGGTCTTTGTTGTCGTCCCTGTGGCGTCCGCTGTGGATGATGGCCAAGGGTCGCGCTGGATCTGCAGAGTGCGACCGTCCTGATTCGTCTACGGCCGAGACCGACACGGATCAACCGCGGGTTCGCGGCGACGGCCTCGGGGCGGACGAAGTCACAGCCTTCATGCGCGGACCGAATCGACGAACAACCTAGTTAGCGACCGCGGATCCACGATTGAACGTCTGAGCGCCTTGCCGCACGCTGCAGAAGTCCCGGACCTTGAGCGCTAGCGATTCGCCGGCGAGCTTTCAGGTGACGCGCCCGTTCCGAGCGTTGGTCGCGCTGGGCAGCCGAGCGGAACCGGCAACTCGACCACCGCTGGTGTGCTGACCGCTGGTGTGCTGTTCGATGAGATCGACGCGGCGCGCTCGGGTCACCCCAGCGAGACCGCGCTGTAACGATCATCGACGAGACCGTTCTGACCCGAGCGATAGCCGGCAAACCAGCGCACCGCGAAGTGCGCATGTCAGCACCTCGCCAGGACCGAGCGGAGGGACCGTCTCCGCCCCGTCACGAATACTTGGCCTTGTTCGTGAACGTCCAGGAACGGCTCCGGCATCCCCGTCGAGCAGGTTCCCGAGGACCTCTCCGCTCGCGGGGCGCGTCGACGCGGCGCTGGTTGCCGGACTTCCCCCTGTGCGTCTCGAGCGGGGGCTGACCCAGGTGCAGATCGATCGACGTAAGATTTCGTAGTACAATAATGCTGTGTGGAGATCCACTCTTCGGCTCGGCGCCACGGCATCGCCGATGCCGACATGCTCCACGCCGTCGACCACTCGCTGGTCGTCGACGATCTCGGTGACGATCCCGACCGGTCGCTCGTCATTGGGCCGGACCGAGCCGCCAACCTGCTCGAGCTCGTCGTCCTCATCAACATCGAAGGCGACGAACTGATCATCCACGCCATGCCGCTGCGACCCGTCTACCGAAAGCTCCTCGAGCCATGACCAAGCGAACCTACGGACACACCAAGTCGGGTCGCCCCGTCGACGACGAACTCATCGAGCAGCTCGCACGCGAGGCCGAGAACGGCTACGACGTCGACGAGATCGTCAGCCGCCGAGGCAAGCGGGGCCGCCCTCGACTCGGCGCCGCGCCCTCGACCGTTGAATCGGTCCGTCTGGACCCCGAACTCAAAGAACGACTCGCACGTCGCGCCGAAGCAGACGGCGTCGCGGTCTCCGAGGTGATCCGAGAGGCGCTTCGTCACCACCTGGAAGCCAGCTGAGAACCACCCACCATCGAGTCGACCCGGCCCGATCGACGGGACCCGTAACCGTCGGTTCCGTCGCCGCTCAGGAGCGGGGGACGTCGCGCCAGGGGGCACCCCGATAGGGGTCGGGCTCGCGAGGAAGGCCCAGCACCCGCTCGCCGACGATGTTGCGCTGGATCTCGGACGTGCCGCCCTCGATCGAATTCGCCCGCGTCCGAAGGAACTGCTCGATCCAGTCGGCGGCTCCTGGATCGTCGTCGTCCGACCACGCGACGGCATCAGCGCCGCGCAGACCCATCGCGAGCTCCTGCAGCCGTTGGTTGGAGCCGGCCTTCGCCACCTTGGTGATCGAGCCTTCGGGTCCGCGGAACCGGCGGGTGTTCCACGACAACGTCATGCCCGCAGTGTGAGCTGCAGCGAGCCGGTCGCGGGCGAGCGGATCGAGCGACGCACCGCCCGCGGCCGCCTCGGCGATCACCTCGGCGAGTGGCTTGCCGCCAAGGATTTCGTCGCTCGCACGGCGCTTTTTCTTCAGACCCGAGAGTGCGTGTCGCTCGGCGCCGAGTGTGGTCATCGCCGCCGCCCAACCCTCGCCGACCGGGCTGATCCGATTGACGTCGGGGACGCGGGCGTCGGTGAGGAAGACCTCGTTGAACTCGACCTGACCGGCCATGTTGATCAGCGATCGGACCTCGACCCCGGGCTGGCGCATGTCGAGCCCGAAGTAGGTGATCCCCTTGTGCTTCGGGGCGTCGGGGTCGGTGCGGGCGATCAGCATCGCCATCTCCGACTCGTGCCCGAACGTGGTCCACACCTTCTGCCCGTTGATGACCCACTCGTCGCCGTCGCGCACCGCGGTGGTGGCGAGCGACGCCATGTCGGACCCCGCGCCCGGCTCGCTGAAGAGCTGGCACCACCGCTCCTCACCCGTGGCGAGGGGAGGGAGGAGCCGGCGCTTCGTCTCAGCGCCCGAGTGCTCGAGGATGGTCGGCGCAGCGAGCGGCATCCCCGAACCGCGGGGCGTACGAGGAACCTCCCAGCCGTCGAGCAGCCGGTACACGGCCTGGGCCGTCTCGCGGTCGAACCCACGCCCGCCCGCATCGGCGGGGAAGTGCGGCGCCGTCCATCCGGCCTCACCGAGTCGACGGACGATCATCGGGTTGTCGGCGGCGTCCTTGATCTCGACGAGGCGATCCTCATCGTCGGACCCGGCTGCGTCGATCCAGCCGGGAGGGAGGATCTCGTCGAGCAGCGAGCGGAGGTCGTCGTGCCCGGCGAACCCGGGACTCGTCGCGGTGTCGGTCATGCTGCGGCCGTGACGTCGGGGACGTCGTGGTTGTAGCCGATCGTCGTCCGGTGGAGGAGGCGTTCGTGGCCGTCGTACCCGCCGGTCGCCTTGTGGAGGATGCAGCGGTTGTCCCACATGGTGAGCATCCCCTCTTCCCACGTGTGTCGGTACACGAACCGCTCGTCGGTCTGCCATCGGTGGAGTTCGAGCAGCAGGTCGATCGCCTCCTGCTGCTCCATCCCCTCGACACCGCACATGTAGCCGAAGCACCCGTAGAGCGAATCGACGCCCGTCTCGCGGTGCGGACGGATCACCGGATGCAGGCGTGTGGCGTGGGCCGACTCGTCGCTCCGGATGCTCATCGCCCGCTCTGATTCGGCATCGCCGGCGCCGTAGAGGCCGTCGACCCCGTATCCGGCGCGAGCGGAGTGCACGGCCTGGCGACCCTCGATCCGTTCGCGCAGATCGGCGGGAAGCGCAGCCAGCGCCGCGACCTGATCGGCGTAGAGCGTGTCGCCGCCGACGGGCGGGATGATCTTGCCGTAGAGGCACGTCCCGTCGGGCGGGAACTCCTGGAAGCTCCAGTCGGCGTGGAAGGTGTCGGCGAAGATCGACGCGGTCTCGTCGGCGGAGCGATGGACGGCGATCACGTGGGGGTGGTCGTCGCTGATCGCGTCGATGTACGGATCGTCACCGAACGGGCCGAACGCCAGCGTGAACCGTTCGAGATCATGGTCGTCGAGGTCCTGATCGGGGAAGGCGAGCACCCGATGCTCGAGCCACGCAGCGCGGATCTCGCCGACCGTCGCGTCGTCGAGGGGCCTCGACAGGTCGACGCCCCGCACTGCCGCCCCACACACCTGGCCACTGGGCCTGACCTCGATCCCCATGTCGCGAGAGTATGCGAGCGACGCTTTGGGTCAGGCACAGAGTGTCGCTACGTCGTCGGGATGACGCCGGCGAGTTCGAGGATCCGGGCCGGTGGGAGGTGCTGCTCACGGATCTCGGCGTCGAAGGGTGAGAGGGCGTCCTCGACGGCGTTGGTGATCGCCGCCGGGGCGCCGATCATGCCGCCCTCGCCGACACCGCGGAAGTCGTTCTCGCCGCCCGGCGAGTGGGTCTCGAGGTGGTGGATCTCGATCTCGGGGATCTCCATCGCAGTCGGCACCAGGTAGTCCATGTACGTCGCCGACTGCAGGTTGGCGTCCTCGTCGTACGCCAGCTTCTCGTACAGGACCGCGCCGATCCCCTGTGCGACGCCGCCGCGGACCTGGCCGTCGACGATGGCCGGGTTGATGATCGGACCGCAGTCCTCGACCACGAGGTACCGAGGGAACCGCACCAGGCCGGTGTCGAGGTCGACCTCGACGATGCACGCATGCGTGGCCACCGACCAACCACCGTCGCCCTTCCCGGCGTAGCTCTGCTGCGCGCCGAACGCGGCGTCGCCGCCTCGCGTCTCGACCGTGCCCCGCTCGTCGATCGCCGCGGCCGCCACGTCGGCGAACGTGATCCCGCGCGACGGAACCCCCGCCACGTGGATGTTCCCGTCGACGATGTCGATGTCGGCCGCGTCGGCCTCGAGCATCTTCGCCGCCTGCTCGACGACCTGTGCCCGGACCTCGCGCGACGAGTACTTCGCCACGCCACCGCCGATCGGTCCGCCGCGGCTCCCGCCCGTGCCGACCAGGCTGAACGGGGTGCGGTCGGTGTCG
The DNA here is from genome assembly GCA_039185545.1 of Actinomycetota bacterium. Classification (GTDB taxonomy): domain Bacteria; phylum Actinomycetota; class Acidimicrobiia; order Acidimicrobiales; family Ilumatobacteraceae; genus Ilumatobacter_A. The sequence goes on from JBCDAK010000061.1 coordinate 16,067, forward strand.
CCGAACACGAGTCGGACGTCCTCGATCGACACGCCCAGTTCGTCGGCGACGATCTGGCCGTAGGTGGTTTCATGGCTCTGACCGTGCGGCATCTGCGACGTGTAGACCTCGATCGACCCGTCGGGCAGCACGGCGGTGGAACCCTCCTCGGCAGCCAGCGCCGAGTTGCCGGGCTCGACGTAGTCGAAGAACTTCGGCGGTCCCGGTGCGGCCTCGTGGTAGCTCGCGACGCCGACTCCGAGGTACCGGCCCTCGGTGCGGGCGTTCTGCTGCATCGCTCGGAACGACGGCAGGTCGAGGAGTTCGATCGCCCGTTCGAGCGTCGCCCGTGTCGCCAGAGTCTCGTCGACCGGTGGTCCCGAGATCATCGTCTCGGCCTCGACGTCGCCGGTGAACATGTTCCTCAGCCGGACCTCCTCGGGCTGGAGACCGAGTCGGCGTGCGACGACGTCGATCATCCGCTCGCGCACCCACGTCTCGTTGGCCCACGGGCCCCGATACGGGATCACCCGGCCCTTGTTCGTGGCGTAGGCACGAGCGTGATACTCGTACGCGTCCCAGCGGTACGACCCCGGCGCCATCACCTTGATGAGGCCGCCGATCAGCGAGCTGTTGAACGGAAACCCGGGATAGGCGCCCTGGTCGATGTCGAGATGGACGCGGAGGCCGCGGAACGTGCCGTCGTCGTCGACGGCCATCGAGAGCGTGAACTCCTCCTCTCGCGCCTGCCCTCCGTCCATGAGGTTCTCGACGCGATCCTCGATCCAGGTGATCGTCCGGTCGAGATGGATCGACGCCGCCGCGACCGCCAACTCCTCGCGGCCGACGGCCCCCTTCGATCCGAACCCGCCACCGACGTCCTGCACCTCGACGTGGGGGAAGTCGTCGGCACCGAGCAGGCCGAGACCGGCGAGGTTCATCACCTTGAGATGACCGACGTCCTTCTTGAGTTGGTCGACCATGCCCTGGTTGTCGGTCTCCTTCAGCGTGTCGGCGTTCTCGGTCACGAACGCCTTGGCCGCAGCGAGGAACGACGACCGGCGCGCCTTGTTGCCGACGATCCCCTTCATCGAGTCGCGTAGCGTTCGTTTCTGCGCGAGCGCGGCGATGGCCCACCGGGCGAGCTGCGGCGACTGTGTGGCGAGACGGACGTCGAGTCGTCCGTCGTGGCCCGGGCCGGCCACGATCCCGCGCGTCTCCATCGGCTGGTTGGTCTGACGATGCGAGACGAACCGTTCGGTGATCACCCGATCGGCCGACGCGAACACCTCGTCGACGTCGCCGTACGTCGCCCGGCGGTCATAGACGATGTTGCCGTCGGTGCGCTCCCACACCTGTGGCCCTCCGGCCGTCGCCGCATCGTCGATGGTGGCGACCGCGTCGAGCGGTTCGTAGTCGACGTCGACGAGTTCGGCGGCGTCTTCGGCGAGATGCCGCGACTCGGCGATCACGAGGGCGACCGGATCGCCGACGTGGCGGACCTTGGTCGAGCTGAGGCAGTGGAACAGCGGCGTGTAGAGACCCGGCGCGGTGATCACCGGGATGAACGGATGGGTGAGCGCCTCCATGTCGGCGCCGGTCAGGACGGCGGTCACCCCGGGAGCACGCCGAGCCGCGGTGACGTCGATCGACCGGATCTCGGCGTGCGCGAGCGGACTGCGGACGAACGTGGCGTGCAGGGTCCCGGCGCGGACGTCGTCTCCGACGTAGAAGCCCTCGCCCTGGAGGAGCCGGACGTCCTCGACCCGTCGGACCGACTGGCCGACGAGCCCCGAGCGATCGGAGGTGACCTCGCTCGATGCCGAGCCGGGTGCGGTGGGTGCGCTCATGAGCGGTCCTCCTTCATGAGTTCGACGGCTCGCTCGACGCCGGCCACGATCGACTGGTAGCCGGTGCAGCGACAGAGATTGCCCGACAGTTCCTCGCGGATCTCATCGGTGGTCGGGTCGGGGTTCTCGTCGAGCAGGGCGAGGGTCGACATGAGGAATCCGGGCGCGCAGAACGCGCATTGGAATCCGTGTGCGTCCATCATCGCCTGCTGGATCGGATGGGGAGTGCCGTCGTCGGCGGCGAGTCCCTCGATGGTGGTGATGTCGGCTCCGTCGGCCTGGGCCGAGAACATGAGGCAGCTGCGCGACGGCTGGCCGTCGACGAGCACGGTGCACGCTCCGCACACGCCGTGCTCGCAGCCGAGGTGGGTCCCGGTGAGCTCACATTCGCCGCGGATCACGTCGCTGAGGGTGCGCCGCGCCTCGACGTGCACGGTCTGCTCGGTGCCGTTGATCGTGAACGACACGTCGACCATCGATCCGCCGGCGGCGGACTCGGCGTCGACGCGCCGAGCGGTGGCCGCTGCCGTCGCAGCTGCGGTGTCGGACGTGACCGTCTGATCGATGCTCATGCTGCGGCTCCCTCGTTGGACGTGGTGGCTGCGGAGACGGCGCGGCGGACGAGGACGCCTCCGAGGTGCTTCCGGTAGGCGGTGGTGCCGTGGATGTCGCCGGGCGGATCCAGGTGCTCACGCGCCGCGTTGGAGGCCGCGTCGATGCTGGCATCGTCGACGGGCCGGCCGACGAGTGCGGCGTCGACCTCGGCCACTCGGATCGGGGTCGAGGCTGCTCCGAAGAAGGCGAGCGCAGCGTCGGTGACCACGTCGTCATCACCGATCTCGAGGCGGGCGGCGACTCCCACCAGCGCGTAGTCGCCATGTCGGCGCGCCACCTCGACGACGGCGCCCACCGACCGGGCGGACCAGGCGGGGAAGGTGACGGACGTGAGGATCTCGTCGGCTCGCAACGAGGTGGTGAGGTAGCCGTCGAAGAAGTCGGCTGCGGCGATGGCCCGATCGCCGTCGGCGGACGTCGCCGTCATCGTGGCGTCGGTCGCGAGGGCGACCGCCGGCATCTCGGCGGCCGGATCGGCGTGGGCGATCGACCCGACCACGGTCCCCTGGCTCCGGATCGCCCGGTGGCCGACCCAGGGCAACGCCTGTGCCACGAGCGGCGCGTGCCGGGCGACGTCGTCGGATCGCTCGGCGGTCGCGTGCCGGACCATGGCGCCGATCGCGACCGATCCGTCATCGCCGACCGTGATGTCGGCGAGGCCCGCCACCGCCCCGATGTCGACGACGAGGGCCGGCCGTGCCATGCGCAGTGCCATGAGCGGGACGAACGACTGTCCGCCCGCCAGGACCTTGGCATCGTCGCCGTGTTCGGCGAGGAGGGCCAGCGCGTCATCGAGCGATGACGGACGGTGGTAGCTGAACGGTGGCGCCTTCACCGGTCCATCCTCGCGCCGCGTGGCGCACGTCACCGAACGGCGGATCGCCGACGCGGCGGAAAGTGAGGTAGCCTCATGTTCATGCCGATCGTGACCGTGCGTGTCCCGTCCGACTCGTTCGACGACGAACGTCGTCGCGCGATCGTCGGTGATCTCACGGCTGCGGTCGCCGACGCCGAGCAGATCCCGACCGATCCCGAGATCCAGGGACAGGTCGTGATCCTCTGGGAGGAGATCAACGCACCCCACGTCCACGTGAACGGCGTCGAGGTCGCCGCGTTCGGCGTTCCGGTCTTCGTCGACGTCCAGCCGCCGGCCGGCGCCCTCGAACAGGATCGGATGGACGCGTTCGCCGAGGCGGTCGATCGATCGTTCCGCGATCACCCCCCTGTCGACGGCCGTCCGGTGTTCACGTCGCTGATCGTGAACGACGTCGCCGACGGCCGATGGGGGATCGACGGACGGGTCCAGCACCTCGCCGACTTCGCCCGCGCTGCGGGGTACCGGCACCTCCAACACCTCGTGTCGTGACGATCGTCGAGGGTCGACGTCCCGTTCAGCGGCGCAGCATCGAGCGACGGGACTCCATCCTCGACGCGGCCGCTCGTCAGCTTCTGCGGCACGGACTGCCGATCAACCTCACGGCCGTCGCCGAGCGAGCGGCCGTGCCGATCGGGTCGCTCTACCAGTACTTCCCGTCGCACGCGGCGCTGGTCGTCGGTCTCGCGGAACGGCATCTCCAGACCGTCGGAGGCGTGATCGTCAATCGGTTGGTCGACGGTGGCGGCGGGGCGTCCCGCGACGTGATCCATCGGGCACTTCGTGCGTATCTCGCCGTGGCCGACGACGAGTTGCAGGTCGCGATCATGCGTGCGATCCGGGTGGACGACGTGTTGCGCGCGATCGACCGGGAGGACACCCGGGCACATGCACGCCGCCTCGCCGATGCGTTCCGTGCGGCGCCCGGCGTGACCGGTGGTATTCCGGTGTCGGCCCAGAGGCTCGAGTTGGTGATCGATCTCGCCGGCGAGACGATCCTGCTCCTCGCCGATCGGGACCCGGCCGAGCGAGCCGCCCTGGTCGACGAGTTCGTCGAGCTGGTCGCCCCCTGATGCGATCGCCGGTTCGTCCCGCGCCGCCGCGAGTCACCACACTCGCAGTCGTGGAAGGAGTCATCGATGGGTGAGATCGCAGGTTTGGAGGTCGGGTTGCCGGGTGGCCCCGACGGGGTGACTGCACCGTGGCTGACCGGCGTGCTCCGCACGAGCGGTGCGATCGACGCCGCCACGTCGGTGACGGCGGCTCACGTCGCACCGTTCCAGGCGGGTGGTCTGCTCAGCACCCTCGCCACGGCCACGCTCGAGCTCGACGGTCCCGGACCCGCCTCGGTGGTGTGCAAGTTCCCGGCGGTGGTCGAGACCCAGCGCGCGATGGCCGACGGGTTCGGTGTCTACGTGAAGGAGGTCGCGTTCTATCGCGACATCGCCCCGCGTTCGAACATCAAGATGCCGCTCGTCCACGCAGCGATGATCGCCGAGGACGGCAGCGACTACTGCATCGTCATGGAGGACCTCCGTGGCCTCCGGCAACCCGACCGCGCAGCGGGGATGACGTTCGACGAGGCGCTCGTCGCGGTCGACGCCCTCGCGGTGTACCACGCCGGCTGGAACGGCTCGCCCGAGCTGCCCGCGCTGCGGGAGAAGTTCTTCTCCTACGACAGCCCGGTGTACCGGATGGGTCTGCCCGGCCTGGCCGAGGCCGGCTGGCCCGCGGCGAAGCACCACGCGGGTGGATTGATGTCGGAGAGCGTGATCGCCTTCGGTGACCGGTGGCTCGATGCGCTGGAGCCGATGCTCGACCTCATGCTCGAACGTCCGACCCTCTGTCACCACGACTGGCGGGCCGACAACCTCTTCTTCGACGAGGACGGCGACATCGTCGTGATCGACCCGCAGATCGTCGGGGTCACGAACCCGGCGTTCGACCTCGGGTACTTCATCAGCCAGTCGCTCGAGGGCGAGACTCGGGCCGGTCGCGGTCAGGAGCTCATCGATCGCTACGTCGAGACGAGCTCCCAGCACGGCGTCGAGCTCGACGTCGACGTGATCGGCTTCGACACCAGGGTGTCGATCGCGCTGTGCCTGATGTACGGGTTCGTGTCCTACCCCGAGTACGAGGCGCTCCCGCCCGAAGGTCAGGCCATGACCGACTCGCTGCTGCGCCGTTCCGCGACGACGATCGACGAGTTCGACGCCATCGCCGCGGTCGACGAACTGCTCGCTCGCTGACGTCGCACTCGTCTCGTTCCCGGAATCGTCACGTCCAGCGGTTGACTCGACGCTGTCGGCGTCGGGCACGGTTCGCGTTCGCGGATCACCCGGAGTCGGCAGCATACTGGGGCGTCGATGAGCGGCTCCGACGACCACCCCGCAGCCGCGAACTTCGTTCGCGAGCTCGTCGAGGCCGACAACCAGTCCGGGACGTTCGGTGGTCGCGTGCAGACCCGGTTCCCTCCCGAACCCAACGGATTCCTGCACATCGGCCACGCCAAGGCGATCACGGTCGACTTCGAGACAGCGGCCGAGTTCGACGGCATCTGCCGGCTGCGGTTCGACGACACCAACCCCGACACCGAGGACACGGCGTTCGTCGAGGCGATCCTCGCCGATCTCGCCTGGCTCGGGTACCCGGTCGACGAGCCGCTCTACGCCAGCGACTACTTCGAGCAGCTCTTCGACTGGGCGGTCGTGCTGGTCGAGGCCGGCCACGCCTACGTCGACGAGCAGGACGGCGACACGATCTCGCGCCAGCGCGGCGGATACGGACGGCCGGGGGAGGAGAGCCCGTTCCGCGATCGCCCGATCGCCGAGAACCTCGAACGGCTCGCCTCGATGCGTGCCGGAGAGCAGGCCGAGGGCTCGATGGTGCTCCGCGCCAAGATCGACATGCAGGCCGAGAACATGCAGCTGCGCGACCCGGTGATGTACCGGATCCGCCACGCCGAGCACCACCGCACCGGTGATCGGTGGCACATCTATCCCACCTACGACTGGGCACACGGCCAGAGCGATGCGATCGAGGGCACGACCCACTCGCTGTGCACGCTCGAGTTCGAGAGCCACCGCCCGCTGTACGACTGGTTCCTCGAGCGGATCGCCGAGTCGTCCGGGTTGCCCCACGACCGACCGAGGCAGACGGAGTTCGCCCGGCTCGGGTTGACGCACACGGTCACGTCGAAGCGGGTGCTCAAACGCCTCGTCGACGAAGGTGTCGTCGACGGCTGGGACGACCCCCGCATGCCGACCCTGCGGGGCCTCCGCAAGCGGGGGTATCCGGCCGCGTCGATCCGCGAGTTCTGCGACTTCATCGGTGTGGCGCGTACCAACAGTCGCAACGAGATCGAGTTGCTCGAGTCGTTCGTGCGTCGTCGCCTCAACGCCGTGGCGCAACGGCGCATGGCAGTGCTGCGCCCCGTGCGCGTCGTCGTCCGCAACTGGCCGACCGACAAGGACGGCGACCCGATCATCGAGTACGTCGAGTTGGTGAACAACCCCGAGAACGAGGCCGACGGCACCAGGACGGTTCCGTTCACGGGGGTGTTCTGGATCGAGCGCGACGACTTCATGGTCGACCCGCCGCCGAAGTACTACCGACTCACACCGGGCCGCGAGGTGCGCTTGCGTGGCGCGTACTTCGTGACGTGTACGGGCTACGTCACCGACGACGACGGCGAGGTCACCGAGGTGCACGTCACGTTCGATCCCGAGACGAAGGGCGGCAACGCCCCCGACGGCCGCAAGGTGAAGTCGACGATGCACTGGGTGTCGGCCGAACACGCCGTCGACGTGAGCGTGGCGCTGTACGAGCGGCTCTTCGCGGTCGAGGGACCGGGCGAGGCGACCGGCGACGTGTTCGACGACCTGCACCCGGCGTCGCTCGAGCTGTTGACCGACTGCAAGGCCGAGCCCGTGCTGGCCGACACCGCACCCGGCGAGGTCGTGCAGTTCGAACGGCTGGGCTACTTCGCCCACGATCCCGACGAGTCGATGCTGTTCCATCGGACGGTCGGTTTGCGCGACGAGTGGGCCAACATCCAGAAGCGTCGCCAGTCCGGCGGCTGACGCGCGAATCCGAGGGTCGCGCGGATCGGCTACGGTCCGTTCGATCTCGTACTTGACGCTTCAACCTCTCGTCCCCCGCCGGACCGATCCGGCATGAGTGGGATCGGCGCCTTCTTCCGCGTCGTGTCGTTGGCGCCGCGTTCGCAGCAGCGCAAGTTCGTCGTCGCCCAGATCGGCGTCGTGCTCATGGTCGTGGCGCAGCTCGTCATCCCGCTGCTGATCCAGGACATCATCGACGACGGGATCATCGCCGAGTATCTCGGGTCGATCTCCCGAACGGCCTTCGCCATGATCTGCTGGTCGGTGGCGAACCTCGCGGTGGCCGGGGGCGTGGCGTACCTGTCGGCGTCCGCCGCGACCGATTTCGCCCATGCGATCCGCACGCATCTGTACGACAAGATCTCCACACTCAGCTACGGCAACATCGACCGCCTCTCATCGGCCGGGCTCCTCGTCCG
>JBCDAK010000062.1:0-23400 GCA_039185545.1 Actinomycetota bacterium
AAGCGCTTCGTCGACGTCACGACCGGCTGCCACACTGCGCCGATGCGTCGCGCTCTCCTCGTCGTCACCGCCCTCGCCCTCGCAGCATGCGGGTCGGACGACCAGGCATCGGAGCCCACCGACGCCCCCGCCGAGACCGAGGTACCGGCCGACACCGAACCACCACCTGACACCGAACCGCCTGCCGACACCGAACCGGCCGCCACCGCTCCGCCGGAGACCGACGCCACCGCCGACACCGAGCCTCCGGGTACCGAGGCGCCTCCGCCGACCGAGGTGATCTCCGAGCCGGCCCTCGCCGCGTTCTCCCCCGTCGGACAGGGCCCCTACGCCGTCGGCGTCGCCACGATCACCGTCACCGACGACACCCGCGACCGGGCACTGCCGGTCGACGTGTGGTTCCCGCTCGCCGACGCACCCGGCGACGACACACCCCGGCACCGCTACACGTTCGTGAGTGGCGACTATTACGAGTCCCCACGGGCGTTCAGCGCAGACGTCGGGGCGGCGTCGGCCGACGGTCCGTTCCCACTCGTCGTCTACTCCCACGGATCCGGCGCCGTCCGCTACGTCCACTCCGACTACACCGAGACCATCGCCAGCCACGGGCACGTGGTGGTCGCCGCCGAGCACCTCGGCAACACCGCGATCGAGCGCGTGACCGGAGCTGAGGTCGACGGGAACCAGGTCGCGATCGATCGGCCGCTCGACGTCCAACTGCTCATCACGGCGCTGACCGACCCGGCGCACCCGACCGCCGGCGTGTACGCCGGACTCGTCGACGCCGAACGGGTCGCCGTCACGGGCCACTCGGTGGGCGGGTACACCGCGTACGCCGCGGTGTCGGGGATCGAGAACGACCTCGGAACCGTCCCCGCCGACGATCGCATCGACGCGATCATCCCGCTCGCGCCCGCGATCGGCAGCGGCGGGTCCGAGAACACCCGACTGACCGACGAGCGGTTGGCGTCGATCGAGGTTCCCGCCCTCGTGATGGTCGGCAGCGACGACGTCACCACACCGGTCGATCCCAACGTCACGCGGGCGTGGGAGGTCACCCGGAGCGTCCCCCAGTACCGCGCCGAGCTGGTCGCCGCCGAACACCAGTCGTTCACCGACGCGTGCGACTATCTCGAAGCGCTGCCCACCAACGATCCACCGCCGACGGAACTGGTCGCCCAGGTCGTCGAAGCGCTCGCAGCGGAGGGATGCTCACCCGATGACATGCCGATCGAACGGGTCAAGGAGATCACCAACACCCTCGCGATCGCGTTCCTCGACTCGGTGTTCCGGGGTGGGGAGATGATCACGCCCGACAACACGGCGATTCCCGACGATTTCGTGTATCAGGTCAAGAGCTGAACAGTTCTTGACGATCATGGAGACGTGGACTTCGTGACCATGTGGTTTCGTACGGTGATCGGGCGTGGTCAGTAGCGCCGACACGACCGAGCGCCCGGTGTGGCGCGGGTGGATCCACTCGGCCGCGTTCTTCGTGGCGCTGCCGGCGGCGACGGCGCTCGTGCTCATCGCCGATTCAGCGGCCGCCCGTACATCGGCCGCCATCTACGGCGCCACGTTGGTGATCATGTTCGGCACGTCCGCCGCGTACCACCGGCTCGCACGGTCGGAAGCGGCCCGCAAGCGGATGCAACGGCTCGACCACGCCGGCATCTATCTGCTGATCGCCGGGAGCTACGTTCCGATCGCCGTCGTCAGCCTGCCGATGCGGTGGGCGATCCCCCTCCTGTCGGTCGTCGGCGGAGCGGCGGTCTTCGGCGTGGTCATGAAGGTCTTCGCATTCGGACGACTGCACCGGTTCACGTACGCGCTGTATCCGCTGATGGGATGGGCAGCCGTCGTCACCGCCCCGGCCCTCGTGCAGTACCTCACCAATTGGCAGCTGTTCTTCGTCGTCGCCGGGGGCGTGCTCTACACGATCGGCATCCCGATCCTGGTCCTGCGCCGCCCCGACCCGTGGCCGATGCGCTTCGGGTACCACGAGATCTGGCACGGCTTCGTGACCGTCGCCGCCGCCTTCCACTTCGCCGCGGTCGCCCTCATCGTCGCATAGCGACACTCCGGGTCACCCGACCACGTGTCTCGCTCGGTGCGTAGGCTCGAACGCGTGACTGAGACCGGCGCCGCACCCGACATCGAGTTCACCGAGTTGCTGCCGCTCGGACCCGACGACACCGAGTACCGGCTCGTGTCGACCGAAGGAGTGTCGACGTTCGAGACACCGGAGGGCACGTTCCTGAAGGTCGAACCCGAGGCGATCCGTCGGCTCACGGCCGAGGCGATGCGCGACATCGCCCACTACCTCCGGCCCGGCCACCTGCAGCAGCTGAGGAACATCCTCGACGATCCGGAGGCGTCCGACAACGACCGCTTCGTGGCGCTCGACCTGCTGAAGAACGCGTCGATCGCGGCCGGCGGAGTCCTCCCCATGTGCCAGGACACGGGCACGGCGATCGTGAAGGCGAAGCGCGGCCAGTTCGTGTTCACCGGAGGCGGCGACGAGGCCCAGATCGCCCACGGGATCGCCGACACGTATCACACGTCGAACCTGCGCTACTCGCAGATGGCTCCGCTCGACATGTACACCGAGAAGAACACCGGCACGAACCTCCCCGCCGAGATCAAGGTGCAGGCGATCGACGGCGACGCCTACAAGTTCCTGTTCATGGCCAAGGGCGGCGGTTCGGCGAACAAGTCGTTCCTGTTCCAGGAGACCAAGGCGCTGCTCAACGAGGCGACGCTGCTGCCGTGGATCTTCGACAAGATCCAGTCGATCGGTACGTCGGCGTGTCCGCCGTACCACCTCGGCATCGTCATCGGCGGCACGTCGGCCGAGTTCGCCGTCGAGACCGCCAAGCTCGCCACCGCTCGCTACCTCGACACGCTGCCGACCGAGGGATCCGCACTCGGCCACGGATTCCGCGACCTGGAGATGGAGGCGAAGGTCCTCGAACTCGCCCAGGCCACCGGCGTCGGCGCCCAGTTCGGCGGCAAGTACTTCTGCCACGACGTACGAATCATCCGCCTCCCCCGCCACGGCGCGTCGTGCCCCGTTGGCATGGCCGTGTCGTGCTCGGCCGACCGCCAGATGCTCGGCAAGATCACGGCCGAGGGGCTGTTCCTCGAACAGCTCGAGACCGACCCCGCGCGCTTCCTCCCCGAGATCGAGGCCGCCGATCTGCTCGACGCCGAGCCGGTCCACATCGACCTCAACCAGCCGATGAGCGAGATCCTCGCCACGCTGTCGAGCCTGCCGGTCACGACGCAGGTGATGCTGTCCGGCCCGATGATCGTCGCCCGCGACATCGCTCACGCCAAGATCCAGGAGCGCCTCGACGCCGGCGAGGAGATGCCGCAGTACTGGAGGGATCACGCGGTGTACTACGCGGGACCGGCCAAGACGCCCGAGGGATATGCGTCGGGATCGTTCGGCCCCACCACCGCGGGCCGCATGGACTCGTACGTCGCGTCGTTCCAGGCTGAGGGCGGCTCGATGGTGATGCTGGCCAAGGGCAACCGCAGCCAGCAGGTCACCGACTCGTGCGACACCAACGGCGGGTTCTACCTCGGCTCGATCGGCGGTCCGGCGGCGAGGCTCGCCCTCGACAACATCACGAACGTCGAGGTGCTCGAGTATCCCGAGCTCGGCATGGAGGCGATCTGGAAGATCGAGGTCGAGAACTTCCCGGCGTTCGTCGTCGTCGACGACAAGGGCAACGACTTCTACGCCAAGGTCCGCGCCGAGGCCTCGATGCCCGTCGCGCTCTCGTAGCGGGTCCGCGTCAGCACATCCCGACACAACGACGGGATGTGCTGACGCAAACGCCCGGCCGCCCAACTCACGTCAGATCATCCCGGCAGAACCGCAGGCCGCGCTGACGCGAAGGTCTCTGGCGGCCCCGTCAGCTCATTCCCGGGATCTCGCAGGATGCGCTGACGTGAGCGACGTGGAACCGCGTCCCCGGTCCTCGGAGAGTTCGCCGGCGAGATCGCCGAGTCGGCGTTCACCCTCGGGGGTCTGGCCTCCGAGATCGAGGAATCGCCGCATCGCATCCTGGGCACCGGCCAGCGTCTGGTTGAAGGCGTGCCCTTCCGCGAGGAGGTGCTCGTGCACCGCGGTCTCCGCGGCGACGACCGATGCCTTCGCGGCCGCCACCGCGGCGGGCGGGTAACCGGCGATCCGCCGAGCCAACCGATCGACGAAGCCGTCGATCTCGGTGGCGCGCATCATCCGGTTGATCCACCCCCACTGCTCGGCGGTCTCGGCGTCGACCTCGTCACATCCGAGGATCACCTCGAGCGCCCGCCCCCGACCGATCAACCGAGGAAGTCGGACCGTTCCACTCCCGCCCGGCAGGATCCCGAGCGCGACCTCGGGCTGGCTGAACACCGCCCTCGGCGTCGCGAACCGCATGTCGCAGCTCAGCGCGAACTCGCTGCCGCCGCCGCCGACCCGACCCTCGATCACGGCGATCGTCGGCTTGGGCATCGTTCGGAGCGACTCGCACATCTGATGGAACCGGTTGAGCTCGGTCGGCACCTCGTCGGGCACCTCGGTCGGGAACTGCAGGATCGCCTCGACGTCGAAGTGGGCGATGAACCACTCGGGATTCACCGACCGGAACACGACGGCCCTCACCTCGTCGTCGTCGGCCAGGTGATCCACCAGCTCCGCCAACTCGAGGAACACCGGAACCGTCATCAGGTTGATCGGCGGGTGATCGATGGTGACCGTGGCGACGCCGGAGTCCGTCTCGACTCGTGTTGCTCCCATGAGGTCAGCGTGCCAGGAACACGGTGACGAGCTCCGACACGAGCGCGTCGGGATCGGACGCCAGCAACGGATCGTGAACAGCGGCCTCGGCCGCGACCACGATCAACCGGGCCCGTCGGTCGAGGTCGGCGGGACCCCACCCGGCTCGCTCGAGGTGCCACGCGACTTCGGAGACCATCACCTCCTCGGCAGCGTCGAACCGGGCGGTGAGCTCATCGGTTCGCGGAGCGGTCCAGAGGAGCTGGTGGACCGGACGGTCGTTGACGTCGATCGCGACGCGGAGCAGACGCTCGAGGGCTCGCCGCAGATCGAGATCTTCATCCCGGACGGCGACGGCCTCGGCGACCAGTACCGACATGGCCTCCTCGAGATGCCGATCGGCGAGCTCGACCAGCAGTGCGTCCTTGTTGGGGAAGTACTGGTAGAGCGACCCGATGGACACGCCAGCGGCCTCGGCCACGTGGTTCGTGGTGGTCGAGCGGTACCCCCGTTCGCTGAAGATGCGAGCAGCGGCGTCGCAGATGCGGTCGACGGTCTCCCGGGACCGTTGTTGGCGTGGGGCTTTGCGGGGTTGCGCCGACGCGGACGAATGCGAGTTGTCAGATACGAGCAATTCTCACAAAATAGCACCCATGGACTCCACCCGTACCCGTCCCACGAGCACCTCGACGACGGTCACCGTGTCGACCGACCTGCGCGCCGACGCCGAGACGGTGTGGCGCGCACTGCGGAGCCCGCAGACGTTCGTCCACGTCGCCGGAGCCATGGCCCGGTACCCGGCCGCCGAGCGGCTCGAGCGTCCGTTCCGTACCGGCGACGTCCTCCAGGGATGGACGTTCCTGTTCCGCGTGATCCCCTTCTCGAACCACCGACTCGAGGTGGTCGAGATCAACGACCAGACACTCACTCTCGAGACGGTCGAGGGTGGCGGACTCGTCCGCCTCTGGCACCACACGATCACGGTCACACCGTCACCCGATGGCACCTGCCGGTACGTCGACGGAATCGAGATCGACGCCGGACCGCTCACGAAGGTCGTCGTCGCATACGCGAACGTCTTCTACCGCTATCGCCAGCGCCGCTGGCGACACCTGGCCCGGCTCCTGGCCGACGTCGAGCGCTCCCGAGATGGGGCGACACCGGCCGCCGGAGCCGCTACAGCAGCTGCTTGATGGCGGCTCGGGTGTCGACGGCTTCGTCGGGAGTGCCGGGGAACTCCACGGCGGCGAAGTCGGTCACCCCGATGTCGGCGAGTCGGCCGATGCGCTCGACGACCTCGTCGGCCGAGCCGGTGATGGCGATGTCCTCGGGTCCGGCGGCACCCTCGCGGTCGAGCATCGCCCGGTAGCTCGGCAGCTGCCCGTAGATCTCGAAGACCTTGGCGGCGCGGCCCGTCGCCGCCTCGAGATCGTCGGTGACGCAGACCGGCAGCGCGGCGATGACCCTGGGTGCGGGTCGGTCGGCAGCGTCGGCGGCGGCTCGAATGGTCGGGATCGTGTGGTCGGCGAGCGTGTGGGGACCGGTGCACCAGGTGAGCGTTCCGTCGGCCATCTCGGCCGTGATCTTCAGCATCTGCGGACCGAGAGCGGCCACCACGATCCCGAAGGGCGTCGAGTCGGCGACCGAGACGGCGCCCCGAAGTGTGTAGTCCTCGCCGGAGTACGAGACCGCCTCGCCTCGTGACAGCGGCCCGAGGATCGACAGGTAGTCGCGGATGTGGCGGATCGGCTTCGAGAAGTCCATCCCCATCATCCCGTGGATGACGACCTCGTGGCTGAGCCCGATCCCGAGGGTGAGCCGACCGTCGGCCACGTCGTTCACGGTGAGGCATTGCTGGGCAAGCATCATCGGGTGGCGGGGGAACGTCGGCACGACCGACGTGCCGAGTTCGATCCGCGGCACCTCCCGTGCGACCACCGCCAAGGTGGTGAGTGCGTCGTGGCTGAAGATCTGCGGCGCCCAGTACGACGCGAAACCGTCGGCCTCGACCTGGCGAGCCTCGGCGACGACGTCATCGACGGTGCCCTCGTTGATGGTGCCTCCGAAGTATCCGATCCTCATCGTGCCGACCGTAGTGAGCGTGTGACGTCGTCCTGCGATGCGACGGTGGACGTCGACCCTCCCGGACAGTTAGGCTTGCCGAACTCATGGCGGGGAAGAAGTTCGTTCGGACGGGCGGCGGAACGGGTCCGCACTGCGTGGAGGTGGCGCTGTGCGTCGGCTCCGACTGTCGCGACGACGAAGGATTCGGTGAGCTCCGCCGAGCGCTCGGCGACCACCCGGCGACCGCCGAGGTGAAGTGCATCGGCGCCTGCGAAGGGCCCGTCGTGGTCGTCGAGCCGCGAGGTGACGCGCCGGTCGTCCTCGAACGCATCCGCACCGAGAAGCGACGCCGCGACCTGGTCGACGCCGTCACCGGTCGTGGCGACCTGACTCCCCGATTGCTCAAGCGTCGGGTCACCTCGAAGCGGGCACCCAAGATCATCTCCCGGACCCGCCGACGCCTCCGCGCGGCCTGAGCTCCGGCCGGCAGGCCGATGGGAGCCGGGACCGGGCTCCTGGGTACGTTCGCCGCCATGAAGATCGGCATCAACCTCCCCGCCCAGTTCCCGTTCGACAGCACCCAGGCGGTGCTGCCCGCCTACGAGGAGGCCGGGTTCGATTCGTACTGGGCCCCCGATCACATCCTCGGGGTGTTCCACCCGGGGCTCTGGGCCGACACGCCACTGTCGGCGCTCGCCGCCGACCCCGACGCGTTCTACGACCCGTTCTGCTACGGCGCCCGGCTGTCGGCGATGACCGACGTGACGTACGGGATCTCGGTCACCGACTCGACGCGGCGCAAGGCCGCCGACCTCGCTCGCACGGCGCTCACGCTCAACGACATGCTCCCCGGGGGGTTCATCCTGGGCATCGGATCCGGCGAAGCCGAGAGCCTGCTGCCGTTCGGGTACCCGTTCGACAAGCCGGTCGCCCTGCTCGAGGAGTGCCTGATCGAGTTGCGCTCGCTGCTCGACACCGGCCGGATGCCCGACGGCGGACCGGGCCGCATGGGTCTCCCTCTCGAGGCCGAGGGCCGAGGCAAGCCGCCGGTGTGGGTCGCCGGACACGGGCCCCGCATGCTGCGGCTCACCGGCGAGTACGGCGACGGCTGGATTCCCGCCTGGTGGATGAAGCCCGAGGAGTACGGCGAGAAGCGCGAGATCGTCAACCAGCACGCCGCCGCCGCGGGCCGGCCGGCGCCCGAGGCCGCGCTGCTCCCGTTCGTGCTGTTCGCCGAGTCGATCGAACGCGCCGCCGAGATGTTCGAGGACGAGCCGCTCGGCAAGCTGTTCGGCCTCTTCGCCATGGGACACATCTGGGAGGCGAACGGCCTCGAGCATCCCCTCGGCAACGATTCGAAGGGATTCATCGACGTCGTGATCCACGACCTCGATCCCGACGAACTGCGCGATCTCGCTCCGACCATCCCGTTCGAGATGGTCCAGCAGGTGTTGTTCATCGGCAACGCCGAGGAGCTCGGGTATCAGTTCGAGGCGTACGCCAAGAACGGTCTCGAGCACATGGTGCTCGCCAACCTCACCGGTGTGCTCGGCGGCATGGACGAGATCATGGCCCGCGCCATGGAGATGCCGCAGCTGCTCGGGGTCCTGCGCGAACTCTGATCGGGTCCCACCTCGTGGGACGCAATCACTCGGCGGGCGGGTCGTAGTGGATGCCGGGGATGCCGGCGCTCATCGCCTCGTACCAGTCGGGACGGGGCTGCACCCCCGGGTACCCGTCGCCGACGCGCGGGAGGTTCTCGGCGTTCCATTCATGGTGGATCGGCGGGATCTGGAAGTACCCGCGCGCCGCGTTGGTGCCGCCATCGACGGCGAGATCCTGGCCCGTGATGTACGACGCGCCGGGCGAGCAGAGGAACATCACGGGTTGCACGATCTCGTCGAGCTCGCCGATGCGGCGCATCGGTGTGCGGCTGGCGATCCACTTGTCCATGCCCATGCCCTCGATGGCGGGACGGACCATCTCGGTCACGATGAACCCGGGTGACACCGAATTGACCCGCACGCCACGGTCGGCCCACTCACATCCGAGCTGCAGCGTCATGTTCCGCAGCGCGCCCTTCGCCGCCGTGTAGGCGATGACGTTCAGTTCGTTGCCACCGTCGGCCATGATCGAGCAGATGTTGACGATCGAGCCGCCGCCCGATCCGAGCATGTGGCGGCCCACCTCGCGCAGGTACATGAACGCACCGTTCAGGTCGATCGACATGATCCAGTTCCACGTGTCCATGTCGAACTGCTCGGGCGCGACGCCGCGCATGTCGCTGACGCCGGCGTTGTTGACGAGCGAGTCGATCGTGCCGTGCTCGGCGACGGCGGTCTCGACCACCTTCTTCACGTCGTCCTCGACCGACACGTCCCCCGGAACGACCGTGACCTTCGGGCTGCCGTTCGTCCGACAGACCTCGGCCACCGCGTCGAGCATCTCGGCGGTCCGTGCCGTCAGCACCAGTTCGGCCCCCGCCGAGGCGAACGCGTGGGCGAAGCCTTCGCCCAGGCCGTAGGAGGCTCCGGTGATGAGAACGGTCTTCCCGCTGAAGTCGTGAGTCATGGTGGCCATGGTGCTGCCCGTCGTTCGGTACGAGCGAGCCGGACACACGGTGTGTCCCCGGTTGTCCGCGTCAGGACATGGCGACGACGTCGAGCCAGTCGTCGGAGAAGTAGTCGACGTCGCCGTCGGGCATCAGCAGGACCTTGGTGGGGTCGAGCTCGCGGACGAAGTCGGTGTCGTGACTCACGAAGATGATCGCCCCGGGCCAGTCGAGCAGCGCCCGGGTGACCGCCTCGCGCGACGGTGGATCGAGGTTGTTGGTCGGCTCGTCGAGAAGCAGCAGATTGTTGCGCCCCGTCATGAGCATGGCGAGTGCGAGCTTCGTCTTCTCTCCACCGGACAACGTGCCCGACTCCTGGAACACCTTGTCGCCCGACAATCCGAACATGCCGAGGAGACCCCGGAGCTGTGTCTCGCCGATGACCACACCGGGAGGCACGGAGTCCCGCATGTTGTCGAGCAGTGTGGCGGTCACATCGAGGTTGTCGTGCTCCTGGGCGTAGTACCCCGGCGCGACCCGGTAGCCGAACTCGAAGTGGCCGAGGTCGGCCTCGGTCTCGGCGGCGAGGATCCGGAGCAGGCTCGTCTTGCCCGCGCCGTTGAGGCCGAGCACCAGCAAGCGCTCGCCCCGCCCGAGATCGAACGCGATGTCTTCGAACACCGGAGGGCCGCCGTACCCCTTGCACAACCCGCTCGCCTCGATGACCGTCTCACCGCACGGAGGCGGCGGGGGAAACCGCACGTTCGCCGACTTCGCGTTCTGCGGCGCATCGACCTTCTCGGCGGCGATCCGCGCGATCCGCTTCTCCATCGACTGGGCCGCTGACGCCTTGGTCGCCTTCGCCCCGAACCGGTCGACGAACGACTGCAGCCGTGCCATCTCCTTGTCCTGCTGCGCCGCCTTCTTGGCGAGACGGACCTCGTCGTCGGCCCGCGACCGCTGATACTGCGAGTAGGTACCGCGGTACTCGACGATGTGTCCCGTGGCGTCCTCACCCGCGCGATCGAGGTGGAGGACCCGGGTGATCGACTCGTCGAGCAGGTCGAGGTCGTGGCTGATGACCAGCAGCGCGCCTCGGTACTGCTCGAGGAACTTCATGAGCCACGCCTTGGCGTCGATGTCGAGGTGGTTCGTCGGCTCGTCGAGGCACAGCACGTCGGTGCCGGCGAACAGGATCCGTGCGAGCTCGACCCGGCGCCGTTCGCCACCGGACAACACGCTGATCGGCAGGTCGAGCCGATCGTCGGGAAGCCCGAGCCCGACCGCCATCGCTCGGGCCTCGCTCTCGGCGGCGTATCCGCCGGTGGTCCGAAACCGCTCCTCGGCCCGGGTGTACCGCTCGACGTTGCGCTCGTCGGGATTCTCCTCCATGGCGATGCGCAGCTTCTCGATGCGGACCATCTCTTCGTCGATGCCCTTGCCCGACAGCACATGGGTCACCGACGTGCGGCCGTCGAGAGCGGAGTCGATCTTGGGATCCTGGGGGAGATAGCCGAACCCGCCGGATCGGACCACCTTGCCGCCCGCTGGCTCGGCGGCACCGCCGAGCACCTTGAAGAGGCTGGTCTTGCCGGCCCCGTTTCGGCCGACGAGACCGACCTTGTCGCGCGCCGCGACGGTGAAGCTGGCGTCGGCGACGACGGCGCGTCCGCCGACCTCGACCGTGAGCTTCTGGGCTTGCAGCACGCCCGACAGGCTACGAACGGTCGGCGTCAGCCGTCGGTCGCCGGTGGCGCAGAGGGCGGCGGGTCGGTCGTGCCGCCGGTCGAACCGCTGGAGTCACCACCCGACGAATCACCCCCTCCACCGGTCGAGTCACCTCCCGACGAATCACCCCCGCTGTCGCCACCCGACGCGTCTCCGCCACCGGTGTCGCTCCCGCCGGAATCGCCGCCCGAATCACCACCCGACGAGTCACCACCCGTGTCGGTGTCGCCGCCCGAGTCGCCGCCGGTGTCGGTCTCACCACCCGAATCGCCGCCGGAGTCACCGCCCGACGAGTCACCGCCGGTGTCCGTGTCACCGCCCGACTCCCCGCCGGAGTCGCCACCCGACGAGTCACCACCGGTCCCGCTCTCACCGCCGGAGTCGCCGCCGGTGGTGTCGGTGCCGTCGACGACCGTGGTGGTCGTGCCGCTCCCGGACGAGCCGGTCGACCCACCCGACGACGAGCCACCGGACGAAGATCCGCCCGACGACGAACCGGACCCGAAGGTGCCGGTCCCACCGCCACTCGACGAGCCGCCTCCGATCGCCGAGTCGTCGGTGAAGGTCGAGCGGAGGCAGTCGCCCTCGCCGTCGACCTCACCGAACTCGGCGGTGACCACCTGGACCAAGACGTCCTGACCCGGTCCGACCGGGTGGATGCCGTCGCTGCTGAGCACGCCGGGGGTCTCGGAGATCAGGTTCCAGTCGACGAGGCGCACGTTCTCGAACAGCTCGTCCATCTCCTGGATGATCTCGTTCACCTCGGCGCGGTCGTCTCGGAACTCGGTGATCGTCAGGAGCACCGTCGGCCGCGGAGCGAGCCGGAACAGGATGTCTCCGAGCTCGTCGCGGTACCTCTCCTCGTCGCCGTCGTAGTTGCTCCCCAGATGGACGACCGCGGCGTGCCACTCGTCGTCCTCGGGCACCTCCTCGAGGGTCTCGACGAGGAGCCGGTCGAGCACACGACCGCCGAACTCCACGAACCGGCCCGGCTCGGCCTCGACGGCCACCTGCCATCCGAGCGGTTCGAGCACGTTGCACAACTCGCCACCGAATCGGCTGGCCGTCGACGCGAGGATCGAGTCGCCGATGACGATGAGTCGGTTGCCCATCGCCACCTCGCCGACCAGCGGAGTCGGCTCGTCGCCCGGCTCGGTCGTGGGAACCACGATCTCGATCGCTTCGTCCTCGTCGTCGGAGGTCCCGGGGAGGATGCTGGCCGGCGGCAACGGATCGGGCAGTCGGCCGACGCCCGACACGGTCTCGACCGTGGCGGTCCGGATGACGTCGGCCCCGTCGTCGGACGCCGCGGTTCCGCCACACGCGGCGACGACGCCGCACACGGCGACGAGGGCGGCGATCCGGGGGGCGGACATCGGGTTCATTCAAGCCGGTCGCCGCAGCGACCGGTCGTCAGCGACGACGATCCCGAAACGCCTGGGACCGTCGGCGCCGACTCGGTGCGGAGGAACGAACGTCAGCCGTTGCGCTGGGCGCGGAGCTCGTCGCGGATCTCGGCGAGCAGGTCGGCTTCGCTCGGCCCGTCGTCCTCCTCGGAGTCGGCCTTCATCTTGTTGTAGGCGCGCACGATGAGGAACAGGATGAAGGCGACCAGTACGAAGCTGATGATCGCGTCGATCACGAGTCCGATACTGATGAACGCGTCGCCGATCTCGAAGCCGATCGCCTCGAAGCTCGGCTCGCCGAAGATCGCGGCGATGATCGGATTGATCACGCCGTTGAGGAAGGCGTCGACGATCGCCTGGAAGTAGAGGGCCATGATCAGCCCGACGGCGATCTCGACGATGTTGCCCTTGTTGATGAAGTCCTTGAACTCCGACACCATGTTCTTCACGGATGTTTCCTCCTGTGACAGTCCGCCCTGTTCTTGACGGGCGCGAGTAGAGCACATTCGCACGACCTCCGAGAGCGACCGCCGAGAGCGTTCGACCACCGCACCCGACCGCCCCGGCTACGGTCACGCGCCGTGGAGGCCGACGCCCGCTCCGACTTCGACGCCGGCATCCCCGACGTCGACCCCCACGCCGGTCTCGACGACCCACAGCTCCTCGATCGAATCGACGCACTCCGCGTCCTGCGTGCTCCGGACCACGAGGAGAAAGGCCGGCTGCTCGAAGAGATCGGCGGCCCCGGAAAGGTCGAGCAGGAGATCGTCAGCGAACTGTCGAAGGTCAAGCCGATGTGGCGACCCGACCTCTTCGACGAAGCGCACCGCATGGCCATGCGTTCGCTCGAAGTGCTCGATCGGAACGGCTCACGCAACGCCAAGCTCCCCCGCCTCGGGCCGATCACCCCGATCGCGCAGTACATCGTGCAGCAACTCACCCGATGGATCGTGAAGGGCTACGTCAACGGGCTCGTCACGACCATCCGCAAGCTCTACGAGCGGCGCGAGGCGAACTCGATCTGGGGGTCGCCCGCGCAGGTGATGCTCCGTCGGGCACGCATCAATGCCGAACAGGTCGAGCAGGGGTTCAAGGGCAACCCGATCGGCATTCCTGCGTTCCTGCTCGGCGGCGCGTTCATCACCTCGGCCCTGTCGGCGATCGTCAACTTGGTGCGCGCTGCGCTCGACAACACGATCGGCGTCGTGATCGTCGGGTCGGTCACCATCGCCGTCCTGGCTGCTCTGTCGTGGGCGGCGATCTACGCCGCCGCCGTGTCGAGGCGACGCATCCGGCTCACCACCGACCAACCGATCCAGGCTCTCTGGGACACGATCGGCGCTGCTGGGAACCCGCCACGGGACCAGTCGTACAACTTCGCCGTGCTGGCGATCGTGCTCCTCGTGCTGGCCGTGGTGGTGATCCCACCGCTCATGTGGCTGCTGTTCACCAACGTGTTCTGAGCCCCCAACTCGCCCCGGCCCGTCCGGGACCTGGAGCTCCACATCGCGCTACTCTGGGTCCGCGTCGTCATGGCCATTCACTCCCCCGAGGACGAGGTCCACGTTCGAGAGCACCCCTTCCCCGGAAGCGGTCGGCTCTGGACCGTCACGCTCTCCGATGGCCTCCAGCTGACCATCGCCGCCGACCCCGACAGCACGGGTCGGCACCTCGCCGTCACCCGTCCGGGTGAGGACGAACCGGCGGTCTCGGCGGACATGACCGGCGTCGAGTCGACGACGGTCGCGGCCCTCCTGTCGGGGATCCGATTCGTGGTCCGCGACGACGCCGCCCCGGTGAACGCAGCGAACCTGCGGACGGTCGCGCTTCCCGCCGGGGTGTGGGCCGTGGGTCGCCGTCTCGACGAACTCGCCGGGCCCGAGCCCGAGGAAGCTCGGGTGATCGCGGTCATTCGCGACGACACCGCCGATCTGCTCGAGGATGATCCCGAGCGCCCGTGCGAGCCCGGCGATCGCCTCGTCCTCGTCGGGCGGCCGGGCTCGATGGCGGCGCTGGTCCAGCACCTGCTCGCCTGATCGCCGGCCCACTCGTCACTCGTCGAACGTCTCGTGGGTGCGGCGCATCTCGGCGACCCCGTCGGCGACGATCTCCTCGAGAACCGAGACATCGACGTCGGCCAGCTTGTTGACGTAGAGACAGCTCTTGCCGATCTTGTGCTTGCCCAGCCGCTCGAGCTGATCGTCGAGGTCGGCGTACCCGGGCATCGTGTAGATCACGAGGTTGGACTTCCGCGGCGAGAAGCCCGTGAGCATGAAGTCGCCCTCTCGACCCGACTCGTAGACGTAGTGGTAGCGACCGAACCCGACGATCGACGGACCCCACATCTTCGGTTCGCACCCGGTGACCCGCTGCATGAGGTCGAGGAGCGCCTCGGCGTCGGCGCGGCGAGTCGGGTGCTCGACCGCGGCGACGAACTCGCGTGGATCGACGTCGGTGGGGGTGGTGCTGTTCTCGGCCATGCGACGAGTGTCGCGCAGGGGTGTGACGGTGATGACGAGACCGTCGGCGTGATGACGCCGGCCGCCGCGGTCGGCCTTAGCGAGCGGTCCAGCCGCCGTCGACGAGGAGCGACTGGCCGGTGATGAAGCCGCCGGCTCGGGAGGCGAGGAGGAGCAGCGCTCCGTCGAGTTCGTCGGCGTGGCCCATCCTCGACAGCGGCGTGTTGGCCTGGATGAAGCGCTGACTCCCCTCGTCGCTCTCCATCCCACTCGTCATCTCCGACTCGAACCAGCCGGGGCTCAGAGCGTTCACCCGGATGCCCTGACGCGCCCACTGCAGGGCGAGCTCGCGCGTGAGGTTCACGATCGCGCCCTTCGATGCGCAGTAGTGGGCCTGCTTCACCGGGGTGGCTGCCACGTGTCCGAGCATCGAGGCGATGTTCACGATCGATCCGCCGCCGGAGTCGATCATCGACGCCGCGCACATCTTCGACAGATGCCAGATGGCGGTGACGTTGACCTCCATGGCGAACCGGAACTGGTCGAGCGTCTCGTCTTCGATCGCCGTCTTCTTCCCGACGCCCGCGTTGTTGACCAACACGTCGACACGTCCGTAGCGATCGAGCGTCTGGTCGACCACACGCTCGCGCGCATCGGCATCGGACAGGTCGGCGTCGACGACGAGCGCGTCCGGCAGCGACGCGACGAGCTCCTCGAGACGATCGCGACGCCGAGCGACCACGACGACCGAGGCGCCGACCGCTGACAGCACCCGCGCGAACCGATGTCCGAGGCCCGAGGACGCGCCCGTCACGACGGCCACCGACCCGTCGAGCCGGAAGAGCGAGGTGGGGTCGAGCGCGGCGAGCGGCTCGACCGACGGCGAGGGCGACGGAGCGGAGGTCATGGCGCGCCACCGTAGAAGGCGTCGTCGCGCCACCTCCCGTTCACCCGACGAGTCGCGATCCGGTCCGATCCGTCGCGCGATGACGAGACGAACGTGTCAACTCCATGACGTCTCGCGAAAGAAGTGAATTGTCCCGAGATCTTGCCGATCTGAAGAGTCATGATCGATGACATGGAGTTGAGCCGGATCACCTGGGCAGCGAGCATCAAGCTCGCCGCGGTGATCTCGGTGGTCGCCGCGCTCCTGGCCATCGCCGCGTCGCTCGTGAGTGATCTGCCGCAAGCGGCCATCGTGCTGCCGGCGATCGTGGTCGGCTTCGTCGCCAGCTGGGTCCAGACGGCACACATCCACCGCCAGGCGCTCGACCGCATGGTGCTCGTTCCGGCGCAGCCCGCCGGCACGTCCGCCTGACCCACTCCACCTGCCCACCCGGGTTCCAGGACCGGTCGTTCCGTCGAGCCCCGGGGTCGACGGAACATCACTCGTCGTGACGCCCGTCCATCGGTGACGTTCGCCGACGGCCGCTGTGCGACCATGCGCGGATGACGCATCCTCCCACCGTTCGACCGGCCCGGAGCCCGCGATGAAAGTCCGCATCGGCTTCGGTCTGGGCACCCGCACGTCGCTGCACGACGAGTCGTACGGCGTCGTCGTCGACGAACTCGAACGACACGGCTTCGACTCGATCTGGTTGTCGGAGAAGATCAGCGGCGAGGCCCCCGACCCGCTCGTCGCCATGGCCTACGCGGCCGGTCGTACCGAGAAACTCAAGTTCGGCATGTCCGTGATGGTGCTGCCGGGTCGCAACCCGGTCGTGCTCGCGAAGGAACTCGCCACGCTCTCGCTGATGTCGGGCGGCCGACTGCTCCCCGCATTCGGACTCGGCGCCGTCGACCCGGTGGAGCAGCAGGCGTTCGGCGTCGAACGGGGCGAGCGGGCCAAGCTCTTCGACGAGGCGCTCACCGTGATGCGCCACTGCTGGACCGGCGAGCGGTTCAGCCACGACGGCGCTGCCTTCCAGTACGACGACATCGTCGTGCGACCCGCGCCACGCCGGATGGACGTGTGGCTCGGCGGCATCGCACCCTCCGAGCTGCGCCGCGTCGGTCGCTGCGCCGACGGCTGGCTCCCGTCGTTCGTCCGGCCGGCCGATGCGGCTGCCGGTCGTGAGGTCATCGAGCAGGTGTGCGAGGAGAACGAACGCGAGATCGAAGAGGATCACTACGGCGTCCTGATCCCGTACTCGTTCGGTCCGATCCCCGAACCGCTCCGTGCCGTGCTCGCCAAGCGCCGGCCCGATCTCGACGACGTGTCCGAGATCGTTCCCGACTCGTGGGACGCTCTCGCGGCGTCGATCCGTCGTTTCGTCGACGTGGGGACCACGAAGTTCGTGGTGCTGCCGCTCGACGAACCCGGCGGTTCCGAGGGATGGGTCGAGCACCTCGCCGAGGCCGGCGACGTGCTCCGGCCGCTCGAGGTCGGCTGACGTGTCCGAGTCGGAGCTCGCGTCGAGCGACCCGTCCGACGAGTCCCGACCCGTCCTCTGGGAGCCGGCGGGCGACGACCGTTGGCGTCCCGTCGAACACTCACGAGGACCGTGGAGCGACGTGCACTGCCACGGCGGCCCCGTCGCCGCGCTCCTCGCCCGGGCCTGCGAACGGTCGAGCCCCGACGACGGCGGCGGGGTCGCGTGGCAGCACGCCCGGATCACGATCGAGCTGATGCGGCCGGTCGAGGTCGGTGTTCCGCTGGCGCTGACGACGGAGGTCGAACGGCCGGGCCGCAAGGTGTCGCTCGTCGCGGCGCGTCTGTCGGACGGCGACCGCACCGTGGCGATGGCCCGGTCTCTGCGGATCGCGCAGAGCGCTGTCGACCTCCCCGAGCACCGCGAGGTGACCTCGTCGATGGTCGCTGGCCCCGACGGCGTCGGGCGGACTCGGTCCGCGTGGGATCTGTCGGGCGACGGTCTGACGGCGTTCCACCGGGACGCGGTCGAGATGCGTTTCGTCAGCGGCACGTTCGACGACGCCGGACCGGTCCAGGTCTGGATGCGGCTGCTCGTCGACGTCGTCCCGGGCGAGGCGCCGACACCGTTCCAACGGGTGGCCTCGTGTGCCGACTTCGGCAACGGCGTGAGCGGCGCGCTCCCGTCGCCGGGCTGGACCTACATCAACCCCGACCTCACGATCCACCTCGCCCGGGCGGCACAGGGTGAGTGGGTCGGGCTCGACAGCCACTCGATCTACGGCGTCGACGGCGTCACGACCGGCTCAGGCCTCGCCGAATCAGCGCTCCACGACCAACGTGGTCCGCTCGGCCGCAGCGTCCAGTCGCTCCTCGTCGCCCGCTCGTAGCGACGATCTCAGCCGCGAGCGGCGCGCCAGTCGTCGTAGGGCTGGACCGGGAGGCCGTCGTCGGACCAGCCGGTGAAGCCGGTCTCGACGTGGCTCACCCGCTCCACTCCCATGTCGGCGAGCGCCTTGGCGGCGAGCGCCGACCGCCAGCCGGATGCGCAGTGGAGGACGAACTCGCGGTCCTCGGCGAACACCGGCTGGTGGTACGGCGAGTCGGGTGACACCCAGAACTCGAGCATGCCGCGGGGTGCGTGGTGGGCGCCGGGAACGACGCCGGTCCGCTGCAGCTCGCGTACGTCGCGGATGTCGACGATCAGCGCTCCCTCCTCGTCGACACGCCGCTTCGCTTCGCTCGGCGTGATGTTGTCGATCTCGGCCTTCGCCGCATCGACCAGCTCGCGTACGTCTCGGATCGCCACACCCGCGACCCTACGAACGTCGGGGAGTGCCAGGCACTACCCGACATCGACGGGCGTCCGGGCGGGCGTCGTCGACCGGGTCGTGAAGTACGCGGTGAAGCTCGTGATGATGGCGCTCGCCGAGAAGAGCGTCATCAGCGTGCCGGGGACGAAGTTCACGAAGTCGCCGAGGTCGAGGAAGACGAAGTACCCGACGTCGGCGAGTCCGCCGACGATCGCAGCGAGGAACACCGCCCACGCCGCGCGCCACCGCCAGATGACGACCGAGCACACGATGGTGACGATGCCGATCCACGCCAGGTTGAACCCGTGCTGGTTCACGACGGCACCGACGGCGTCCGGATAGTCCATCTCCAACGTGTCGGGGTCGACCGCGTCGGCGATACCGGCGACGGCGTCGTCGGTGTCGCGGGCCATCGTGATCACGCCGGCGAAGAGGTGCACGGCACCCCACACCAGCCAGAGCGCCGCCGAGATGCGGAGCAGGATCGTGGTACGCGGGGTGACGGGAATCGTGTCCATGGGAGTTCTCCTTCGTTCGAAAATCTGATACTGATTGAGTTACGAATTGGGACGGGGGGCGGGTCGGATCTGGGGGGTCGACTGCATCACCCCCGACGACGGCGGTGGCGGATCGCATCGCGAACCGGTCCGCGCACGTTGCGGTCCATCTCGGAGATCGTCACCGCGTCGAGCCGATCGAGCATCGCCCGTTCGGCGTCACCGAGCACGTCGTTCACGAATCGACCCAGGGCGGCGGCGACCGCTCCCGAACAGTCGTCCGGGTGACGCGGAAGGAGTTCGGGATCGACCTGGACGGCGTCGTACGCGTCGCGCAGCGTGATCGAGTCCGGGCTCCGGGCGAGCACGCTCCCACCGTTCGCACCGCGCCGCGTGTCGATGAGACCGGCGCTCTGCAGCTTCGTGAGCACCCGACGCACGACGACCGGACTCGTGCCGTAGGTGCCGGCCAGGGTGTCCGACGTGAGCGGCTCCCCGCCGCGCGCGGCCAGGAACCCGAGGACGTGGAGTGCGATCGGGAACTGGCTGTTCACGCACCGAGAATCGTAACCGAACCAGTCACAATCAGCCAGAGGCCCGACGGACGACGGGGTCAGGCGTTCGGGGAGGCCCGCAACGCGTCGAGGAGCTCCGGGCGGAACTGCTCGAGATACAGGCGGTAGTAGAACCCGCGCGCCTCCATGAGCTCGTCGTGCGACCCGATCTCCTCGATCCGTCCGGCGTCGAGAACGATGATCTGGTCGGAGTCGCGGATCGTCGACAGTCGGTGGGCGATCACGAAGCTCGTCCGCTGAGCGAGGAGGACGTCGAGCGCCGACTGGATCCGGCGTTCCGTGCGCGTGTCGACACTCGACGTCGCCTCGTCGAGGACCAGCACGTCGGGGTCGGCCACGATGGCTCGGGCGATGGTGAGGAGCTGGCGCTGACCCTGCGACAGGCTCTCGCCCCGTTCGAGCACGGTGTCGTACCCGTCGGGGAGTCGCTGGATGAACTCGTGCGCGTTGGCCTGCTTGGCCGCCTCGACGCACTCGTCGCGGGTCGCCCCGTCACGGCCGTACTGCAGGTTGTACATCACCGTCTCGCTGAACAGGAACGGCACCTGCAGCACGACACCACACCGGTGGCGGAGGTCGTCGAGACGGATGTCGGCGATGTCGACCCCGTCGATCGTGATCGTCCCGTCGTCGATGTCGTAGAAGCGCGTCAGCAAGTTGATGATGGTCGACTTCCCGGCGCCGGTCGGGCCGACGAGCCCGACCGTCTGCCCGGCCGGGACGTGGAACGTGTTGTCGAACAGGATCTGCTTGTCGGGCGTGTAGCTGAAGTCGACGTGGTCGAACGCGACCTCTCCCTCCGCCGTCGGCATCGACCGAGCATCGACGGCGTCGACGATGTCGGGCTCGGCGTCGAGCACCTCGAACACCCGCCGCCCGCCGGCCACCGCCGAGCCGACCTGACTGACCACCTGGGAGAGCTGCATCATCTGGCCGCCGAACTGCTGCCCGTAGCCCACGAACGACACGACCTGGCCGACGGTGATCGAGCCGTTGACCGCTCGGACGCCGCCGATCAGGGCGATCAGCGCGATGTCGAGGTTGTTCACCAGCCGGACCGCCGGCTGCATCAGGTACGACAGGAACTGCGAACTCCGATCGACCTTCCGCGCCTCCTCCGAGAGCGCGCGGACGTGCGAGGCGCTGCCCGCCTGCCGGGCGAACGCCTGCACCGTTTTCTGCCCCTGCACGACCTCTTCGACGTAGCCGTTGAGCTCACCGACGTTCTGCTGGAACGCGGAGAAGTCGGTCTGCACCCGACGCCCGAGCACGCCGATCACGACCACCGCCATCGGCACCACCAGGAGGACGACACCGGTCATCAGCGGGTCGAGCGTGAACATGATGACGAGCATCGTTCCGAGGGTCATCGTCGCCGAGATCATCCGGGCGATCGCCGCCGAGAAGAACTGGTTGATCGCCTCGATGTCGGACGTGATGCGTGCGTCGAGGTCACCCGCGCTCTGCGAGTCGTAGTAGCGCAACGACAACGTCTGCATGCTGGTGAAGAGGTCGTTGCGAAGACTCTCCATCGCTCGCTGCGAGAGCACCGCCAGCTCACGGTTCGAGACGTAGCTGAACAGCGCCGACAGCACGGCGAGACCGATGATGATCGCCGCGCTCCGCCCGACGCCCGACGAGTCGCCCTCGGCGAGATCGTCGACCGCGCCACCGAACACCACCGGCTGGAACGACATGATCACGGAGCCCGCGATCAGCATGACCATCGCGAAGACGAGACGGAGCCGTTGCCGCGCGAAGTATCCGATGAGGCGGACGAGGGTCCCCGGGCGCCGGGTGCTCACCGGTGCTCCAGCAGGTCGACGACCTCGTCGATCGAACCGAGCTGTGACTCGACGATCTCGGCGTACGCCGCCGACGTCGCCATCAGGTCGGCGTGGGTGCCGATCGCATCGACACGTCCGTCGTCGAGCAGCACGATCTTGTCGGCACCGATGGCCGTCGAGATCCGCTGCGCGACGATCACGACCGTCCGGCCGGCGAGCTCCTCGCGGAGGCGCTGCTGGATCCGTGCCTCGGTGGCGACGTCGACCGCCGAGGTCGTGTCGTCGAGGAGGAGGATCCTCGGGTCGCTGTTGATCGCCCGAGCGAGGCTGAGCCGCTGGCGTTGACCGCCGGACAGGTTGTTGGCCTGTTCGGCCAGGACAGAGTCGTATCCGGCCACCTGTGAGCTGATGAACTCGTGGGCGTCGGCGATCTCGGCGGCGCGTTGCACCTCGTCGAACGAGCTGTCGACGTTGCCGTACCGGAGGTTCTCGATGATCGAGCCGGCGAAGAGCTGCGCCTGCTGCGGGGCGATGCCGATCTGTCGCCGGAGTGCGTCGAGGTCGAGATCGCGTACGTCGTGGCCATCGATCAACACCGCGCCCTCGGTCGCGTCGTAGAAGCGGGGGATCAGATTGATGAGCGACGTCTTGCCCGAGCCGGTCTGACCGAGGATGGCGACCGTCTCCCCCGGTTCGATCGTGAAGTCGAGACCGGCCAGCACCGGGAGCGAGCCCGGCTGACCGTCGTCGTCGAGATATGACATCGACACGTCGCGGAACTCGATCCGTCCGACGATCTCGCCGGGATCGACGGGGTCGGTCGGCTGCTGGACGTCGGGCTCGGTCTCGAACACCTCGATCGCCCGCTCCAGCGAGGCCTGGAACTTGCTGAGCTCCGGCAGCACGAACGCCACGATCATGATCGGGATCATCGCGGTGAGGAGGTAGTTGAAGAACGTGGTGAGCTCGCCGGGCGTCACCGCATCGGGGTCGGCCGCCACCACACCGTCGGCGATGTCGGGTCCCACGACGACGACCGCCAGGCCGACGGCGCCGTACAGCAAACCGAAGAGCACCGGCTGGAAGGTGGCGACGCGGAACGCCGGCCGCAACTGCGCCTCGTAGAGGTCGTGGTTCCGCTCCTGGAACCGCGTGGTCTCGAGTTCGTCACGGTTGAAGGCCTTGACCACCCGGATCCCGGCGATGTTCTCGCGGAACACCAGGTTCAGGCGGTCGAGGCGCTGCTGCGCCCGCGCGTAGAGCGGGCCGAGCGCGGGCGCGACGACGAGGACGAACGCGGCGGTCACGACGACGACCGCGCCCATCACCCACAGCAGCTCAGGGGTCTGCCACCACACGAGGCCGACGGCGCCGAGCAGCAGCCACGGCGCCTGGAACAGCATGAACATCGTCATCATGAACGACGTCCTCATGATGTTGACGTCGCTCGTCATCCGGACGAGGAGCCCGGCCGATGAGAGGCGGTCGATGTTGCCGTAGCTGAGTGTGGAGATCTTGTCGTACAGATGCGTGCGGATCGCGTGGGCGAAATCGGTCGCGGCGGACGCCGACAGGTACGCCACGCCCCCGGCCACCGCGAGGTTCGCCACCGACCAGCAGATCATGGCGAAGGCCGTTCGGGAGATCGACCCGAGATCCTCGGCGATGATCCCGTCGTCGATGATGTCCTGGATCAGCAGCGGGATGACGAGCTGGGCCACGACCATGAGCACGACGCCGATCTGGGCGACGACGAACTTGCGTTGCTGCGAACGCGGCGCCAACGCCACGACGCGTAAGATGGCGCCGATCCCACTCATGCCGGATCGGTCCGGCGGGGGACGAGATGTTGAAGCGTCAAGTACGAGATCGAAC
>JBCDAK010000063.1:0-22902 GCA_039185545.1 Actinomycetota bacterium
CGTCGCTGGCGCTTCCCTCGCCGCGCGTGGGACTGTCCGCTTCCGCCCGGGCCACATCCGGACACGGTCCGCTTCCGCCCGGGCCACATCCGGACACTGTCCGCTTCCGCCCGGGCCACATCCGGACACTGTCCGCTTCCGCCCGGGCCAGACCCGGACACTGTCCGCTTCCGCCCGGGCCAGACCCGGACACTGTCCGCTTCCGCCCGGGCCAGACCCGGACACTGTCCGATTCCGCCCGAGCCAGACCCGGACACTTCGGACCGGTCGCGGTGGCGTCAGACGTCGGTGAAGTTCGGCTCGCGGTTCTCGAAGCTCGCCATGACCGCCTCCATCTGGTTCGCCGATCCGATCTGCGCACCGATCAGACGGCGCTCCGCGGCGAACTGCTCGGCGGCGCCCTCGTGGTCCATCAGCGAGAATGCCTCCTTCGCCCCGCGCACGGCACCGGGGCTGTTGGCGGCGATCTGAGCGGCGAGCGCCCGAGCGTCAGCGAGAGGATCCTCGCTCAGGCGAGTGGCGAGCCCCATCTCGTGACCTTCGGCTCCGGAGAAGATCCGGGCCGTGTAGGTGAGCTCGCGAGCGACGTCGGGGCGCACCAGCTTGGACAGCTGGAACGTGCCCGTCATGTCGGGCACCAGCCCCCAGTAGACCTCTCGCACCGACATCTTGGTGTCGGGGTGCACGATGCGGATGTCGGCACCGAGTGCGATCTGGAGGCCGCCGCCGAGAGCATGACCGTGGACCGCCGCGATGACGGGCACCGGGATCTCCTGCCAGACCCAACACACCTGCTGTCCGAGATGGGTGATGCTGTCGGCGTCGATCCGACCAGGGTTGCCGTTCCGGCTCGACTGAGCGTCGCGTTGCTCCTGATCCCCCGCATTCGCGAGCGCGGTCATGCTCGACATGTCGAGCCCGGCACAGAACGACTTGCCGTCGCCGTGCAGCACGACCGCCCGAACTCCCGACTCGGTCTTGAGGCGCTCGCCCGCCTCTTCGAGGGCGAGGAACATGTCGCCGTCGAGCGCGTTGCGCTTGTCGGCTCGGTTCATGGTGACCTCGGCGATGCCGTCGGCCAGGGTGACGATCACACGGTCGGACATCCGTGCATCTTCGCACGTCCCGTCGGTGGACTCCCTGCCGATGCCGATGCTCAAGCGCACGGCCGACGGTGCCGATTCCGCACACGTGAACCCGCGGACCTCCGCCACCGCGCCGACCGACGCCCCGGCCACGACCATCCCACCCGACTCGGCCCTGGGCTCACCGGACGACCTCGTGTGGGGCGACGGTGCCACGGGACGCTTCGCGCCCCCGCCGGTCGACGCCGCGCCCGCACCGCTCGCTCCACCAGCCCCGAACGACGTCGACGACCTGGACGACCTGAGGCGATTCGCCGCGTCCGTCGAGGAGGGTCGGCGCGAGGCCCATCGGCTGCGCTGGTTGGTCGGCGGCCTGGTGTCGGCGATGGTCTTCAGCGCGCTCGTCCTCGGCGGGGTCCGCCTGGCCGACCGCCGCGACGCTCCCGGTCCATCGGAGGTGCCCGACGCCTCGTCGCTGGTCGATCCCTCGGCCCTCGACGCGGCGACGCTCCTGGCCGACGACCTCGACGGCGCACTCGACGACGTCGTCGCGACCTCGTTCCGATGGGACGACCCGTCCGGTCAGCGCCTCGACGTCGCGGTCGATCTCCTCGCCGGAACCCACACGATCACGACCGACGACGGGCTCGAGCTCCGTTTCGACGGACTCGCGTACGAGGGTCGCACGATCACCGACGGCTCGACCGACGGCGCTCCGGGACCGTGGATGGTGATCGACGGCGACCCATTCGCCCAGCAGCCGATCGTCGGCCTCGACGGACTCCCGACCGTCCCCGACCTGCTGCCATCCGCCGTCACCGCTCACATCGTCGCCGAGCGTTCCGATGGCGCCGCGACGGTCGTCGTCATCGACGATGCTGCGCTGTTCGGCGCAGATCCGGCGGCGCGCGCCGAGTGGCTCGCGACCTGGGGACTCTCCGCATCGAGCGGCCCGACCGACTTCATCGAGGTGGTCACGACGTCGACGTCCGACGGTGCGGTCACGCTCGCGGCCGTGAACGAACCATCGCTGGGTGGTCGCGCGACGTTCGAGCTGATCGACGCCGAGACGGCTGACAGCTGACCGGCTGAGTCGGTCCGAACCGGTTCGTCAGCGGCGCCACTCGACGAGATCGCGATCGATCTCGTCGAGCGAGGTGCACCCCGTGAGCGCCATGGTGCGCTCGATCCCCTCACGCAGGAAGTCGATGAGCCAGTCGACGCCCGCCTCGCCGGCTGCACCGAGTGCGAGGAAGTACGGCCGACCGACCGCCACGACGTCGGCCCCGAGCGCCAGTGCCTTGACGACGTCGCTCCCGCGCCGGACGCCTCCGTCGCAGATGATGGTCGCCGAATCACCGATCTCGTCGCGGACCGGCTCGACCAGGCTGATGGGCGACGGCGCGTCGTCGAGCTGACGCCCGCCGTGGTTCGACAGGCCGACCCCGGTGACACCGACCGCCACCGCCTGCTTGGCGTCGGCGACCGTCTGGATGCCCTTGAGCACGATCGGGCCGTCCCAGATGGACCGCAGCCAGTCGATGTCGTCCCACGACAGGCGTTGATCGAACTGCCGGTGCACGTGATCGGCGAGCGACACGGCGGTCGACCCGTCCTCGTCGTTCTTGCCGACGACGTTGGCGAACGTGATCGGCTCGGCGTTGAGGAAGTCCCAGGTCCACCACGGCTTGAGCGCGCCGTCGACGATGGTGCGGGGGCCGAGCTTGGGTGGCAGGGTCATGCCGCGTCGCACGTCGCGCTCGCGTCGACCGAGGACGGCGGTGTCGACGGTCAGCCACAGCGCACCGAATCCGGACTCGTGCGCTCGCTGGACGAGGTCCTTGACCAGCTCCCGGTCCTTCCACGTGTACACCTGGAACCACTTCTCGCCGGTGGGTGCCGCTGAGGCGACCTCCTCGATCGATCTCGTCGACATGGTCGACAGCGAGTACGGGATTCCGGCCCGCTCGGCCGCCCGGGCCACGGCGAGCTCGCCCTGACTGTGGGCGATGCGTGTGAAACCGGTCGGTGAGAAGATGATCGGAAGCCCGGCCGGCGTTCCGAAGATCGTGGTCGAAGTGTCGATGTTCGAGACGTCACGCAGGATGCGCGGCTTGAAGCCGATCCGGGCGAAGTCGCTCGAGTTGTGGTCGAGCGTCCGCTCGTCCTCGGCGCCGCCGTCGATGTAGTCGAACACCCCGCTCGGAAGACGCCGCTTGGCCATCCGCCGGAGATCCTCGACCGACGCCACCTTCTTGAGGCGTCGAGCGTCGGGGTCCCGCTCGAACGAATCGAACTGGGCGACGGAGCGGAACGTCTTCCACATCTGCATCTCCCGAGAGTACGACGCTCTCGCCGACCCGGCCACGCCGCTCGTGTACCGTGCCGACACGTGACCTCCGGGACGGCGGCAGCAGCGTCGCCGCTCGATGTCAACGTCGCATCGGCGGTCGCGGTGGGCGCCGCCGCAGGACTGATCGGCGGCCTGTTCGGGGTCGGCGGCGGCATCGTGATCGTTCCCGCACTGATGGCGTGGAGCGGCTTGGAGCGGCGCCGTGCCAACGGCACCTCGCTCGCCGCGACGCTGCCCATCGCGGCGGCGAGTTGCATCACCTACGCGGCCAACGGGCACGTCGACGTGCCGGTCGCGGTGATCCTGTCGGTGGGCGCCATCGGGGGCTCGGCGCTCGGCGCGGAGTTGCTCACGAAGATCCCTCGGACGCCCCTCATCATCCTGTTCGTCATGACGATCCTCGCCACCGCGGTGCGACTCCTGACCTCCAGCGAGACCGCCGGACGCGGCGACCTCACGTGGTTCACCATCGCCGAGTTCGTCGTCGTCGGCTTCGTGACGGGTCTGCTCGCCGGCCTGCTCGGCATCGGCGGTGGGGTCGTGATGGTCCCCGCCATGGTGGTGCTCCTGCTCATGACACCGGTCGCCGCCAAGGGCACGTCGACCGCGGTCATCGTCCCGTCGGCGATCATGGGGACGATGCGCAACCGTGCGAATGGGAACGTCGACCTCCGGATCGCCGCCGTCGTCGGCGGCACCGGGATCGCGCTCGCCGTGGTCGGCAGCCTGATCTCGACCGTCATCTCGGACGCCGTCTCGAACGCGCTGTTCGGTGTCCTTCTCATCGTCATCGCAGCGACCCAGATCCGCTCGCTCGTTCGGGGAGTCGACTGACCGTGCGGGCTGCGGTGATCGTCGCCCACCCCAACCCCGACGCGTACTGCCACGCCCTCGCACGGGCGGCGGTGTCGGGGCTCTCGGCAGCCGGTCACGAGGTGGATCTCGTCGATCTCGCCGCATCGGGGTTCCGCGCCGCGATGTCACCCGACGAGCGGCGGGCGTACCACGGGGATTCGCCGATCCTCGACGACGAGATCGCTGGACACGCCCGACTCGCACAGAGCGTCGACACCCTGGTGTTCGTCTACCCCACATGGTGGGGCGGTCTGCCGGCGATCCTCAAGGGATGGCTCGACCGTGTGCTCGTGCCGGGCGTCGGGTTCGTGTTCAGCGACGACGGAAAGGTCCGCCCGGGGCTCACGAACGTGCGGCGCATCATCGGGATCTCCACCTACGGCTCTCCGAAGTCGTACGTCCGCGTCATGACCGACTCGGGTCGTCGCACGCTCACCCGCACCCTGCGCGTGTCGTGCGGACCCAAGACCTCGACGCGATGGTTCGGGCTGTACGCGCTCGACGGCACCGACGAAGCGGAACGACGAGCCTTCGCCGACCGGATCGAGCGGGAGATGGCGTCGCTGTGAGGCTGCCGCTCCCTCGCCGAGGCGGAGACGCGACCGGCCATCGCCGGGTGCTCGTCGTGTCGTGCCATCCGCTCCCCGACTCACTGATCGGCGCGGCGCGGGAACGCACCCTTGCCGGCCTCGAGCGAACCTCCGCCGAGGTGCGCCATCGCGACCTCTACGTCGAGGGATTCGTCCCCGAACTGTCGGCCGACGAGCATCGGCACCACATCGAGCCCGGCGTCTCGGACGACGTCCGCGACCACGCCGACGACCTGCGGTGGTGCGACACCCTCGTGCTCGTGTACCCGACGTGGTGGTCGGGCCAGCCGGCGATGCTGAAGGGCTGGTTCGATCGGGTGTGGGCGTCGGGCGTGGCGTTCGATCTGCCGCCCGGCGCGTCGACCATTCGTCCCCGGCTCCAGAACATCCGCCACCTCGTGGCCGTCACGTCACACGGCTCGTCACGATTCCTGAACGGCATCCAGGGGCCCACGGGTCGACGCACGTTCTTCCGCTGGCTTCGCGTGCTCTGCCATCCGCTGGCCCGATGCCACTGGATCGCCTTCTACGGCGTCGACACTCGCCCCGACACCGACCGCGCGGAATTCCTCGATCGTGTCGAGGAGCGCATCGCCGACCTCTGCGGCTGACGTGATTCCGCGGTGCGACGCTCCAGCTGATCAGGTCGACGAATCGGACAGGGCGACGGCGATCTCGGCGGCGACCGCCGCGTTGTTCTCGGCGAGTGCCAGGTTGGCGGGCACGCTGCGACCGTCGGTCGCCGCCCCGATGCGTTCGAGCACGAACGGCGTCACCGGCGCGCCGACGATGCCCTGCGCGTCGAGATCGGCGAGCGCTCGGGCGATGACGTCGTCGATCTCCGCCTGATCGAGGGCCGCGTCCTCGGGGATCGGAGCGGCGACCAGGACGCCCCGATCCGGCTGGGTCCGGTGGGTGTAGATGCCGGCGATCTCGTCGGCGTGCTCACAGCGGTGCGGGACCGGCACACCCGACGACCGGGTGTAGAAGGCGGGGAAGTCGTCGTGGCGCCAGCCGACGACCGGCACCCCGGCGGTCTCGAGGTACTCGAGCGTGCGCGGCAGGTCGAGGAACGCCTTGGCGCCTGCGGTCACGGTGATGACCGGGTGACCGGCGATCGCGTCGAGATCGGCCGAGACGTCGCCGGTCACCTCGGCGCCTCGGTGGACGCCGCCGATGCCACCGGTCGCGAACACCCGGATGCCCGCGGCGTGGGCGATCGCGACCGAGGCGGACACCGTCGACGCGCCGAGCTCCCATCGCTGCGCGATGGCCACGCCGATGTCTCGCTCGGCCATCTTGTGCGCCGGTCCGAGGATCCGCTCCGCCTCGTCGTCCGTGAGCCCCGCCCGGGCGTCGCCGTCGAGCACGGCGGTGACCGCGGGGACCGCTCCGCGCTGCCGGATCGTCGCCGTGCACCGCTCCAGCGCCTCACGATTCGCCGGCGACGGCAGGCCGAGGTGGGAGAAGATCGTCGACTCGAGCGCGACGACGGGCCGACGGCGACCGAGGGCGTCGGAGACCTCCGGGGACAGCACGACGTCGAGCACGCCGGCGACCCTACGGCGAGAGATCGGGCGCGACGCGCACGTACCGGGCGACCGTCTCGACGTGGTGTGTCTGCGGGAACAGGTCGAGGACCCGGATCGACTCACACCGGTAGCCGTGCTCGGCGAGCAGCGACAGGTCGCGGGCTCCCGAGACCGGATCGCAGCTCACGAGCACCAGGACGGGTGCGTCGATCGCAGCGACGGTGCCGACACCCGGCCTCGCCAGACCTGATCGTGCCGGGTCGGCGACCACCACGTCGACCGGCGGACCGTCGGCCGGCTCCCACGCCCCGACGTCGGACTGGACCACGGTCGCCGACCGGTCTGCGAGGTTGATCCGGGCGTCGGCGCACGCGGACGGCGACGACTCGACGACCGTGACGTGGTCGACGTTCCTCGCCGCGGTGGCGGCGAAGAGCCCGACACCTCCGTACAGGTCGACCACGTGCGCCGATGTCGTCAACTCGGGCGCGGCGGACGCGACTTCGGCGACCAGGAGTTCCGCTGCAGCGACCCCCGACTGGAAGAACGATCGGTTCGACACCTGGAGCGGCACGCCCGCGACCGACTCGACGATCGATCGATCGCCGCCGATGGGGACGTCAGCGTCCGCGACGATGCGCACACTGGCGGCGTCGGGAGGCCCTGTTCGTCCTCGGCTCCGACGTCGACGCCCATCCCGACCGCCGCCCCGACCCCCGCCCTGGCCCCGCCCTCGCCTGGTCGGCTCGACCGGCGCGACGGTCACGATGCCGGTCGCGACGGAGCATCGGACGGTCGCCTCCGCCCCGGCCGAGACCGACATCGTTCGGAGAACGGAGTCGAGGTTGCCGTGGGCGACGGGACACGAGTCGATGGGCACGATCTCGCGCGACCCCGCCCGACGGAAGCCGATTCCGTCGCCGGTCCCGACGACCCGCACGGTCGTTCTCCAGCCGAACGGTCCGACCGATCCCCCGAACGAGACGAGGCGGTCAGCCTCCGACGCGTCGAGGCGGGCGGTGCGACGCAAGGCCTCACGCACGATGTCGACCTTCGCCGACGACTGGGCCGAATCGTCGAGTTCCATCCAGCCGCAGCCGCCGCAGCCTGCGCGCCGATGTGCGCACGACGGCGACCTCCGCGCGGGCGACGGCGCGACGACGCGGCCGACGCGGCCACGGACGAAGTCCCCCCGATCCTCGACGACCTGGAACTCGACCACGTCGTCGGTCAGCCCACCCGACACGAACGCGACGCGACCGTCGGCGAGCCGGGCGAGTCCGTCGCCGCCAGCCACCATCCGCTCCACCGTCACGACGGTGGTGCCCGGGGGCCGGTCGGGCGTCGACATCGGTGATGAGCGTAGGGACGATCCGAGACGAGGTCGATGATCCGCGCCGACGAGACTGGAGCCATGAGCGACGAGCAGTGGTACTGGGACCTCGAGCGGCTCATCGCCATCCCGGCCTCGGAACGCGGCCCGGCGAGCAACACGCTCGGGCCCTACGAGACGAAGGTCGACGCGGAGAACTGGCGGTCGACCGTCGAGACCCGCAACGAGGAGTGGGACGACGCCGACGAGGAATGGGAGAACGACGGCGACCGCGACGGCAACGACGACGGCAACGACGACGACGGTGACGGCGACTGAGCGAGTCCTCGCCCGACGTCGCCGCTCGATGTCAGGCGACGGCCACCCACTCGCACGGGTCGCCGGTCGCCTCCTCGATGCGTTCGGCCATCGCGGCGACGAGTTCATCAGCGTCCCGTTCACCGGTCGGCGGACCGACCGACACGAACCAGCCCTCGGTGTCCGCCTCGACGGTGACGGTGCTCTCGCCGCACCTCATCGCGTGTGTCAGCGCTCCGTCGGTCACAGCGACGATCGGCGAACACCCGAAGTCCGGCGGGGTCAGCACGGCGGCGTGGTCGTGGCCGTCGAGCGACGGTCGCGTTCGGGTCGCCTTCGTCCGGATCACGTAGTCGGGCACACGGCCACGATGCCACCGACGGGAACCGGGGCGGCTCGTGGTCAGGAGTAGGGTCGCTCGCCGATGGCCCTGCCGACGTTGATCGCACCGTCCGTGCTGCCCGCCGACTTCTCCCGACTCGGCGACGAGGTCGAGGCGCTCGAGGCCGCGGGCGTCGACCTCATCCAGTGGGACGTCATGGACGGTCAGTTCGTCCCCAACCTCACGTTCGGACCCGACGTGATCGCCTCGGTCCGTGATCGCGTCTCGGTGCCCTTCGAGGCGCACCTCATGGTGCTCACGCCGGACGTGATGGCGAAGGAGTACGTCGACGCGGGCTGCTCACGGTTGATCGTGCACGCCGAGGCGTGCACTCACTTGCACCGCACGCTCGGCAACATCGCCGACCTCGGCGCCACGGGGGCCGTCGCCCTCAACCCCTCGACGCCGATCGACGTCGTCCGCCACGTCCTCGACCTGATCGACCTCGTACTGGTGATGACCGTCAATCCGGGATTCGGCGGCCAGGCGTACATCCCCACGATGGAATCGAAGCTCGTGGAGTTGCGTCGGATGATCGACGACGCCGGACGTGGCGACGACGTGCACCTCGAGGTCGACGGCGGCATCGGACCGACGACCATCGCCGGGGCCGCTGCCGCCGGCGCCAACGTCCTGGTGGCCGGCAGCGCCCTCTATCGCGACCCCGAGGGCCTGTCACACGCTGTCAGCGACCTCCGCGCCCGAGCCGAAACCGCCCGCCTCGAGAGCTAGCGGGGTGGACGGAGCATGCCCCACATGTGGGGGCCGCCGTCGGGAACGTCCCACTCGCTGACGACGTCGAATCCGCGCGACCGGTAGTAGACGACGTTGTCCTCGGTCTCGGTCTCGAGCCAACACGGGAGTCCCTCGGCGTCGGTGCGCTCGAACATCTGGGTCATCAGGGCGTGCCCGAGGCCCTGCCGCTGCCAATCAGGATGGGTTCCCAGCAGCTGGAGGTACCAGTGAGGCTCCGCCGGCGTGTGCTCGGCGATCACTTCGCCGAGGACCTCGAATCGTCTGCGCTGTTCGTCGGGCAGCGGGGACAGCGGTGGGTCGGCGTCGCTGCTCGGCTCGGGGCGACCCGGCGGGATCCACGCCGCCATGGCGACGCAGTCATCGGTGCACCACACCTCGTCGTGATCGAGCCAGCCGTTCACGGCGCCGCGAAAGATCTCGCCGTTCTGCGAGAAGTAGTCGGCGTCGTCGGGGATCACCCACCGGATCACCGGGTCGTCGTGGAACGACCGCATCGCGGTGACGCACAGGCGACGCAGGTCGTCGCGGGTCCCCCGCCGGATCTGCATCGCACCACCGTAGGTGCGCACGCGAAGGCGGGCTGGTTTCGTTCCGGGTGGGACGCCGGTGAGACTCGAGCAGCGTGAGCGACGACACGCACCCGACGGGCGAGGAACGCGACATCGTGGTCCACGTCCCGGCGCGTGCGGCACTCGCCGGCAACCCCTCCGACGGATACGGCGGCGCCGTCGTCGCCGTCCCGATCCCCGAACTCGCCGCGACCGTGCGGCTCACGGCGAGCGAGCGCTTCGAGATCGGCGACGAGCCGACCACGTTCGACACGCTCGACGCGCTGATCTCGACCGTCGACCGCCGCGGTTTCGGCGACGAGATCCCGTCGCTGGTCCTCGCGGCGATCCGGAGCGTCGTACGACTGACCGATGTGCGACCGGCTCCCTGCCGCATCGACGTCTCGACCACGATCCCGCGATCGGTGGGTTTGGCCGGATCGAGCGCCGTCGTGGTCGGGGTGATCGAAGCGCTCGCCCGCTCGGCCTCGATCGACGGACGAGCGCAGGTGACACCGCTCCACTCGCGCCGCGCTGTGGCCGTCGTCGCCCATGCCGCCGAGGTCGAGGAACTCGGCATCGCCGCCGGGCTCCAGGATCGCCTCGTGCAGTCCCACCGCGAGCCGGTCCTGATGGACTTCGACATCGCGACCACCGACACGGTGCTCGGCCGCCGGTGCGGACGGACGACACCCTTGGCGCCGGTCCCGGGCGATCTCGTCGTCGGGTGGCGGGCGACCGCGTCCGCCGCCAGTGGAACCGTCCACGGCAGCCTTCGGTCCCGCGCCGACGACGAGGACGTCCTCCTCGCGATGTCCGATCTCGGCCGGGTCGGCCGATCGGCAGCGGACGCGATCGACCGACGCGACCTCGATGATCTCGCACGGGCGATGGACCGGACGTTCGACGTCCGGCGCTCGCTGATCGACCTCGACCCGAGCCATGTCGAGATGATCGAGGCCGTGCGGGCCGCCGGCGGCCATGCGAACTACACCGGCTCGGGCGGGGCCGTCGTGGCGCTCGGACCGCTCGGAACCGCCGATCGGTGGCGATCGGCACTCACCGAGCTGACCGGCGTCGACGCACTCACGATCGAAACCCCGACGATGCGACACCCTGCGTAATTGATCGGACGATCAATTCCGGGACCTTCGGCCCTGCCGCACGCATCCGACCGCTGCGACCGTCGTGCGAAACGTACGAATCGAAACGGGGGCTTCGAATGCGGCAACGACGACACGCGCTCAGCGGCGCGCTCTACGACGTGAGGGACGACGGCAACGTCGACGTCACGTCCCGACACGGCGTGGCGGGCACGTTCACGGCCGACGGCGAGTGGATCGAGGGCGATCTGCGGCACGCCGATCCACACCTGTGCGGATGGCTCGCCGGACCGCAGCTCCCGCCGAAGCTCGCGGTCCTGCCCCGGTTCCGATCGACCGACCACCAGTCGGGCGAGCAGGACGTCAGCGAGGGAGGCTCGTCATGAGCATCGACTACTCGGTCCCTCCCACCCTCACGTACCAGGAGCTGCTCGACGCCGATACGCGGAGGACCGGACGCGAGGTGCCCGACGTCTTGCGATGGTTCTCGCCGATGCCACCGAGCGAGGCCGACGTGCCCGTCGAGCGGTACACGACGGCCGAGTTCCATCGCGTCGAGGTCGAGAAGGTGTGGACGAAGGTCTGGCAGATGGCCTGCCGCGAGGAGGACATCCCGGTCGTGGGCGACCATCTGTCGTACGACATCGCCAGGTACTCCATCCTCGTCGCACGAACCGCCGACGACGAGATCAAGGCGTACCACAACGTCTGCCCGCACCGCGGCCGCAAGTTGAAGGAGTCGCGCGGCCGCGACAGCGAGCTGCGGTGTGCGTTCCACGGCTTCGCGTGGGAGCTGAACGGCTGTCTGAAGCAGGTCCCGTGTCAGTGGGACTTCCCACGACTCGATCCCGACGAGTGGTCGTTGCCCGAGGTGAATGTCGGGACCTGGGGCGGATTCGTGTTCATCAACATGGACCCCGACTGCGCGCCGTTGGAGGAGCACCTCGGTGACCTTCCGACGCACTTCGAGCGGTGGCCGCTCGAGGATCGGTACAAGGAAGCCCACGTCGCGAAGGTGATGGACTGCAACTGGAAGGTC
This sequence comes from Actinomycetota bacterium, assembly GCA_039185545.1. Taxonomy (GTDB): domain Bacteria; phylum Actinomycetota; class Acidimicrobiia; order Acidimicrobiales; family Ilumatobacteraceae; genus Ilumatobacter_A. The sequence continues at coordinate 11,874 of JBCDAK010000063.1, forward strand.
GCCCAGGAGGCGTTCATGGAGGCGTTCCACGTGGTGGCGACGCACCCTCAGCTCCTCCCCAGCCTCGGCGACGCGATGAGCCAGTACGACGTGTTCGGCAACTTCTCGCGGGCGATCACACCGAATGGAGTGCCGAGCCCACACGTCACGTGGGAGCCGTCGCAGCAGGACATCTTCGACGCGATGAGCGACCGCAACCTCGACGAGGAGCCCAGGGCGGTCGTGCCCGACGACGAGACAGCGCGTCACCTCGCAGCCGACGCAGCACGAACGAGCCTGCGACCGGCGCTCGGTGACCGGGTCGACGAACTCTGCGACGCCGAGTTGACCGAGAGCATCTATTACACGCTCTTCCCCAACTTCCATCCGTGGGCCGCCTACAACCGGATCGTCTACCGGTTCCGTCCGTACGGCAACGATCACCGGCGTTCGATCATGGAGTGCATGTTCCTGTCGCCGTTCACCGGTGAGCGGCCGCGGGCGGCGCCGATCCACTGGCTGACCGACGACGAGGACTGGACCGCGGCACCCGAGCTCGGGATGCTCGCCCGGGTCTTCAACCAGGACGTCTACAACCTCCCGCAGGTGCAGCTCGGGCTCGAGGCGATGACGCGACCGGGCGTGATGTTCGCGGACTACCAGGAGACCAAGCCCCGCCACATGCACGCCTTGCTCGACGAGTGGGTCGAACGGTGAACCCCGGGAGCAGCACCGTGAAGACCGGAAACAGCACGGTCACCTTCGACGCGACCGACGACGGCGTGGTGCAGTGCCCGTACCCGCACTACCGCGAGATGCGCGACGAGGCGCCGGTCCTCGAACTCGACGGAGCGATGTTCGGACGGCCCGACGAACGGATCTTCGCGGTCTCGCGGTACGACGACGTCAAGCGGATCCTGCACGATCCGACCACGTTCTCGTCGCGGTTCGGGACTCCGGCGTTCAAGCCCTCGGCCGAGCTGCTCGCACGCCTGAGGGAGGCCGGCAAGGACGGGTGGCCGAACGTGTCGACGATGCTCACGGAAGACCCGCCCAGCCACACCCGGTACCGGCGGCTCGTGTCGATGGCGTTCACCCCCCGCCGCGTCGCGCTGCTCGAACCGACCATCCGCCGCGTCTGTGACGAGCTCGTCGCCGGGTTCGACCGGGCCCCGCGGATCGACTTCCTCTCGACGTTCGCGGTGCCGCTCCCCGTGGCAGCGGTCGCTGCGATCCTCGAGATCCCCGACACACATCGCGACGAGTTCAAGAAATGGGCCGACTCGTCGGTCGCGGCGATCGGGAAACCGATCAGCGACGACGACCGGGTCGTGGCCGAGCGGGACATCGTCGAGCAGCAGCGGTACTTCGCCGGTGAGATCGAGGCGCGACGATCGGATCCCCGCGACGACTTCCTCACCGATCTCGTCAACGCCGAGCTACCGGCCGACGACCACATCGAGGGTGGACCGCTCACGATGGCCGAGATGCTCTCGATCATCCGACAGATCCAGGTGGCGGGGAGCGAGACCACCACGAGCCTGCTCGCCGACGTGATGGTGCTCCTCGCCGAGCACCCCGACCAGTGGACCCGGCTGCAGGACGACCCCGAACGCGCCACTCTCGTGGTCGAGGAGGGGCTGCGCTGGGCGAGCCCGAACCAGGGCCTCTACCGGATCGTCACCGCCGACACCGAGGTGGCCCGCACGCCGATCCCCCAGGGCTCGACGGTCTGGGTGATGTACGGATCCGCCGATCACGACGACCGCGTGTTCGCCGATCCCGAGTCGTTCGACCCGGATCGAGAAGGAGTCCGAGGTCACCTCGCCTTCGGTCACGGCATCCACTTCTGCCTCGGCGCCGCCCTCGCTCGGCTGGAGGCCGTCGTCGCGCTGCAGACGCTCGCCGCCCACCTCGACTCGATCTCGGTCGTCGACCGACACGAACTCCGCTACGGCAACAGCTTCATCCTTCGCGGTCTCGAACACCTCGCGCTCGACGTCACGTACCGCTGACGCGGCACGGCGGACCCCGACCGGAGTCGAGGCCCGCCGTGAACGCAGGGGGTCGTGGGGCGACCGTCAGACCGGCATGCGGTCCTCAGAGTCCCGCCCGACGTCGGCGCCCTCGCCGTTGTCGGCGATGTCCGACGCACGACCGGTGGTCAGCTCCTCGGACAGCACGTCGATCGTCGACTCAGCGCTCAGCCCGGCCGGCTCCGGCGCCGACTCGCTGATCCCGAACCGATCGTGGATCGACCGGGCCCAGGCGGGCGCCCACCAGTTGGCATCACCGGCGAGTTTCATCAACGCCGGAACCAGCGTCGCTCTCACGATGAACGCATCAGCGAGCACGGCGACACCGAGGCCGAAGCCGAAGAGCTTCATGAAGGTGATGCCGCTCGTGGCGAAGGCGAAGAAGGTCACCGACAGCACCAGCGCCGCGGCGGTCACGATGCTTCCCGTCTTCGCGAGGCCGGCGACGATCGCCTGGTCGTTGTCACCGGTGCGGTCGTACTCCTCCTTGATGCGGGAGAGCAGGAAGACCTCGTAGTCCATCGACAGCCCGAAGGCGACGGCGAACATGAGGATCGGCATCGACACGTCGGTCAGACCGGTCGGCGTGAAGTCGAGCAGCCCGGCGAGGTTGCCCTCCTGGAAGATCCACACCATGGCGCCGAACGTGGCGGTGAGGCTCAACGAGTTGAGCACGATCGCCTTGAGCGGCACGAGGAAACTCCCGAACATGAGGAACAGCAACACGAACGTGGCCAGGGCGATCCAGCCGCCGGCGATCGGCGCCTGGGAGAAGATCGCCGACTTCGTGTCGATGAGCTGAGCGGTCCGACCGGCGACGCCGGTCTCGAATCCGGGATCGATGTCGCGGATCTCGGTGACGATGTCCTGCCCCTCGACCGACATCTCGGCGAACGTCGGCACGACCTCGAACCACGTGAGCTCGTCGTTCGGCTGGAATCGTCCCGAGGCGGCGTCTGCCGGCACGATCAGCTGGCCGTCGGCGTAGCTGCCCGTCACGGTGTCGACCCGGGCGATCTCGTCGACGAGCGACACCTCGATCGCATATGCCTCGATCGCGGCGTCCGTGGGGACGTTGCCATCGGCGTGCTCGGCGACGATCGGGAAGTTGGCCGACTCGTTCGAGGCGAAGTCGTTCTCCAGGGTCTCGATGGCGACTCGGGCCGGATCGCCCTCGGGCAGGGTCCGGGCGTCGGCGTTGCCGAACTCGACGTTCAGGAACGGCAGACCGACGAAGAGCAGCAGCGCGACGGTGGTCACGGCGACGATGCCGGGCCGGCGGATCACACGGGCACCGAGGCGGCCCCAGATGTTCTCGCGCTGACGGGTTGCGCCGGGACGGCCGAACGACCACGTGTTCACACGGGGGCCGAGCACTGCGAGCAGCGCCGGCAGCGTGATGACCGAGGCCGCCATGGCGACGGCGATGACTCCGACGCCGGCGTAGGCGAACGAGCGGAGGAAGTAGAGCGGGAACACGAGCAGGGCTGCGAGCGAGACGGCGACCGTCATCGCCGAGAAGGCGACCGTGCGGCCTGCGGTCTCGATGGTGCGGATCGTCGCTCGGTCGATGTCCTCGCGCGTCTGGTCACGATCGGGCCCGAGTTCCTCGCGGAAGCGGGAGACGATGAAGAGGCTGTAGTCGATCGCCAGGCCGAGGCCGAGTGCGGTGACGAGGTTGATCGAGAAGATCGAGACGTCGGTGACTCCGGCGATGGCCCAGAGGACGAAGAACGCTCCGAAGATGGCGGTGATGCCGATCGTCAGCGGCAGCAGTGCTGCGACGATGCCGCGGAAGATGAGGATCAGCAGCAGGAGCGTGATCGGAATGGCGATCATCTCGGCGAGGCGCAGGTCGTTCTCGAGGTTGACCCCGATCGACTCGAAGAGGGCGAGCTCGCCACCGACCCCGACGGTCGATGCGGCGAAGTCGGCCTCGTCGAGTGCTGCGATCAGCTCGGCGGTGCGTTCCTCCTGCTGGGTCTCGTCGCCGACGATCCGGGCGACGACCAGGGCGCTGTCACCCTCGATCGATCGGAGTGGCGGTGAGTTGCCCAGCGACCAGTAGGAGGCCACGTCGGTCGCGCCGTCCACCTCCGACACGATGTCGGTGACGAGCTGACCGTCGTCAGCGACGGCCGGGAGATCGACGTCACCGCCGGTGGCGGTCACGACGACGACGATGTTGGGACCCCCGACGCCGGCCTCCTCCAGGACGGCGGCGGCCTGGGTCGACTCGGAGTTCGGGTCGTCGAAACCGCCACCGTCGAGGCGGGAGAACACACCGACGCCGAGGACGACGGCCACGAGGAACAGGGCGACCGATCCGATGAGGATCGGCCGCCTCCGTCGGACGATGAGGTGGGCGAGGGTGCTGAACATCGGGGGGTCCCTTCCTGGGTGGGATCTCGTGCCACGGCGGTTGCAGCGACGTCGTCGAACGTACGGATCGCTCGTTCCGCTGTCGTCGGAGCACGGTGCCGACCTCGACCGGTGCTGCGGGACGGGTTCTGCGGGCCTCTCCTCCCGTGGGAGGAGACGGTGTCGGCACCCTGGTCGGACGTCTCGGCGCAGCGCTCCGCGTACGATCACGACGTGCTGTCGCCGCTCAACGACCGCGAGGAGTTCGCCATCGGCGCCGCGTTCATCGGCGTCGCCCTGGCCGTTCTCGCCACGGCGACCGCCACCGGCTGGGGGATCCCTGTGATCGGCAGCCTCATCGTGCTCATGGCCGTCCGCTCCCGGTGGCGCACCATGCCGAACTGGCTCCTGCTCGGCTGGACCGCCGCCGCGGTGATCCCGGCGGAAGCGGCCAAGATGTGCACGAACGGCTACTTGGTGGCGGTCGTCGCCATCGTGCTCGCCCTCTCGAGTGGCGTGAATCGGCTCGAGGCCGCCCTGGCGGTCGGTTTGACCGTCTCGCCGCTGGCGCTGTGGCTGGGCGGCGTTCCCGACTACAAGGACTTCGGCCCGTGGACCTGGATGGCCGGGATGGGGATCGGGCTCCTGTTCGGCGCCGTCATCTCGCGTCAGTGGGACCTGATCGACGAGCTGACCGAGACTCGCCATCAGCTGGCCGAGACCGCCGCCGACGCCGAGCGCCAGCGAATCGCCCGCGAGATGCACGACGTCGTGGGCCACAACTTCAGCGTCGTGCTGCTGCACCTGTCGGGAGCGCGATCGGTCCTCGGCTCCGATCCTGATCGCGCCGCTGATGCGCTGCGACGGGCCGAGGAGGTCGGGCGTCGCGGTATGGAGGACCTCCGCGAGACGATCGGCCTGCTGCGGTCGGGAAGCGAGTCGCTCCAGCCCGTCCCCGACGCCGCCGACCTCGCCGCGCTCGTCGACGACTACCGCCAGGCCGGGCTCGAGGTGTCGGCCAGTCTCGACGCGTCGGTCGACCAGGTCGCGGGCGCGGCCCGGATGGTCACCCACGACGTCGTCCGCGAGTCGCTGACGAACTGCGCCAAGCACGAACCGTCGGCGCCCGTCCACGTCAGGGTCGACGTGTCGCCCTCGACGGTCACGGTGTCCGTCGAGAACGGTCGGACGTCGACCTCCCCCACCATCGACGGCGCAGGTCTCACCGGGCTCCGTCAGCGGGTCGAGGCGCTGCACGGCGACCTCCTCGCGGGCCCACGCGACGGTCGTACCGATGCGTGGATCGTGCGGGCGCGGATCCCGCGAGCGCTCGACGCCGTCGACGTCGATGCGCCCGACGCCGACACCGCAGCCGCCACGTGACGCGAGTCCTCCTGGTCGACGACCAGTCGATGATCCGCGAGGGGCTCAAGCTGGTCCTGAGCGTGCACGACGACATCGAGATCGCTGGTGAGTGCGACGATGGCGACGAGGTCCTCGATGCCGTCGCCGAACACTCACCCGACCTCGTGTGCATGGACGTCCGCATGGCGCGCCTCGACGGCATCGAGGCCACTCGCCGGATCCGCGCCGCGGACGGGCCTCCCGTTCTCATCCTCACCACGTTCGGCGAACAGGACGTGCTGTGGACGGCGGTCGAGGCCGGAGCTGCAGGGTTCGAACTGAAGTCGTCGACGCCGGAGAATCTCGTCGAGGCGATCCGCACCGTCGCACGCGGCGGATCGTGGGTGGACGGAGCGCTCCTGGGCGACGTGCTCGAGTCGTTCCGCCAGGTCGTCCTCCCCGCCCGGCGCGATTCGGGTCAGATCGACGAACTCACGTCACGTGAACTCGAGGTCCTCCGCCTGATGGCCCGCGGTGCCACCAACGGCGAGATCGCCACCGAGCTGTTCCTCGCCGAGACCACGGTCAAGACCCACGTCGGCGCGATCTTCACCAAGCTCGGCGTCCGCGACCGGGCAGCGGCGATCGTCTACGCCTTCGACGCCGGTGTGGTCAGTCCTCGCTCGACCTGACCGGCCGCCTGCGTTCTCATGGGGTCTGTGCGCATCATGTGCGCACGAACTTCATGAGATCGTCGAATCACAGCAGGTCGGCCCAGCAGGTCGGGTCGAGGTGGTCCACGAGGCCACGCCACGCCGTCTCGGTGTCGATCGTGGGCTCATCGTGGATGAGCAGCGCCCGGTTGAGAGCGTCCCGATGCTCCGCGAGGAGGAACCGTGTCCGATCGGCGAACGGTCCGGTCGTCCACCGACGCTCGGCGTCGGCCACTGCGGTGTCGAGAGCCGGCCGATGCGGAATCACGTGGTCGTCGGAGGCGACCGGATACTCCTCGGACCGCTCGGCGCGGTGAAGCTCTTCCGGGAGCGACACGACGACCCGACGCTCGTCGGCATCGTCGTGCTCGCCGGACGAACTCGACCGCCCCTCGACCACCGGGTGGATCGCACACGCGAAGCGATCGTCGAGGTCCTGCAGCACGGGCGCATCTCGGCGACTCGGCACCGGCGCGACGACCCAGTCGTGACCGGCCAGCCGGAGCCGATGCGCCGTCTCGAGGGCTCCTGAGAGACGCTCCCGTGCGACCCGACGACTCTCGCGGTCTGACCGCAGGTGGACATCGAGGTCGTCGATGGTGACGAACCACGACCGATCCGACTCGTGGGCGAGCCAGTGGTGACCGCCGAAGCCGACCGCTTGGTGCTCGATCTCCTCGACGGTCAGTCCCCACGACCTGCTCAGTCGCTCGACGATCACCGCCTCGTCGAGCTCGGCGGGACGAGTGAACATCCGCCGATCGTGGGTGCGACGCCGGCTCGTGCGGTCCGTCGGTACCGGATGCGCACACGTTTCGCGGGGACGCCGTCGCGCGACGAGAGGTCCGCAGACCGCGTGCGGGCGCTCACCAACTCGGTGACACCCCCGCCGTACGATCGACGATCATGCCGCTCGGCCTTCGCACCACCTCACCGGCCCGGTCACTGGCCGCCCTCGGCGAGGTCATCGACGACGCGAAGGGCGATGATCCGCTGTCGCCGGTCACGTGCATCGTGCCCAGCAACCTCGTCGGAGTCATGTCGCGGCGAGCGCTGGGTCGAGCGTCGGGGCTGCTCGGCGTCGACATGGTCACGATCGGGCGACTCGCCGAGCTCATCGCCGGGCCCGTCCTGGCGGCGCAGGGCCGCCGTCCGATGTCGGGCCCGATCGTCGAACTCGCCGTTCGTCGGGTGCTCGCTGGTGATCCGGGATCCTTCGAACCCGTCGCCGAGCACCCCACCACCATCGATGCGATCCGGCGAGCGCACGAGGAGCTCCGACTCGCGGGCGATCGGGCAGGGGCACTCGCATCCACGCGTCGCGGGCGCGAGCTGCTGCGGGTCTCGCGGGGTGTCGTCCGGCGACTCTCGTCCGACTGGTACGACGATGCCGATCTGTTCCAGGTGGCCACCGAGCTGATCGGTGGAGCGGGCCGACCGCCACTCGATCCGGTCATCGTCCATCTCCCACGCGAGATGCCGGCTCGTCACGTCGAGTTCCTCCAGACCCTCGGCGCCCACACCCCGACGACGGTGGTGATGACCCTCACGGGTGAATCCGAGGCCGACCGTGCGCCACTGAGCGTCCTCGAACGGCTCGGCCTCGCCGGCGAGGCTGCGACCAACGTCGACGCCGTCGTCCCCACGGTCGAACCGGCGGCGCCGCGCCGCCTCATCTCGGTCACCGACGCCGACGACGAAGTCCGACACGCCGCCCGGGCCGTCGTCTCGGCGAGTCGGGGTGAGCTCACCGGCGAGTCGGTTCCGTTCGAGCGCATCGCGATTCTGTGGCCGACGCACCGCCCGTATGCGCGGCTCGTCGAACACCACCTCGATCGCGACCTGATCCCGTGGAACGGGCGGGGCGGCATCGAGCTGGTCGAACGGATCGCACCACGCCTGTTGCTCCACCTCCTCCGGATCGACCGGCCGGCACTCCGGCGCTCGGCGCTGTTCGAGCTGCTCGCCGACGTCCCGGCCCGAGACGTCGACGCCGCGGTGCACCCCAGCGCGTCGTGGGCGCGATACGCCCGAGCGGCCGGCGTGACCGACGAATGGGACCGTGCGCTCGAACGACTCGTCGCTCGCACCGAACATCCCGATCAGCGCGATCGCATCCGGGCGCTGAGCGCATTCGTCACCGAACTCCGTCATCGTCTCGACGACCCGACGCGGAGGCGCACCTGGGAGGCGTGGGCCGCGTGGAGCCGCGACGCCATCGATTGGTGGCTGGGCCTGCGAGCCGCGATGCGCTTCGACGACGCCGAGTACCGGGCGTGGGAGGCGTTGATCGCCGCGCTCGACCGACTCGGCGGTCTCGATCTCGTCGACGAGCCGGTCGATCGGGCCGGCTTCGCATCGGTCCTCGAGAGCGAGCTCACCGATCTCGCCGTCCGCCAGGGCCGCATCGGCCACGGCGTCACCATCGGCTCGCTCGCGTCCGGGCCGGGTGCCGACATCGATGTGGCGATCGTGCTCGGAGCGGTCGACGGCACGTTGCCCCCGACGCCGCGGCCCGATCCACTGCTCGGTGACGCCGAACGGCGTTCGGCGGCGATGCGCACCAGCGACGACCAGGCCGACGATCTCGCACATGCGTTCGCGGCGACGCTCCAGTCCACCGCCGCGATCGTCCTCGTCCCGCGCGGCGACCTGCGCGCCACGACCACCCACCACGCCAGCCGATGGCTCGTCGGTCGCGTCGACACGACCGACGCAGTCGTCGTCGCGTCCAGCACTGCGGGCCTCCGCGATCTCACGTGGCCCGGAGCCGAGCACGAGCGGCGTCTGCGCGACCGACTGCGCCTGGCCGCGGGTGGCCCGCTGTCCTCGCACCACCCCGGCCTCGGTGACGACGAGGAGCTCCGTCGCTCGCTCCTGCTCGCCGAGCACCGGGCTCATCCCGAGCTGACGGTGTACGACGGCGACCTCAGTGGCGTCGCGCTCCCGACGCTCGACGATGCCGTCGTCTCGCCCACACAGATCGAGACGTGGGCGGCGTGCCCGTTCCAGTACTTCGTGCAGTACCTGTTGCACGTGCGCCACGACGAGGACGCCGAGCGAGAGATCACCATGTCCCCCCTCCACGCGGGATCGCTCCTGCACGAGGCGCTCGATCGATTCCACCGAGACGTCCTGCGGGGCGAGGCGCCATCTCCGGACGACGGGTGGACCCACGAGCACGAGACCGTGCTCCTCGGCCACTTCGACGACTGCTGCGACGAGTTCGAACGCGCCGGACGCACCGGTCGGCCAGCCGTGTGGCACGGTCACCGAACCGCGCTCCGCCACGATCTGCTGGCCTGGCTCGCACATGACGGCGAGCTACTCCGGCAACGATCGGCGCACCTCCACGCGTCCGAGTTCTCGTTCCCGACCGATCGAGACGGAACTCCCACCGTCGCGGATCGGATCGCGCTCCCACTCCCCGACGGGCGCTCGCTGGCCGTGCGCGGCTCGGTCGACCGGGTCGACGTCGCCTCCGACGGTTCGATCGTGGTCACCGACCACAAGACCGGCCGCGACCGCTACCAGAAGCTCACCGACGATGACCCCACGCTCGACGGCAGCAAGTTCCAGCTGCCGGTGTACGCGGCAGCGGCACGAGCGCTCGTCGGAGGCGAGGGACCGGTCCGCGCCGAGTACTCGATGTTCGGCGCGGGCGGGTATGCACGCCGGGGCGTCGAGTTCGGCGACGGCGTGTGGAACGAGGTGGCCGATCGTCTCGGTCACGTCGTCGACGGCATCGAAGCCGGTTGGTTCCCGCTCGATGCGCCCGAACCCGGGTTCCGACTCTGGAACGAGTGCTGGTTCTGCAACCCCGACGACCTGAGCACGGCCGACATCCACGCCCGGTGGTCCAGGAAGCGCAGCGATCCGCGCGTCCGGCGGTGGTTCGGTCCGGACGGCGAACGCGACGAGCCCGACGAGGCGACGACGTGACGACGGCCCAACAGCCCACGCTGTTCGACCCGACGGACGACGGCATCGACGAGGGGCCGATCGCCGACCAGGCGGCACGCGACGCCATCGTGCACGACCTGTCGTCGACGCTGTTCGTCGAGGCGGGTGCCGGTGCCGGCAAGACCACGGCGCTCGTCGCTCGCGTGGTCAACCTCGTCGAACACGGCGCCGACATCCGGTCGATCGCACCCATCACGTTCACCGAGAAAGCAGCCGCCGAACTCCGACACCGCATCCGCGCCGAACTGGGCGGTAGGGGATCCGAGCGCGCGGCCGCCGCGCTGACTCACCTCGATCACGCACCGATCGGGACGCTGCACGCGTTCGCCCGCCGCATCCTCGACGACGCCGCCCTCGACGCCGGTCTCCCACCGCGGTTCTCCGTCCTCGACGAGCTCGAGAGCAACCTGCGATTCGACGAAGAGTGGGAGGAGTACCTCGACCAACTGCTCCGGGAACCCGATCCCCCGGCCGGGATCGCCGCCGGCGGGTCCGAGTTCGCACAAGTCCTCGACGTCGCCGGCTTCCGGCTCGAACGCGACCTGCGGCAGGTCGCCGACGACTTCCGCCACGACTGGGACCTCGTCGACGCGCACGTCGATCGATCCGATCCCGGGCCGATCCGGCTCTCAC
>JBCDAK010000064.1:0-22717 GCA_039185545.1 Actinomycetota bacterium
CAAGATCGCCGGAGGTACCGCCTCGCCGGAGCGATTGATCGAGGTCACCGAATCGCTGGGCTTGCGCGACTCGGTCCCGACCCAGCTCGGCAAGCTGGCCCGGTCGGTCTTCACACTCGACTTCGGCGAGTCGTTCTCCGTCGCCCGCGGTGAGCCGGTGATGAGCCTCGTGTGGACCGCTCTCTGGAACTCGTTCAAGCTCGTCCTGTTCTCCCTGATCGTCATGGTGCCGCTGTCGATCCTCGGCGGTCTCGTCACGGCGTACAAGAAGGACACCTGGATCGACCGGAGCATCATCAACACCGGCCTGGCGTTCTCCGCGATCCCCGACTTCGTCGCGGGGGTCTTCCTGCTCGCGTTCCTCGGCGTGCAGTTCGAATTCTTCAAGGTGCAGGGCGCCGCGCCGCCAGGGTCGGGAATCCTGACCCAGCTGCAACACCTGTTGCTCCCGGTGATCGCGGTGACCATGGTCTACTTCGGGTACATCGCACGCGTCACCCGCGCCGGAACCATCACGTCGCTCGACTCCGACTACACCCGCACCGCCTTCATGCGCGGGCTCTCCACGAGCGGCGTGTTTCGCAACCACGTCGCCCGGAACGCTCTGCAGCCGACCGTCGCCGTGCTCGGCACGCAGCTCGGCTACCTGTTCGGCGGCATGGTCGCGCTCGAGGTGGTCTTCGAGTACCGAGGGATCGGCAACCTCGTGATCGACGCGGTCGAGGGATCCGACTATCCCGTCCTGAGAGCGGGTGTCCTCGTCGTCGCGATCATCTACATGCTCGCCACGCTCACGGCCGATCTGGTCGTGGCCTGGATGAATCCGCGAGCTCGCCTCGCACTGGGGGACGGCTGATGACCGCCATCGACGAACCATCCGGGACCGACTCCGGCGGGGCCGATCCCGTCGCAGCGTCCGAGTCCAGCGATCCCACCGGTTCCGACGCCGCCACCGGACCGCAGGCGGCCACACGCAAACAGGTCCGCAAGGAACAGCGGCGCGTCCTCTTCCGCAGCCCGGGATTCATCATCGGTGTCGTGATCACCGGTTTCTGGGTCGTCGCCGCGATCGCCCCGGGCCTCCTCAGCTCGCTGGGTGAGACCGACTTCTCCGATGCGGGGGCGCGTGTGAGCCCCGGTGGCGACGCATGGTTCGGGACCGACAGTGTCGGCAACGACGTCTACGCCCGCGTCATCTACGGCGCAGGGCCGATCCTCACGGTTGCGCCGCTCGCCACGGCGATCGCCATCGTCGTCGGCACGCTGCTCGGCCTCATCATGGGCTACTACCGCGGATGGGTCGACGAGATCATCTCCCGCGTCATCGAGGCGATCCTCTCGATCCCGGTCATCCTCATGGCGATCCTCGTGATCTTCACGTTCGGTGACACCACACCGGTCATCATCGGCACGATCGCCGTGTTGTTCGTGCCGGCGATCACCCGAACGATCCGCTCCGCCGCCATCACCGAGTCGGAACTCGACTACGTGACCTCCGCGAAGATGCGCGGCGAGTCGGGCTTCTTCATCGTGACCCGCGAGATCCTCCCGAACGTCACCGGTCTCGTCGTGGTCGAGGTGACCGTCCGACTGGGCTACGCCGTCTTCACGTACGCCACGTTGGCCTTCCTCGGCCTGGTGGCGACCGACGTCGCAGCTGCCAACTGGGGGATCGACGTCGCCGGGAACTACACCCAGATCGTCCGCGACGTGTGGTGGCCGTCGATCTTTCCGGCGTTGGCCATCGCCTCACTGGTGATCGGCGTGAATCTCATCGCCGACTCCATCGACAAGGCGCTGAAGTCCTGAGGAGACGAACATGAGCATCGACGAGAGCATCGAGTCCGACGTCGCGTCCGACCCGTCCACTGCGGCGCTGGCCATCGAGGACCTGCGGCTGTCCTACATCGTTCGTGGCACTCCTCGAGCGGTGCTGCGCGGCGTGTCGTTCGAGGTCCGCCCGGGCGAGGCGTACGGCCTCGTCGGCGAGTCCGGCTGCGGAAAGTCGACCACGGCGTATGCGGCGCTGCGGTACCTGCCCGGCAACGGCCGCATCGACGGCGGACGGGTCACCTCCAACGGCAAGGAGCTGACCGCCATGTCGGCGCGTGAGCTCCGCGACTTCCGCGCCAACGACGCGTCGATGGTGTTCCAGGACCCGGTTCAGGCCGTCAACCCGGTCCTGAAGATCGGCCGCCAGGTCGCCGAGTCGTTCGAGGTCATGGGCCAGTCCAGGGCCGAGGCGCGGGCCTCGGCTCTCGAGGCCCTGAAGCGGGTTCGCATCGCGTCCCCCGAGAGTGTGATGGAGCGGTACCCGCACCAGCTGTCCGGCGGCATGCTCCAGCGCGTCGTCATCGCCATGGCCCTGGCGTGCGAGCCGACGCTGCTCGTGCTCGACGAGCCGACGACGGGTCTCGACGCCACGGTCGAGGCCGAGGTTCTCGACCTCGTGCGCGATCTGCGGTCCGAGCTCAACTCGGCGATCCTCCTCATCGCCCACAACCTCGGCGTGATCCGCAGCATGTGCGATCGGGTCGGCGTGATGTATGCCGGGCGAGTCGTCGAGGAGGGCGCTGTCGACAAGGTGTTTGACGATCCCAGCCATCCGTACACCAAGGGACTCCTCAACTCGATCCCGCGCCACGGAGTCACCAAGGACGACCGCGAGCTCTTCGCGATTCCAGGGAACCTGCCCCAGATCGGCGACCCGCTCCCGACCTGCGTCTACGTCGATCGCTGTCCCATCGCGTCCGACATGTGCCGTCACGAGGTTCCGCCCGTCGTGCAGCGCAGCGATGGTCACTGGTCGCGTTGCCATCACCCGGATCGGATCTCCGACGTTCCCGAGCCCAACGAGATCTCACAGACCGTCGAGGTCGGAACCGAAGAGGTCATCGGTGTCCACGGCGTGTCGAAGACGTTCCGTCAGCGTGGGCATGAGGTGCCGGCTCTGGTGAGTGTCGATCTCGGGTTCGCCGAGGGGGAGACCCTCGGCCTGGTGGGCGAGTCCGGTTCGGGCAAGTCGACGCTCGCCAAGACCATGCTCGGTGTTCACGAGCCCGACGACGGCGGTGCGATCACCCTCCGCGGGCGCGAGATGAAGACCAAGGCGACCGACCGGATCGAGGAGTCGATCCGGTCGATCCAGATGGTGTTCCAGAATCCGGACTCGGCGCTCAACCGGGCGTGGACCGTCCGACGGATCCTGACCCGCTCGATCACCCGGCTCACCGGCCTCAAGGGCGACGAGGCCGACCGTCGGGCCGTCGAGGTCGCCACGGCGATGCGTCTGTCGGAGCGCCACCTCGACATGCGACCGCGTCAGCTGTCGGGTGGTCTGAAGCAACGCGTCGCCATCGCCCGTGCGTTCGCCGGCGATCCGAACGTCGTCGTGTGCGACGAGCCGACCTCGGCGCTCGACGTGTCGGTGCAGGCTGCGATCCTCAATCTGCTCGCGAACCTCCAACGTGATGATCGCACGAGCTACCTGTTCATCAGTCACGACATCGGCGTGGTCCGGTACCTCGCCGACCGCATCGCCGTGATGTACGTCGGCCGGATCATGGAGCTCGGGTCCACCGAGAAGATCTTCGACGGGCCGAACCACCCGTACACCGAGGCGCTCCTGTCTGCGGTGCCGTCGGTCGACGGGGAGGCCGAGAACCGGATTCCTCTGACCGGGGAGATCCCGTCACCGGCCAATCCGCCGTCGGGGTGCGTGTTCCACACGCGCTGTCACCGCTTCGTCGAGGGTCTCTGCGACGTCACCGAGCCCGACATGGTCGAGCTGTCGCCCGGCCACTCGATCAAGTGCCACCTCTCGGTCGAGCAGCTCTCGGTCCCCGTCGAGATCGCCCCCACGGCTCAACTCGCCTGACCCCACTGTTCCGTCGACCCCGGGACTCGACGGAACACTCGGATGCGGACTGCCCGACCCGTGTGACGTGCATCGTTCCGTCGACCCCGGGGCTCGACGGAACAATCGGTTGCGAGTCGCCCGACCCGTGTGACGCGCACTGTTCCGTCGACCCCGGGACTCGACGGAACAATCACGTGTCGATCGCAGATCGTGCTTCCGCTTCGGGCATGTCGCGACGCACGGAGGGGGTGTGACACGGCAACGCGACCTCGAGACCTCCGACCGATTCCACGTCATCGCCCGCGGCGCTGACCGACAAGACATCTTCACGACCGATGCAGGCCGCCACGGCTTCGAGTCGCTGATCGGCGACGCCGCCGACCTGACCGGCGTGGTGATCGAGGCGTACGCCTTGATGACGAACCACATGCACGTGGTCGTCCATGCGCCGGACGGGTCGCTCCCCGACTTCGCTCGGCTCCTCCTCGCGACCCATGCGATCCGGTACAACCGGCACACCGATCGGACCGGACCGCTCTTCGACGGGAGGTACCACTCCGTGCCGATCGACGGGGATCGACACTTCGTCGCGACGTGTCGGTACGTGCATCGGAATCCGGTCGTCATCACCGGAGTCGATGCGCTTCCGGCGTACCGCTGGTCGAGTCTGGGAGTTCTGCTGGGCCGACGACCGTCGCCGAGATGGCTCGATCTCGGACACCTGGTCGAGATCGTCGACCCGATCGATCATCTGGCGTCGGTGCGTTCGTCCGCCGTGGACGACCTGGGGTTCCACGGGTTCGCGCCGATCTTGCGGCCGCGCCTCGACGACATCGTGCTCGCCGCCCAGGCCGTCGTGGCAGCCCAGGACGGCGTCGTTCCGAGGGGGCGCTTCGACCCGGCCCGGTCGGTGGCGATGATGCTGGCGGTCGAACTCCGGGCCGCGACGACGGGTGAGATCGCGACCGTCGTCGACGTGAGTCCCCATGGGGTCCGGCTGGCGGCTCGTCGCGGACGCGCGCGGGCTGCGACCGACCCCCGTTTCGCCCGACTCCACGCCGAGGTGCGCGAGGCTCTCGTGCGGACGACACCGATTCGCCGACACGAGTGATCGTCACATCGCGTTGTTCCGTCGAGCCCTGGGGTCGACGGAACACTCAGGGCGGGTTGTTCCGTTGAGTCCCGGGGTCGAGGGAACGATCAGGTGAGATGCCAGTCGACGCCGTCGGGGGTGTCGCGAACCTCCACGCCGGCGGCGACGAGGTTGTCGCGGATGGCGTCGGCAACGGCGTAGGCCTTCTCGTCGCGGGCGGTCCGTCGGGCGGTGAGCGCCGCCTCCACGACCGGACCCACGACGTCACGTGGATCGCGCACGCCGTCGGTCGCCGCGTCGCCCAACCGCACGATCATCGAGCGGAGCGCACGACGGGCGCGGTCGTTCTCGTCGGACTGAGTCGTGTCGGCCGCCCATTCGATGATCGCCGACTCGAGATCGAGCACCGCGGCGACTGCGCCCGCCGCGTCTCGCTCGGCCAGTGCGGCGTCGAACCGTCGCTCCAACATCGCAGCCGTTCCTGCGAGTGACACCTCGGCCTCGTCGGCGCCGCCGGCGTCGGTGTCGGTGTCGATCGACGCCTCGGAGGGTGCGACGCTCGAGTCCGTGAGCTCGTCGACGCCCGAGGGCGCTGACGTGACCTGGCCACCAGACGACCGCCCGCCGGATCGGATGAGGTCGATCGACACGCTGGAGCCCGCCTCGATCAACACGTTGACGGTGTCGCCCCCGTCGCGACGGCGGAGCGTCACGGCGCCCTTGCCGAACACCTCGGCGGTGTCGGCGTCGAGGTCGAGGATCACGCCCGTGTGCTCGTCGACGCCGAACACGAAGGCGCCGTCGGGCAGCTCCGGCTCGAGCCGGGCCAACCTGGTCTCACCGAGGTAGCAGAAGCGCGTGTCGTGGTGGCCTCCTTCGGCGTTGTCGTAGTGAGGGATCACGGCGGCATGGATCCCGATCGACGACAGGAGATCGAGGCCCGGTTCCCAGAAGGGGTCCATGCCCGCCTTGTAGATCTCGTAGACGGGGATCGTCGAGACGCCCAGCGTGAGCGCAGCGGCCGACGAGAACACGAGCGCGCCACCGGACTGGAGCTTCTCGGCCAGCAGGTCTCGCAGCGGGGTGTCCCTCCATTGACGCAGCGCGAAGGTCGGACTTCCGGGCCCGGCGAACACCCAGTCGGCGGAGCGGATGCGGTTCAACGCGGACTCCAACGCCGCCGTATCGCCCGTATCGGTCCGTGCCAGACGCGCCACCTCGACGTCCTGGCTCACCGAGTCGGAGAAGTACTTCACGGTCGTCGACGCGAGCGTGGGCGCGTTCTCCTGGAACCCGAAGGGCGTGTCGAGCATGACCGCCTCGACGTCGTCGCCGAGGCGCTCGAACACGCTGCGGTGCGGAGCCTTCATGGTGGGGGCGGTCTCACCCGACCCCATGATGACGAGGAGTCGTGGTCGGCTCACGTGATGTTCTCCCGTTCGGATTCGTACGGCGAGACGGAGTCGGTGAACACCGTCTCGTCGATGATGCCCGGATCGGACCAGTAGGTCGGGTCGGTCGCCACTCGGAGGAGCAGCTCGGCCATCTCCTGTGGATGTTGGGCGTGCACGTCGTGGTGTGCCGGAGTGAACCAGTGTCCGCGGCCGACCGGCAGCGCACCGACCGCCTCGCGAACCGCCACGTGTTTGGTCTCGTTCCACGTACCGCCGCCACTCTCGGCGACCACCATGAGCGTCGGACACGCAGCCACTGCGTATCGCTGGGTCGGACGGTGTTCCCACAGGCCGCGCAGGACCAGCAGGTGTCGCTCCGCGGTGAGCCACGGAGCGATCGTTCCGTCGGAGCGCACCTCGAAGTTCGCCAGGGTCCCGGCGCGGCCCTCCTCGGGCCAGTCGCGCGCCGACGACGCCAGCCAGCGGGTCATCGTCGAGAGTGGTGTCCCGGCGAGCTGCGGCGGCGCCAATGCCGTACGGCAGGCCTCCCAGTCATCGAAGGTCGACTGCAGGTCGATGAATCCCCCGTCGACGCACACGGCGGCCGCCAGTCGGTCGCCGTGACGTGCGGCGACCTCGAGAACGACGTTGCCGCCCCACGACTGGCCGCCGATGACGGGTGCGCCGCCGAGGTCGAGCTCGTCGACGAGAAGGAGGAGGTCGTCGGCGCAGGTGCCGATGTCGTACCCGTCGTCGGGCTTCGAGGATCGGCCGTGACCCCGCTGGTCGACGGTGACGACGCGGTGGCCCGCCGCGGCGAGACGGCGGGCGACGCCGTCCCACAGTCGGGCGTTCGACGCAAGGCCGTGTGTCAGCACGAAGGGCGTCGACGGCTCGGCGGCGGTGTGTGCCTGAAACGAACCGTCGCCGTGCGTCGGCGCCCAGTCGAGCACGTGCAGCTCGACCCCGGACGACAGCGGGATAAACCGGCGGGTCGCGCCTTCCGGTTCGAGACCGCCGGTGGGGGAGGGATGGGACTCGTCGCTCATGCGGCCTCCGCAGCGATGTGGTCGAGCAGGTCGAGCAGCCCGATCGCGTCGTCGATCGGTCGCGGCCACTCGGCTGTCCCCGAGACGGCGGCACCGAACGCGTCGACCATGGCGAGGTAGGGGTCGTTCGCTCCCGCGTCGAGCCGCCAGCATCGATCGGTGAGCTGCTCGACCACCTCGACGTCGTCGCGGTCGGCAACCGCATCGAGCTGGCCGGGATCGTCGACCGTGATCTCGAACTCGCCGGACGGTCCGCCCGTGTACGCGTCGCCCTCGACCAGGATCCGTCCGCTCTCGCCGATCAGCTCGAAGCGTTGCGACTCGTCGTCGATGAATGAACACACGACGTCGGCGGTTCGTCCATCGTCCCAGCTCAGCGATGCCGTGGTCCGGGCGTCGACGCCGGTCGCGGCCCGTTCGGTCTCGACGTTCTCGATGCGATCCGGCGGACCGAAGAGTCGGGTCGCCGTTCCCACGGTGTAGATCCCGACGTCGAGCAGGGCGCCGCCACCGTGTTCGGGTGCCCAGCGGTAGTTGTCGGCATGCTCCGGTCCGATGGTGAACGTGAAGCAGTGATCCTGGTGGGTCACTCGTCCGATCGTGCCGGCGGAGGCCAGATCGAGTGCGGCGGACCATCGTCGGTGGAACGGCGTCATCCACGCCTCGGCCAGGAGCACTCCGTGATCGTCGCAGACGCGCTGCATCTCGCGTGCGGTCTCGGCGTCGGGCGCGAGCGGCTTCTCGCACAGCACGTGTCTCCCCGCTCGCGCGGCCGCGCCGACGACGTCGACGTGGAGGTCGTTCGGCAGGGGGACGTAGACCGCAACCACGTCGCCGTGGTCGATCACCGCCTCGTACGAACCGGCGTCGAGGTGGACCCACCGCTCCTCGACCGGCCCGCCGCGGGAGGCCACGGCAACCACACGCGCCGAGGGAGCCGTCTCGAGCGCGGGGAGGACGGCGAGTCGGGCGACCATCGACCGAGCGCCGACGACGCCGACTCCGACCGGTGCCTCGGAAGCGGCCTCGCTCACCCGAGCTCGATGAGTTCGCCGCCGTTCGCCCCCGAGCGGTGTGCCGCCTCGAGCACCGCGACGACGTCGCGGGACTGCTCGGGTCGCACGGCGAGGTCCTCCCCGAGGAGGAGGTGATCGGCCAGGTTCCGGTGGAAGCCCCAGCCGGGATGTGGCGCCGGAGGCATGGCCGACTCGATCAGTCCGTGGTCGCCGTCGTAGCGGGCGACACGCAGATCGACCGGCTTCTCGGCGTGATGGGAGACTGCGGCGAGGAAGCCGCGACCGGGAACGATCTCGTCGCGTCGGACGGGCTCGTAGTGCCCTTCGAGGGTCCCTCGGGTGCCTTCGACGTGGAACTTGGGACGACGGATGGCGCACACGTCGCTTTGGCGGAACGTCGCCTCCCGGCCGTCGGGCCACTGCATCCAGACCGAGAGTTGGTCGACGTTGGTCGAGTCGTGCCACACCCGGGTGTGGGTGGCACAGAGGACCCGGGACGGCGCCACGCCGTAGTGCTGGATGATCCAGTCGATGTGATGGGAACCCCAGTCGTACACCGCTCCGCCCGAGATCGAGTCCTCGGAGTGCCAGGCGCGACAGGGGTGTTCGAACCCTCCGACGAAGGTCTCGATGTTGAAGACGTCACCGAGGTCGCCGCGTTCGATGACGCGTCGAATGGCGAGCCAGTCGGTGTCCCAACGTCGGCTCTGATGGACCGTGATCGTGCGATCGACCTCGTGGGCGGTGGCGATGAGCTGGTCGGCGTCGGCGACCGTGAGGCACATGGGCTTCTCGACCACGACGTGCTTGCCCGCCCGGAGCAGCGACAGAGCGATCTCGGCGTGATGCACCGGGGGAGTGGCGACGATCGCGACGTCGACGGCGTCGTCGCCCGCGAGCGACTCGGCCGAGTCGTGTGAGTGCAGGTCGGGGAAGTCGGCGGTCGCGGCGATCAGCCGGTCGGGAGACGAGTCGGCCGCCGCCGTGAGGGCGAGTCCCTCGGTCTCGACGGTGGCGAGGCCGTGCAGGTACCCCATCCCGCCGAACGGCCCGTAGCCGACGACGCCCACTCCGAGGTCGGCGGTCGGGGCGGGCAGGTCGCGTCGGAGGAGACGCCGAACGAACGGACCGAGTGTCGTGTGAGCGAGCAGACCGTGGACGTCGGTGACCGCCGACGTGACGACGGTGCCCTGGCCGATGCGCCGGACGGCGATGACCGGAACGTGCTCGAACCGGACGCTCGTCGTCGCTGCGACGGCGGGGGCGTTGGCTGCGACGTTCGGCGAGATCCGGAACGGTCGGAGCCCTCCGATGATCGGTACCTCGCCCTCGAGACGGACGGCTTCCGGGCGATCACCGAGGGTGACGAACCATTCGGTCACGGGGAGGTCGGCGTCGATCCGGACCCCCGTGAGTTCCTCGGCGGTGGCGTCGTCGATCTCGGGGACCACGATGACGCGGGCCCCCGATGCGACCCGGTCGCAGAGGTCTCGGGCGGTCTCGGCGCCGAGGACGCCGGTGACGAGTTCGATTCCGTCCGGGGTGGCGGATCGCGTGAGTTGGCGGGAAGGAGTACGCGGGTCTCGCATGGTGTCGCCGACCCTATGGCGCGGGGCATCGGCGAGTCTTCCGGAGCTGAATCAGAGAAATTCGAGAACGGTGGTGTACCTGCAACCAGCTCGCAAGTACGGTGCCCGCTCGTGAACACGCGACACGATTTGTCCACCGACCGTCCCGACCTTCGGCGGCGCACCTCGATGGGGCGCCTGGCCGCCGGCGCGGCTGTCGTGGCCCTGACCGCAGCGGCATGTGGCAGCGACGACGACTCCGCCTCCGACGACGACGGGCGACTCGTCGTCGTCACCACGGTGGCCCCGATCACGTCGATCGCCGCCAATGTCATCGGCGACCGCGCCGATATCCAGGGCGTCGTTCCCGAGGGAACCAACTCGCACACCTTCGAACCGCCGCCGTCGGTGGCCGAGGTGATGACCGACGCGGACGTCGTGTTCATCAACGGCCTCCAGCTGGAGGAGCCGACCAAGGAGATCGCCCTCGCGAACATCGACGACGGAGTTCCGTTCGTCGAACTCGGCGACGAGACGATCACCGAGGACGAGTACAAGTACGACTTCTCGTTCCCCGAGGACGAGGGCAAGCCCAACCCGCACCTGTGGACGGACCCGACGCTCGTGAAGGTCTACGCCGAGGTGATCCGCGACACGATGATCGAGGTCGATCCCGACGGCGAAGAGGCGTACAACGAGAACTTTGACGCGTTCGCCGAGCTGGTCGACGAGTTCGACGTGGCCGTGACCGAGGCCCTCGAGACGGTTCCCGAGGAGAACCGCAAGCTCGTCACGTACCACGACGCGTACGCCTACTTCGCCGACACGTACGGCTGGACCGTGGTCGGTGCCATCCAGCCGGCCGACTTCGGTGAGCCGACCCCGGGCGAGGTCGTCGACCTGATCGAGCAGATCGAGGCCGAGGCCGTCCCCGCGATCTTCGGGTCCGAGGTCTTCCCGTCGCCGGTGCTGGAGCAGGTCGGCAACGAGACCGGCGCCACCTACATCGACGTCCTGCGTGACGACGATCTTCCGGGTGAGCCCGGCGAGGTCGATCACTCGTGGCTCGGGCTCATGAAGTTCAACTTCATCACCATGACCGATGCGCTCGGCGGCGACGCGTCGAACCTCGAGGGCTTCGAGGTCCGCAACGTCGCCCCCGACGAGGCCGAGTACCCGCAGTGAGGTCGTCGGTCGACTCGACGTCATCGACTCGGTTGCGGAGCGTCGAGGGCGGTGACGCCGCCCTGCCGGGAGGCTCTGCGCTGATCGACGTCGAGTCGGCCACGGTCGACTACGGCGGCGATCCCGTCCTGGTCGACATCGACCTCACCATCGAGGACGGCGATTTCATCGGAATCGTCGGGCCGTCGGGCTCGGGCAAGTCGACGCTGCTTCGGCTGCTGCTGGGCGGCCTGAAGCCGGTGTCGGGCGCCGTCCGCCGTCGGCCCGGTCTCCGGGTCGGGTTCGTTCCACAGGTCGAGCGGATCGACTGGAACTTCCCGGTCACCGTCACCGAGTGCGTGGGCATGGCCCGCTCCACCGGCCTGCGCACCCCGTGGATCGGCCGGCGCGAGCGCGCTGCGATCCGCGACGTGCTGGAGCGGCTCGGTCTGCACGGTCTGGCCGATCGCCATATCCGCGATCTGTCCGGCGGCCAGCAGCAGCGGGTCTTCCTCGCCCGCGCGCTGTACACGGGAGCCGGGGTGGTCTTCCTCGACGAACCCACGTCGGGGCTCGACGTGCGGACGCGCCACGAAGTCCTCCACGTGCTGTCCGACCTCAACGCCGACGGGGTCACCATCGTGCTGTCGACGCACGACCTCAACGGCATCGCCACGCACCTCCCGACGCTCGTCTGCCTCCACCGTGAGCTGATCGGTGCGGGCGCGCCCGAGGACGTCCTCGTGCCCGAGGTGTTGGAGCGCACGTACGGATCGCCGATGCAGATCCTCGAGCACGGCGGCATGCGCGTCGTGGTCGACGCTGGACCCGACGGTTCGATCGTCCCGTTCCGGCGACGCGCCTCCGCCGAGGAGCGTGTCGGGGGAGCGGGATCGTGAACTTGAACGACCTCCTCGACCCCTACCAGTTCGAGTTCTTCCGCAACGGCGTGTACGTCGCGTCGCTGGCCGGCGCGCTGTGCGGGTTGGTCGGCTGCTACGTCGTGCTGCGCAACATGAGCTACATCGGCCACGGCCTGTCCCATGCGATCTTCGGCGGGTATGCCGCCGCCGGGTTGATCGGGGTGAACCTGTTCCTGGGGGCCGGTGTGTGGGGCGTGGTGACGGCGCTCGCCATCGGCGGGATCGTTCGTCGCCGACCGATCGGGTCCGACGCCGCCATCGGCGTGGTCACGACGGGCTCGTTCGCGCTCGGTATCGCTCTGGTCGAGCGATACGGCTCGCCCGGCCGGAGCGCCGACTCCCTCTTGTTCGGCAACGTGCTCGGCGTGAACTCGACCGACGTGTGGCTCGTCGCCGGCGTGTCGGTCGCCGCCGTCGCGTTCATCCTTCTCGCGTACCGGCAGTTGCTGTTCACGACCTTCGACGAAGAGGTCGCCAAGGCGACCGGGGTGCGGACCACCCTGATCGACGTGCTGATGATGGTCGTGCTCTCCGCCACGGTGTTGGCGACCATGAACGTGATGGGCGTGACCCTCATCTCGGCCACACTCGTGGTCCCGGCGGTGGTCGCACGCATGCTCACCGACAGCTTTTCGACGATGTTGGTGATCGCCACGGTCCTCGGGGCCGTCGGTGGGTTCGCCGGCATGAATCTCAGCTACCACCACGATCTGCCGTCCGGATCCACGATCGTGCTCGTCGGCACGATCATGTTCCTGGTCGTGTTCGTCGCCGGTGGACGTCTGCGCCGCAGGGCCGGAACGGTGGGTCACGCGCACTGATGGGCCACTTCACCGACCCGACGCGCCAGAATGTGAACATGAGAACCGAGTCGGTGCGGGCCTTCGAACGTCACGCCTGGTCGGCCGACCAGGCGGCCGAGGCGCTGAGGGCGCACGGGTGTCGCGTGACCCGGCCGCGAACGGCGGTTCTCCGAGCGCTTCTCGAGCACGACGGCCCGATCGACGTGCCGGCGCTCACCCGGATGGCAGAGTTCCACGAACCGGGGATCCACGAGGCGACCGTCTACCGGACCGTCGCGACGCTCGCCGAAGTCGGGATCGTCACCCACGTGCACGCCGGGCACGGACCCGCGCTCGTGCGACTGCACGGAGACGTGGCCCTGGTCGCTGTGTGTCAGGACTGCGGATCGATCGAGCCGGTCCCGGCAGAGGTGGTCGACGCGCTCGTCACCGGGACGTTGCTGACGACCGGCTTCGTGCTCGAACCCGGACACTTCGCTCTCGAAGGCATCTGCGCCGCCTGCGCCGCCTGAGCCTGCCGGTCGACTTCGACGCCGCACGTCGTACGAGTCCGGCGGGTGGTTCGCTCGTGCTCCAGGTCTCCTAGGTGCCCACGTCGGCAGCCGCTGAGGTTCGGACGAGGTCGCCGACGATGCGTCCCGCAGCGTGCAGCGTCGCCGGCGACTGCTGAGTCCGGCTCAGCACGAAGGTGCCTTCGACGATCGCCACGAAGACCGCAGCGAGGCAGGCCGCCTGATCCGGCTCGATGCCGGCCGACACCAGTCGAGTCCGTGCGGCCTCGATCCACGACGCGAAGACGCGGTCGGCGGCGAGGCGCATCGGTTCGCTGGTGTTGGCAACCTCGCGGGCGACGGTGCCGATCGGGCACGGATCGACGTAGTCGGACTCGGCCAGGGTGTCGGCGGCCGCCGCGAGGAAGCGCTCGAATCCGACGGCGGGGTCGTCGGCCGGTGACTCGTCGAGGATCGACTCGAAAAGTTGCCGGTACACCTGCCCGGTCGATTCGATCACCGCGACTCCCAGCTCCTCCTTGCCGCCCGGGAAGAAGTGGTAAATCGACCCGATCGTGGCGCCGGCGGCGTTCGAGATCTCCTTGAGGCTCGTGGCGTGGAAACCCTGGCGACGGAGCAGTTCATTGGTGGCGACGATGATTCGATCCTTCGTCTCGCTCACAGCTTCCAGCCTAGAGCGATCGTTCTAGACAGGCGAGATCGATGAGAGTAGAATGATCGTTCTAGGCGCGAGTGATCGAGCCGTCGGGAGGCGTGTGACGTGTACAAGGCATCGATTCGAGCACTGATGCGGCACAGCGTCCGTCGCCTCAACGACGGCGAGTACTCGCTCCTCCTGAAGCTCGCCCACCCCGACTTCGAGCTGGCGTTCCCCGGCGACAATTCGTGGGCGACGATGTTCCGACCACAACGATCGGGACGTGAGCGATACGCCACCCACCGCGGGATCGAGGAGGTGACCGCGTTCGCCGAGCGCTTCGTCGCACAGGGGATCCGTTTCGAGATCGAGGACATCCTGGTGAACGGCCCGCCGTGGAACACCCGGGTCGCGGTGCGGGTCGTCGACTACGTGGCAGCGCCAAACGGCGGCCCCGACGTCTACAACAACCGGGTCGTCCTCTTTCTCGAGACGAGGTGGGGACGGCTCGTGCGGTGGGAGGACTACGAAGACACCGAACGCGTCGCCGACTGGGACCGACGGGCGGCGGCCGCCTGAGGCGCGACCGGCGACGATGGTGTCACCACGGTTTGGGTCGGCCCGGTCAGGAACGGTCGAGGGTCGGGATCCAGGCAGCGAGCGCGGTGCCGATCTCGTCGGGTGAATCCTCCTGGGCGAAGTGCCGGCCGGCCACCGACACCTCGGTCTGGTTCGGCCACGTGCGGGCGAACGCGAGCAGGTCACCGGTGAGTGTGTCGCCGTCGGACACGTCGATCAGCAGCTTCGGGATCGGTGACACGGCGAGCCACGACGAGTAGGCGTCGACGATCTCATGGACGTCGCCGGGCTCGCCGTCGAACGGGATCTCACGCGGCCAGGTCAGAGTCGGGCGCCGAGCCTCACCCGGTTCGAGGAATGGACGTCTGTACTCGGCCATCTCGTCGTCGGTCAGGTCGCGGATCACGCCACCGGGGAGCCCGCGTTCGATGAACACGTTGTCGACCAGCGCCATCCGTTCTCCCGCCTCCGAACGAAGCGCCTCGAAGAACTCGCGACCCTCGGGCGTCAGTTGCGACCACGAGCGGGGCGCGACGTTGGCCTCCAGGTAAGCGATCCCGGCGACGGCGCCAGGGTGCCGGCGTGCCCAGTCGAAGCCGAGTCCGGAGCCCCAATCGTGGAGGACCAGCGTGATGCGCTCGTGAACGCCGAGACGGTCCAGCAGCGCGTCGAGATAGCGACGGTTCTCGACGAACCGATACGAGCCGGGCCCGGCGTCGGGCAGCTTGTCGGAGTCGCCGAAGCCGATCAGATCGGGGGCGATGCACCGACCGAGGTGCTCGACGTGCGGGATCACGTGACGCCAGAGGAACGACGACGTCGGGTTGCCGTGCAGGAAGACGATCGGGTCGCCCGCGCCACGGTCGACGGCGGCCATGGTGAGTCCCTCGACCTCGACGCGAACCTTCTGTCTCGGGTCCCACCCATGAACAGCCACGGTCGCGACAGTACGGGCGACCCGCCGTGCGGTCGCGGTCAGTCGCCGACGTAGCGGGTGAACCCGCCCGACACGGTCGCTCCGATCCGTTCGACGTGGCGTTGGAGACCCGGTCGAGCGGTGTGGAGGTCGAAGGTCTCCGAGCCCCAGTCGGCGGCACTGGCGAGCGTCGACCTCAGCAACTCCCACGCGACTCGCCCGTTGCGGTGCCCGTCGACGACGCCGAGCAGTCCGAGGCTCGGTCGGTCCGGGTTGCGCCACATCCGGCATAAGCCGACCAGACGATCCGTGTGGGGATCCACGGCGACGTGGTATCCGGTCGGGTCGTACTCCGGTGAAGCCATCTCGTCGTCGAACCAACTCCGCGCGCCGGCCCACCCGTCGTTGCCCGGCGTGTCGCCGCGGAGCTCCACATCGAGGTGGAACAGATCGTCACGATCGACGTCGTCGGCCGAGACGATCTGGCACCGAGTCGATGTCGCGAGGCGGTCGAGTCGGCGGAGTGCTCGCTCGAAGGCGACGTCGTACTTCACGCTCGTGAGTTCTGGACGGAGCCCGAGGCGCCGGGCCACCTCGTGGCGGTGTCTCTCGTGCCGACGAACGGTGACGCAGACCGACTCGTCGATCGTCTGCCGAGCCGAGCACAGCAACCGCTCGAACGAGCGGTCGACGTCGTCGTCGTCGCCCTCGAACCGGACGAAGATGCGATCGTCGGCACGCCGGGTGGCGGTGGCCGTCGCGATCGTTCGTCCCGTGTCATCGGAGGCGATCCAGACGCCGCCGCGATCGTCATCGACACCTCGGCCGGTCTCACGGTCCGGTCGGCGCGAGATCCTCATCCCTCGAGCGTTCCACGATCGATGTCGCTCCTCGGCGTCGATTCCCGCCCGCTCGATCGCGCGAGCGGGCCGATGGCGAGCCAAGGTTCGTCGATGTCATCCTCCGCGGTCGATCGCTGGCTCGCCGAGACGGCCAACCCGAAGCGCGACGTGATCGCAGCGATCCGCGAGGTCGTGATGAGTGACGAGCGCATCAGTGAGACCGTGAAGTATCGGGCTCCCGCCTTCGAGTTCGCGGGGATCATGGCCTACTTCCACTGGAGCGCGAAGGAGTTCGCCAGTCTGATCTTCCCGAAGGGATCCGAGATCCCGGGCGACTTCGACCTCCTCGAGGGTGACGGGCTTCAGCGCATGGCGCGGTTCGTCGATGTGGACGCCGTCGACGAGCATCGCGACGAACTGCTCGACATCGTCGACATGTGGTGTTCGACGCGGTCGTGACGACCGCACCCGCTGAGTCGTGATCAGGCGGCCTGGAGGTCGGCCATGACCTTCTTCCACCGGTCGGGATCGCTCCCGTACGGCGCATAGAAGCTGATCCGCTGGATGACGTCGCCGTAGCGCTGGCTCAGCTCGGGCGCGATCTGCTCGGGCTCGCCGACGACGGCGAAGGTGTTGAGGATCTCGTCGTCGATGAGTTCGCCCATCTTCACCCACTCGCCCTGCTTCGACAGCGCGTTGAGCTGCTCCTGGAGCCCACCCCAGCCGTGGATGTCGAGCACGCCTTTGTACGCCGGCGTCGAGCCGTAGAACGCGATCTGCTGGCGGGTGCCGGCGGCGGCCTTCTCCATCTCGCCGTCGTCGTTGCCCGTGACCACGAACGACGGGCCGACGATCTCGAAGCCCTCGAGGGTCTTGCCCGCC
This sequence comes from Actinomycetota bacterium, assembly GCA_039185545.1. Lineage (GTDB taxonomy): Bacteria > Actinomycetota > Acidimicrobiia > Acidimicrobiales > Ilumatobacteraceae > Ilumatobacter_A. Next base: position 17,238 of record JBCDAK010000064.1, read on the forward strand.
TTGGCGCGACCGCGCTCGAGCGCCGGGATCGTGACCTCCCGCAAGTATCTCTCGGTGGTGAAGCCGTGACAGATGAAGCCGTCGCACACCTCGCCGGCGACCTCGGTCATCAACTCGCCGACGCCGGCGAGGAAGACCTTCGGCGGACCGAAGCCGTCGAGCTCGGCCTTGTCGGGCGTGAAGAACGGGGTCATCAGTGTGTGGGTGTAGAACTCGCCGCGGAACTCGAGCTTCTCGCCGGTGAGCCACGTGTTCCAGATGGCGCGCATGGCGAGCACGAACTCACGCATCCGCGCCGCCGGCTTCGACCACTCCATCGAGAACCGCTTGGTGATGTGCGGCTTGATCTGCGATCCCAGGCCGAGCACGAACCGGCCCTTCGAGTACGCCTGCAGGTCCCACGCCGTGTTGGCGAGCGTCATCGGCGTCCGGGCGAAGGCGACGGCGATCGACGTGCCGAGCTCGAGGTCGGTCGTGTGCTCGGCGGCGAGCAGCAGCGGGAGGAACGGGTCGTGCGCCGTCTCGGCGGTCCACGCGCCGGTGTAGCCCTGTGCTTCGACCTCCTGGGCCTTCTGCGCCACGTTGGCGAGATCGAGTCCGATGTTCCCGTCGACTTTCATGCCGCCGACGGTAGGCGAGCGTCGCCCGGACAGACGGTGTCAGACACCGATTGTCCGAGACCGACCGGCACGGATCTACTGGTCGCGGAGGAACTGCTGGATCTCGGCGGCGAGTTCGTCGCCCGACCGCATCTCGAGGTCGGCCGACGGCACCTCGTCCTCTTCCGCTGCGACGGCGGCGTCGAAGAGTTCTTCGAGCTGCGCGAGCATCGTGCGGTGTTCGGCGTCGTCGGACACCATGGCGTCGAGCCGCTGGCGGGTCTCGTCGGCCTCGGCCGACAGCGCCGACGACTCGATGTCGATGCCGGTGACCTCTCGGAACCCGTCGAGCAGCGCGACCGAGGCGGCCGGGTACTCGATCGACGTGATGTAGTGAGGCACCTGCGACCACACGCCGAGGGCCGGGATCTTCAGTGCGTGCATGGTGTGTTCGAGTACGGCCGCCATGCCGGCCGGGACGTCGACCGAACTCCGGGCGAAGCTCACCGAGGCGAGCACCTCGGTGCTCGGAGACGAGACCGACAGTCGGGGCTCGCGGGTGTGGGGCGCGGCGAACGGATAGGCGCCCAGCGCGATCATCTGCTTGACGTCGAAGTCGACGGCGAGTCGCGACATCGCCCGGGCGAATCGGTGCCAGGCCATGTCGGGTTCTGGACCGGTGAGGACGAGAACGTCGCGGCCGTCGGGCCCCGGCGTTCGCCCCGCGCGTAGCTCGAGCGTGGGCCACGCCAGGTTCGAGTTCACGCCGTCTCGCAGCTCCATGGTGGGTCGGCGCGCCCGATAGTCGATGTAGGTGTCGTCGTCGAACCGCACGATCGGCGACGCCTCCGCAGCGTCGGAGATGCGCTTCGCGGCGACGGCTGCGGCGCCCGCGGCGTCGATCCACCCGGTCATGTGGACCAGCAGGATCGGTTCGTGGAGCATCGGTTCGGCGACCAGCCGATCGATCCCGAGTTCGCGGTCGGACGGCACCGAGTCACCTCCGCCGAGGCTCGGATGCCGATCGCTCATCTCCGGAACCTACTCGACCCTCGCCGGTAGCGTTCAGTGGATGCCCGCGATCGACGTGACCGACTCCAGCTTCCAGACCGAGGTCATCGAGCGATCGAGCTCCACGCCGGTCGTCGTCGACCTGTGGGCCGAGTGGTGCGGACCGTGCAAGACGCTGGGTCCGATCCTCGAGAAGGTCATCGACGCCACCGGCGGCAAGGTCGTGCTCGCCAAGGTCGACGTCGACGCCAACCCGGGTCTCAGTCAGGCGTTCAACGTCCAGTCGATCCCGGCGGTGTACGCCGTGAAGGACGGTCAGGTCGTCGACGGGTTCATGGGCGCATACCCGGAGGGCCAGGTGAAGCAGTTCGTCGATGCGCTGATGCCCACCGAGGAGCAGCAGGCGGTCGCCGATCTGCTGGCCGCCGGCGACGAGGGCAGCCTGCGGATCGCGCTGTCGATGGAGCCGGGCAACGAAGACGTCATCGTCGCTCTCGGTGAGTTGCTCGTGGCCGACGGCCGTGCCGACGACGCGCTCGAGCTCCTCGAGCGGATCCCCGAGTCGGAGCGCACTCGCAAGATCGCGGCGGCGGCTCGTGTCGGCACCGAGCCGCAAGATGATCACGACGTCACGCTCACGGCGCTGCTCGACAAGGTGAAGACCGACGACGACGCACGTCAGCAGTTCGTCGACATTCTCGAGTTGATGGGCCCGGACGATCCGCGCACCGCGGACTATCGCCGTCAGCTCACCGCCCGGCTCTTCTAGCGCGACCCGACGCCCGGCCCTTCACGATCGGCCGGTACGCTCGACGACGCCGATTCCTTCCGAGTGAGCCCTGCCGTGTGCGCGGCGGGAGCGTCCGGTTCGAGTCGAGGAGGTACGTCGTGGTCGACGTTCCCCGCCCTGCGCCACCCCGGTCGGTGGCCGAGCGCATCCGTGACCAGATCGAGTTCATCGGCGTCGCTCGTCTGCTGTCGGCCACGGTCGCCGTCGTCGCCGTGGTCGGGGGCGCGTGGTTCCTGGTCGCCGACGCCGGTCCTCCCCCGGAGGCTGACCTCCCGCGTGTGGTTCCGGTCGCCGCGTCCGAGGGGGACCCGACCAGCTCGACCGTGGTACCGGTGTCGTCCTCGTCGCCCGTGCCGTCGACGACGGTCGCCGGGGCATCGACGGCGACCGATGCTCCGATCGTCGTCCACGTCGCGGGTGCGGTCCTGTCGCCCGGGGTCCACGAGCTGCGCGTCGGAGACCGGATCGCCGATGCCGTGGCGCGCGCCGGCGGACCGGCGGAGGGTGCCGACCTCGATGCGCTCAACCTCGCTGCGCCGGTCGTCGACGGCGCCCGCATCGTGGTACCCGTCGATGGCGAGGAGGCTGTCGTCGAGATTCCGCCGGGTCTGGATCCGTCCGGACCGACCGAGGCCACCACGGGAGCGCTCGACGGCGACGTCGTCGGGCCGATCGACGTCAACCGAGCCGATGCGACCGAGCTCGACACGCTGCCCGGCGTCGGTCCGGCCACCGCCGAGGCGATCGTCATGGAGCGGGAACGCAACGGTCCCTTCTCGTCGATCGACGATCTGGAACGGGTGCCCGGCATCGGTCCGGCGAAGCTCGCGGCCCTCCGCGAGGAGGTCACCACGTGACGGTGCCGACGACCGTCAGTCGTGCCGGATCACCAGTCGACGATTCCGCTGCCGATGCGCACGGTCGCCACCACCAGCGCGCCGGCGACCCCGACCCAGATCCCGAGCAGCATCCAGCCGTAGTGGCGCCAGAAGTCGGCCCACGTCGCGAATGGGTTCCGGGTGGCCCGCCGAGCCGCGAGCATGCCGATGAGCAACCAGAGCACCACCGACGCCACGACGGCCACGGGGTAGAGCGAGCGCTCACCGAACGGCGCTCCCACGGCCAGCAGGAGCGGCGCGCCGAGGTAGCCGCCGATGAGACCGACGGCGCCGCTCCACGTGCTGTCGCTGATCCGCAGTGACAGGTAGGCGGCGATCCCGATCGTTCCGGGGATCAGGAGCGCGAGGAACGGTCCGAGGGTGCGGATGCGCGAGCGGTACCAGCGGGGGCCGCCGGTGAGTTGGTACTCGGTGATGGTGTCGCTCGACGGCGACATCAGAGGGCTCGACATCGAGGACTCACGCTATGTCGGCGGCGACGACGATCGTCGGCATTCGCCCCACGTGCCCGATGTCGCCGTGACGGTGCTCGCCGTGCTCGTCTCCGTTGCAGCCTGGAGAGGGCTCGCCGCGGCGTCGCTGATCGCCGCGGTCGTGGGCGGCGCCTCGATGGTCGTTGCCTGGGTGCTCGGCGTCGGCGACCGACGGACCGTGTGGATGGTGGCGGCCGTCGCCATCATCGTGATCGTCGTCGCCGGCTGGCGCTGTGACGTCGAGCGCGCGGGGCTGGTGCCAGAGCGGCTCGGCTCGTTCGAGGGGTGGGTGCACGTGGTCGACGATCCGCAGCCGTTGCGGTCGTCGACGCGGGTGATCCTCGAGGTCGACGGCCAGCGGTTCGAGTCGTTCGTGCGCGGGCGGGCGGCGCAGATCCGTTCCGACGAGTGGCGTGCCGGTCAGTGGGTGTCGATGTCCGGGACACGGCGGACGCTCGACGTCGATCGGGTGAGTCGCGTCGGGTGGCAGCACGTGGTGGGCGAGTTCGAGATCGAGTGGGCGAGCGACGTGCACGACGGTGGCGCGGTCGCGCGGGCGTCCAACCGGGTGCGTGCAGCGATCGAGCGAGCGGCAGCAGATCTGCCCGACGACGACGGCGCACTGTTCCGGGGACTGGTGATCGGTGACGACCGGGATCAGCCGTGGCCGATGATCGACCGGTTCCGCGCCAGCGGCCTGTCGCACCTCACCGCCGTGTCCGGGCAGAACGTGAGCTTCGTTCTCGCCGCCGCAGGACCCCTGCTCACCCGCGTGCGCGCCGGACCTCGCTGGGCGCTGACGCTCGGGCTCATCGCCTGGTTCGTCGCCATCACCCGCTTCGAGCCGTCGATCGTGCGGGCCGGGGTCATGGCCGGCCTGTCCGCGACTGCCTTCGCCATCGGACGCGAGCGAGCCCCGGTCCGGATCCTCGCGCTCGCCGTCATCGGACTGCTCATTCTCGACCCGCTACTGGTGTGGTCGGTCGGGTTCTGGCTCTCGGTCGGTGCCACGTTCGGCGTGAGTGCGCTCGGACCGCTGCTCGCGGCCCGCCTGGCTCTCGTCGACCCGACCGGCGTCCTCGCCCTGCCGGTCGGCGTCACCCTCGGTGCGCAGGTCGGCGTCGCCCTTCCGAGCCTCCTCGTCTTCGGCCGGCTCCCGCTCGTGAGCATCCCCGCCAACCTGCTCGCTGTCCCTGTCGCCGGCGCCGTGATGCTGCTCGGACTGCCGATCGGCCTGCTCGCCGGGTGGTGTCCGCCCCTCGCGCCGGTGCTGATGGCACCGTTCCGGTTCGGCACGCGTTGGGTCGACACCGTGGCTCGGATCGGTGAGCGGCTCGAGCCTGATCCACCGGCTCAGGTCATCGGCTGGGTCGTCGTCGCGGTCGTGGTCTCGGCCGTCGTCGTGCTCGCCGGTCGGCGGGGGCAGGGCGATCGCGACGAGCCGTCCTCTCGCGGGCAGACTGGCGCGCGTCATGGCGATTCATCTCCTCACGGGTGACGACGAGTCGCTCTTGCGCACAGCGGTGCAGGAACTGGTCACGCAGTTGGTCGGCGACGGTGACCGGTCGATGATCGTCGACGAGTTCGAGGGTGACGAGTACGAGATGCGCTTCGTCGTCGATGCCGCGCAGACGCCGCCGTTCCTCACCGACAAACGGGTGGTCGTGGCCCGCGACGTCAGCCGGTTCAACGCCGACGACCTCCCGGC
>JBCDAK010000065.1:0-22323 GCA_039185545.1 Actinomycetota bacterium
GGTGGGGTGGGGGGCGGCGGTGTTTCCGGGCGCCCGGGGGGGGCCCCGCAACACTCAGGCGACGGGGTGGGTGGCGGCGGCGTTCTGGCCGACGGACAGCTCGACGGGATGGTCTTCGCGGACCCAGGACCCGGCGCGTCGGATGTCGAGTTGGCGGAGGTCGAGTTCGATCTCGACCCGGGAGGCCGCACCGGCGGCGAGCTCGACCTTGCGGAATCCGACGAGACGTCGGGGAGGCCGCTCGACGTCGGACTCCGGAACGGAGCCGTACACCTGGACCACCGTCGAACCGGGACGATCGCCGATGTTCGCGACCGAGACGGTCACCGAGTCACCCTCCGCCGAGCGTCGGGCGTCGCCCACCTCGAACGACGTGTAGCCGAGTCCCCACCCGAACGGCAGATGAGCGTCGACCCCGCGATGGTCGAGCCACCACTGACCGTGCAGCAGTTCGTAGGTGAACTCCGATGCGTCAGGGTCGAACGGCACCAGGTCGGACTCGTCGGCCGGAACGGCGAACGGGAGCCGACCACCCGGCTCGGCGCCGAGCAGCACGTCGGCGAGCGCCGTGCCTCCCTCCGAGCCGGCGTACCAACTGATCAACGTGGCCGCCGGCCGGTCGAGCCAGGGCATGACGACGGCACTGCCGGCGACCACCGCCACGACCACGCGGTCGTGTGCCGCACACGCGGAGACGATCAGCTCCTCGTGCTCGGGGCGCAGACGCAGCGAGCGCCGGTCTCCGCCGGCCGCCGATCCCATCCCGCCGCCCGTCGCCGGTGAACCATCACCCGCTCCGTCCGCCTCGCCGTCCCCGCCTCCACCGGCGAGGAGCGCTCCGAGCCGCGCGAGCAGTTCGGGATCGTCGGTGCCGACCACCGGATGGTCGAGCGGTGGGACGAGCGGCCCCAGCACCTCGGCGAATCCTCCGCCGAGATACTCGCCCTCGTCGTGCTTCGTGTAGCCGACCACGACGACAGCGACATCGGCGCCGTCGGTGATCGAGACGTCGTGGTCGGAGTGCACGACGTCGACGTCAGGGAGTGCGGCGCGGAGGCCGTCGAGTGGTGACACGGGATCGGGCGTGTGGGCGACGTTGCTCGACCCGCCGTCCCCGAGGCTGACGCGATTCGCCAACTCGCCGAGGACGGCGACGCGGCGAAGACCGGTGGCGTCGAGCGGAAGGAGACCGTCGTTGCGGACGAGGACCGTCGAGGCGATCGCGGCCTCGCGGGCCAACGCGCGGTGTTCGTCGCACGCCAGCACGCTGGGATCGGGGTCACCCTCGTACACGTGCGCGAACCGCAGGAAGGTCGCCACGACCTCGGCCACGCGTCGATCGACCATCGACTCGTCGAGGCGTCCGTCCGCGACGGCGTCCGCGAGCGTGATCGCTCGGTGGTGCTGGAACGGCATCTCGACGTGGCAGCCGGCGGTCAGCGACGCGATCGGATCGCGGAGGCCCAAGATGAAATCGGTGATGACGAAGCCGTCCCACCCCCAGTCGTCATGGAGGATCTCGACGAGCAGGTGCTCGCTCTCGCCGCACCAGTCGCCGTTCACCTTGTTGTACGCGTTCATGACGCTCGCCACCCCCGCCTCGGCGACTCGCCGGAAGTGGGGGAGGTAGACCTCGTGGAGCGCCCGATCGTCGACCGTGACGTCGACGCGGAACCGGGCGTTCTCCATCGAGTTGAGCGCGTAGTGCTTCATGCACGCCATCACGTGCGCCTGCAGCCCCTCGGTCAACGCCGCCGCCAATTCGCCGACGTGGTGCGGGTCCTCCCCGTACGTCTCCTGCGCACGACCCCAGGCGGGGTGCCGCAGCAGGTTCATGCACACCGCGCCGGTGTGCGTGGCGCCGACCGCCTTGAGTTCCCGGCCGATCGCCTGGCCGATGCGGCGCTCGAGGTCGAGATCGAACGAGGCGCCCCGCGCCATCGACACCGGGAACGTCGTCGCCGGACCGACCACACAGCCGCGGGGCCCGTCGACGAAGTGCAGGCCGGGGACACCGAGCCGGTCGACGACTGCCGCGGGGAACGGCGTGGTGTTGTACCCGCCGCGCAGCATCGAGTCGAGCCCCGGCCAGAAGGGAAGATCGCCGTCGAGGCACCCGAGCTTCTCGTCGAGCGTCATCTCGGCGACCAAGGTGGTTGCTTCGACGACGGCGTCCCCGCCGTCCACCACGCGACCGGCCGAGGCTGCGAAGGGGGTGTGCCGGTCGGTCGACTCGCTCATGACGCCCAGTGGAGCACGCGCGGTCGCGTCAGGAGGTGGTCGACCGTGCTGCGGTGCGCAGGAGCAGGGCCAGCGTGGCGAGCTCCGACACGTACGTGGCGATGACGGCACCCCACAGACCGAACGCGGCGATGAGTGGCAGGTTGATCGCGACGTTGAGGATCGCCGTCGACACCTGGATCCGGGCCACCTCCGACTGGTGTCCGCTGCCGAGGAGCGGCTGGGAAACGAGTGTCTGCGCCGATCGAAGCAGTGGGTAGCCGGCCAGTGCCAACACCACCGGAACCACACCGTCGAACTCGTCGCCGAGGACGGCTCCGGCGATGGGCGAGACCGCCACGGCGAACAGAGCGCCCCCGAGGCTGAGCACGGCGAACGTGCGTCGCAGCGAGCGGGCGTACGCCAGCGACTGTTCGAGCCCGTCGTTGCCCAGGCGGAAGAACTCGCGCACGGCCCCGGCTGTGAGGGCGTGCAACGGCAGCATGGAGTACTGGATGAGCCGGGCGCCGGCGGCGTACAACCCGGCGTCGACATCGAGGCGCGCCCGCAGCAGCATGAACTGGTCGATGTTGGTCTGGACGGTGTTCGACACGGTCGTGATCGAGAATCCCGCTCCTTGACGGAGGCTCGCGTCGAGCTCGGTGCGTCGGAACGTCGGACGCCCGACGGCGCGCCAGGCCAGCACGTTGACGATCACGGCCCCGATACTGATGCAGACGGCGAGAGCAAGGGCGAGGGTACGCACCTCCGGTGTGCCGAGGACGAGGATGACCACGGCGACGACCCGCAGTGCGGCGTCGAGGATGTTGACGAACGCGACCATGCCGAAGCGGTCGAGTGCGACCCAGATGTTGCCGGGTCCCTTCACGAGTCCCGCCGAGACGTACTCGGCGATCGCGAGGGCGATGATGGCGACGAGGTCGCGTCCCGGCAGCAGCAGTGCGGCGACACCGACCGTCAGTGTGAGCAGCGGGACGGCCACGACGACGTTGGCCACGAGCAGCACTCCCCATGCCGCAGGGAGCTCCGCGGCATCGGCGGTGCCGCGCTTCAGGAGCACGTCCTTCGCACCGAGAGCGCCGAAGACGGCGGCCAGGTTGACGAGCGCCCCGATCCCCGCGTACACGCCGTACTCGGCGGTGCCGAGATCGCGTGCGGCGACGAACACCACCACCGCGACCAGCGCCGACGACACGATCAGCCCGACGCCGCTCCACGCCGACCGTCGCCCCTCGGGTGACGCGCGGAGCCGGGCCCACCGGTCGGCGAGGGCGAGTCGGGCTGTGGGCACGGTGACAGTTCAGTCGATCGGCGGTCGACCGGTGCTGGATCCCGACTCAGACCAGACGGTCGGACAGGGCGCGGGCGAGCTCGTCGGTGTGAGAGGCGAGCAAGCCGTCGGGACCGTCGTGATGACCGTCGACCTCGACGATCTCCAGACCGGTCAGCAGATCGGCCCACGGCTCGGTCGAGCGCTGGCGCGGCGTGTCGATGGCAGCGAAGTAGAGCACCGACCCGTCCCACGAGGGCGGGGGATGAGCTTCGACGATCTCGTCGATGCGGATCGTCAGCCACGTGTTGCGGTCGGCCGCAGACAGACGTTCGCCGCTGCGCGCCGCGCGCCGGCCCCGGATCTCGCCCAGTGCGTACTCGGCGCGGTACGCGAGCGACCGTCCGATGCGCTGTGCGACGGCGCCGACCCCGCCGTCGGCATACGCCTCGCGGTAGGCGGCGCCGCGGTCGGATCGTTGCATGCCGGGCACGAGCGTGTCGATCATCGCGACGAGCTCGACGATCTCGCCCCGTGCTTCGAGCCGGCGAGCGAGCTCGAGTGCGACGACCCCGCCGAACGACCAGCCCAGGAATCGGTAGGGACCGGCCGGGTGGACGACGAGCAGCTCGTCGAGGTACCGGTCGACGAGGGCGCCGAGGCTCTCCGGGAACTCGTCGTCGCGCCGTGCACCGGGCAGCTCGAATCCGATCACCGGGAGGCGGTCGTCGAGCCCGTGGACCAGACCGTCGAACGGTACGAGGTTGCCGCCTGCGTGTGGCATCACGAGCAGCGGTGGGACCGGGTCATCGGTCGACCGGACACCACGTCCGGGTCGCAGTTCGACCAGGAGTGAGTCGTCGGATGCGAGCCCGGTCGTCCGTCGGGATGCGTCGGCGAGGTCGAGCGCAGTGGAGATGGATCGAGGCGTGCGAGCAGCGAGCAGGAGACCGATCGCGACGCGGCGGCCGATCTGCTCCTCGAGGTCGGTGGCGAGCTCGACGGCGCTGAGCGAGTCGCCCACGTCGAAGAAGTCGGTGTCGGGTCCGATGTCGTCACGACCGAGAACCGATCGGAACGCCGCGACGACCAGATCGACCCCGGCGTCGTCGAGTCGCTGAGCGCCTGTCGACGAGCCGCCCTCGGTGATCGACGCTCGGACCGGCGGTCCGAGCGCGTGGCGGTCGACTTTCCCGTTCGGAGTGCGCTGGAGTACCTCGTGGATCTCGACGACGGCCGGGACCGCGTGCCCGGGCAACGTGTCGGCGACGAGTCGGCGCACGTCGTCCGGATCGGTGTCGGACGCTGCTTCGACGTGGGCGACGAGCACCTCCGATCCGATCGCGGTCGCCGCCAACTCGGCGTTGACCAGGTCGGCGAACCGTTCCGCTGCTCGAGGAGGTCCATCATCGCCGTCGCCGTCGCCGTCGCCGTCGCCGTCGTCGCTCGCGGGGCCCTGGACCGCCACGCCGGCGACGACGCGTGCGATCGCGTCGTCGGGGAGCTCGCGCAGCGCGCTGAGGGCGTCGCCCGGAAGTCGACGCTCGGCTCGCACGATCGCAGCGGTCACGCCCGGCACCGAGACGATGACGGCCTCGATCTCCTCGGGTTCGAGGCGCACGCCACCGATCGACAGCTGGTGATCGACCCGGCCGAGGAACGTGAACACGTCGCCGTCGCGGTGGACGAGGTCGCCGGTGCGGTACCAGCGGATCCCGTCCGAATCGGTGGTGAACGAGTCGGCGGTGGCGGCGTCGTCGTCGAGGTACCCCCGCGTGACGCCGGGCCCGGCGATCGCCAGTTCTCCGGTCAGTCCCGGCGGACGAGCGCGCATCGACCGATCGACGACGCGCAGCCGGACCCCGGGGATCGGTCGACCGATCGGCACCGGGTCGTCGGTGCGTGCGACGTCGTGTGCCGACGCCCACACGGTCGCCTCACTCGGTCCGTACTCGTTGGTGAGCTCGGCCGTCGGCAGCACGGCGTGATGCCGTCGTGCCACGGCGGGCGGACACGCTTCTCCGGCGACGATTGCCCGTTGCAGCGAGCCGAGCCGCTGCGGGTCTCGACGCAGCAGGGCGTCGTACAGCGTCGGCACGGTGAGCAGGTGGGAGATCGACGCGTCGTCAGCGAGCGCGAGGAGTGCGTCGATGTCATGCACCTCCTCGTCGGTGGGGATCACCAAGGAGCCGCCCACCAGCAGCGTCCAATAGAGGCCCGCCGCCGACGAGTCGAAGCCGATGCTCGAGGTGAGGAGGTAGGCCGACGGTCGCTCCGCGTACCGATCGAGCCGGGCCGAGGTCGATGCCATCAACTCTCGGTGCCCGACCGGGACGCCACGCGGTCGGCCGGTCGATCCCGACGTGAAGATCACGTAGGCGTCGTCGTCGGGTCCGGGTCGGATTCCGGAGACCGAGTCCGACGGGGCGTCGTCGAGCTCCTGCGCGAGTGCCGGATCGATCGCAAGTGTCGCGCTCGTGGCATCGATCACTGCGGCGACGTGTGCAGTGGGCGAGGCCGCATCGATCGGCACGACGCACGCACCCGACCGGAGCACACCCACGATGGCGACGATCAGGTCGACCGATCTGGGGAGCGCCACGACGACCCGGTCGCCCCGACCGATCTCTCGGTCGGCGAGCGCCTGCGCCCATCGATCGGTCCGGTCGCGCAGCTCACCCCACGAGAGGCGTTGGTCGCCGCAGCGGACGGCGAGCGACTCGGAGTCGGCAGCGTTGCCGTCGATCGCATCGACGATCGTGCGGGCGGGGGTGGCGAGCGCGGGTCCCACGGCGTCGTCGGCCAGGAGCGTGTCGGGAACCAGCTCGCCGGGATGGCGGGACGCCCAGTCGGTCAGGGTGGTGAACGAGTCGAGGAACGCGGCGACCCGTGTCCCGTCGAACTGCGTCGTGTCCCATTCGGCCGACGCCTCGAACCCGTCGGCGACGAGTCGGACGAACACGGTCAGGGGCGCGACCGCCGTGCCGTTGTGGACGAGGTCGGACGTGACCTCGGCGTCGCCGAACGCGGCTTCGACGGCCTCGTCGACGACGAACAGGACCGAGATCGGATCGGGTTCGAGGTCACCGTTCGCCCGGCGAGCCGACACGATCTCGTGGTACGGCACGTGGCGGTGGCGGAGCGAGGCGGCCAGCGCGCCCTCCACGTCGGCGACGCGCTCGGCGATCGTGGCCCCTCGGTCGACGGTGACCGACAGCGGCAACGTGTTGAGGAAGTACCCGATGACGTCGTCGAGGTCGGGGTGATCGCGGACCGAGCCGGCGATCCCGATCGTGGTCGCCGCCGATGCGCTCGGGCGTGCCGGCTCATGGAGTGCCGCCGCGTCGTAGCGGTCGAGGAGATCGGCGAGACAGGTGAGGAAGAAGGGTTGGGGCCGTAGTCCAGCGTCGGCGAGCGCAGCAGCCGTCACGTCGAGGGGGACGGTGAGATACCCGGCCGATCGCCAGTCGGCGTCGGCCGGCGTCGACGGAGCGGCGAGGTCGGGCCGGGGGGCGACGGCATCGGAGGGCAGCCGCTCGGCCCAGAACGTGCGGTCGTCATCGGTGATCCGATTGCGCTGCCAGACGGCGTGGTCGCTGTACGGCACCGATGGGGTGGTGATCGGCTGGCCCCGAGCGGCGAGATCGAGCTCGCGCCACAGGATGCGGAACGACGCTGCGTCGGCCGACAGGTGGTGGAGGGCGAGGACGAGCCCGTGCCGATCCGGTCCGAGCGGGACGCACACGCAACGCAGCAGGGGCCCGTCGACGAGGTCGAACGGTGTCGCTGCCTGGTCGGTCGCGATCCGCTCGAACCGGGCGAGCGCGTCGTCACCGTCAGTGGCAACGCCGTCGGCCGCATCGACGTGGGTCAGATCGACGAGGTCGAAGGACACGGCGTCGGCGATGTCGAGCGTCGGACGGTCGGCGCCGAATGAGGTGATCAGCGGCTCGTGTCGGGCGACGACCGAGCGCAGCGCGAGCTCGAACGCGGACGGATCGAACGGTCCGTCGACGAGGTGTCGGTGGACCACGTTGTAGACCGGCTCGTGTGGTCGAGCCGACACGGCGAACCGGATCGCCTCCTGACCGGCGGAGAGCGGTGGCGGGCCGTCGGGTCGGCGCGGAACGCTCTCCGGTGCCGCCGCCTGTGCCGCGGGCCGCTTCCCGAGCCGTTGTTCGAGGAGGCGGCGCTTGTCGGCGGAGAGGTCGCCCAACGGTCAGTCCCCGAGCGCGTCGGCGACCGCAGCGTCGTCCATCGACTCGATGTCGGCGAGCACGAGCCGCTCGACGACCACCGCCAGCTCGCTCACCGTGCGGTGGCGGAAGGCGTCCTCGTCGGGCACCTTGATCCCGTAGGTCTCGGAGGCGTTCATGATCATCCCGAGCGCGTCGAGCGAGGTGCCGCCGAGATCGAAGAAGTCGTCGTCGGCGCCGACCCGCTCGACGCCGAGGATCTGCGCCCACAGCTCGGCCAACGCCTCCTCGACCGACCCGCTCGGGGGTACGTAGCCGGTGGACGCGTCGCGGTGCCGACGGGTCGGCGCCGGCAACGCGACGGTGTCGAGTTTGCCGTTGGCCGACAGCGGGACCGAGTCGATGCGGACGAAGGCGGACGGGACCGCGTGATCGGGCAGATGATCGGCGAGGTGGCGACGGAGCTCGTCGGGGTCGAGATCGACCGCGGGCACCTCGGTGGTGGTGTACCAGGCGGCCAGGATCTCCCGACGGTTCGGCTCATAGCCGACCTCGTCGAGCATGCGTCGCACCTCGTCGTTGTCGAAGTGGTCGTCGAGTTCGTCGAGCGCGTCGTCGCGCTCCTTGTGGCCCATCCGAACGTCCCAGCTGTACGGCAGCGCGTAGTTGTGGAACCCCCGTTCCGACGTGTGCACGAAGATCCCGACGTCGTTGATGAGGCAGTTGGTGGACCGCCCGGTGTCGGTGGGTCGGATCCACGGCGCGCGCTCGTCGAGGTACCGGTACAGGTGATCGAGCTCGACGTGCTCGTACCGGTAGAAGTCGAGGAACTCGACGCGATCGAACACGTCGTCGTCGTCGAACACCGAGGTGTCGAGATGTCGCGACACGGCGTCGGCGGTGCGGTGGTACACCTTGCGCGCCTCGACGACCGCCTGGTCGATGGCGTCGGGATCGAACCGGTCGAGCGCGAACTGGCCGGGTGTCAGCCTCGTCTCGAAGAGCTGCCCACGCGACAGGCCGGTGACGATCATCGGGATCCCGAGCTCGAGCGCTCGGTTGACGGCGAACGTGTAGATCGTCTTGAAGCACCCGTTGCAGACGTTGCTGTACCGCTCGAGGCTGTCGCGGAAGATCTCGTTCATCGCGTCGGTCGATGCGAAGACATGGTCGACCCCGAGTTCGTGGACCGTGCGGCGGATGTTGGCCATCGCCTGGTCGCTGAGGAACCCGTTGTCGAGCGTGAGGACACTGACCTGGAAGCCGAGCTCGACGAGGCGGTGCAGTGCGTAGGTCGAGTCCTTGCCGCCCGACAGCAGGTGGAGCACGTCGTGGTCGCCGGTGCGTCGGGCCCGCGCCCGGTCGCGCGCCGCGATGAGGTCGCTCTCGCCGCCGAAGTAGCCCGAGGCCTGCTCCTGGACCGCATCGAAGTCGCAGCACACCGAGCAGACCCCGTCGTCGTCGAACGAGATGCCCGGGACGTCGGAGCCGAGCCCGCAGCGGTGGCATCGCTGCGTCGCGCCGTTCGAGCTGGGGGTCCACAGGCGCACCGCTGCGGTCGCGACGCGGGGGTGGGCTTCGAGCGCCGTCTCGACCTCGGCCGGTTCGAGGCGCACGCCGTTGACCTTGAGCTGTTCGTCGATCCGCCCGAGGTACTCCATCGTCGACGCGTCGACGTATCGCACCAGGTCGCCGGTCCGATAGGTCCGCTCATCCACCACGGGTGGCGTCGTGAACCGTTCGGCGGTGAGGTCGGGGAGATGGACGTAGCCGGCCGTGAGCCCGGGCCGGGAGATGTGCAGTTCGCCGGCGACGCCGCGGGGCACGAGCTGACCGGCCTCGTCGAGTACGTGAAGTCGGACGCCGGGCGCCGGCCGCCCGATCGGCACGTTGGGTCCGAGGTCGAGGTGGGGCGACCACACGTGGTCCATGCATCCGACGACGGCCTCGGTGGGCCCGTACTCGTTGTGGATCTCGACGCCGGGTAGCCGATCGACGATCTTCTCGGCCAACGAGCGCGTGAACGCCTCGCCGCCGACGACCAGGGTGTCGATGTGGGGGCCCGGTCGTGATCCGTTGGTGCCCGCGACCTGGGCGGCATCTCCGTCGAGCATCCGCAGCAGGAGTTCGAGGTGCGACGGGGTCGCCTTGAGCCAGGTGACGGCTGCGTCGTCGACGAGGCGGCGGAGGGCGATCGGTCCGTCGCCGCGGTACACGTGGAGCGTGCCGCCGGCGACGAGCGGAACGAAGAGGCTCGTGATCGTGAGGTCGAACGTGAGCGCCGACACGAGTCCGACGCTCGGCGGACGGTCGACGTCGACGTACGAGTCGAGCGCGAACCTCAGGTACTCGCCGAGGCCTCGATGCGTGATGGGCACACCCTTCGGCAGGCCGGTCGAGCCCGAGGTGTAGAGCACGTAGGCCTCGGCGTCGAGATCGACGGTGACCGGGAGCCCCTCGCGGTCGGCGTCGGTCCCGACGTCGGGGAGCTCGCGCAGCACGCGCGCCAGGCCGGCGTCGGTGCGCTGGTGGTCGAGGCGTGCCGGTGGCGCTGTCGGGTCGAGGGGGACGAACGATGCGCCGGCGGCGAGGACGGCGTGGATGGCGACCACGGCGTCACGGCTGCGAGGCATCTCGATGCCGACCCGATCGCCCGGGCCGATGCCGTCGGCTCGAAGTGCGGCGGCGACGCCGATGATCTCGTCGGCCAGTTCGGGTCCGGCGAGCACGACCTCGCCGTCGAGGAGGGCGGGGCCGGGATGCGACCGCAGCGCGTGCACCACCTCGCCGGTGCGAACGAGTCGGTCGCCGGCACCGATCCCGGTGTCGTTGAAACGGGCGAACTCCACGCGTTCGTCGTCGGTCACGATCGGCACGTCGGCGATCGGTGTGTCGAGGTCGTCGAGACACGCGTCGAGAAGGGCGAGGAGGTGGTCGGGGAGGCGTTGTCGCTGGACGGCGTCGGCGGTCGCGTCGTTCACGTCGACCGCGAGCGTGGCGTCGCCGGTGCCGTCGAAGTCGGAGTACTGGACGCGCAAGCGGTGCGCCGGATCGAGATGTCCCGGATGACGCCACGTGGTCGTGGTCGGGAGGTCGCCGAAGGACCCGACCGTCGCCGTGACGACGTTGAGGATCACGTCGGCGGCGGCGCGGGGACTCGTGTCGGGCTCGGCGTGACGGAGGAGGTCGACGAGCGCTCGGCCCGTGCGCTGGTGGAGAGAGCGGAACGTGTCGTCGGCCTCGACGGTGAGATCGAGCGGGAAGATCTCCATGAGGAGATCGATCGCCGTGCGGGTCTCGGTCGAACGGCGGTGGTGGACCGGGATGCCGAGCCGGACCGAGTCGCGCCCTCCGACACGGTGGAGGAACGCGCCGACGACGGTGGCGAACGCAGTGAGGAGGCCGAGGTCGCGGCTGAGCATCCGGAGCTCGCCGTCGAGCAGGTGATCGAGCCGGCGCCGCCGTTCGGCGTCGAAGGCGGTCTCGATGTGGTGCGACAGCGTGGTGGGCGGTCCGTCCCGATACAGGGACGTCTCCCACGTGGACCCGTCGACGGCGGCCCAGTGGTCGACCGCGGCGGAGCGCGTACCATTCGCGGACACGGTGGCCGCGAGCGCGGCGTTCGGGTCGTCGATCTCCTCACCGGAGTAGGCCGCCGCCGTGGCCGCGAAGATCAGCGCCGACGACCAGGCGTCGGTGATCACGTGGTGGACGCACAGGTACCAGGTGCTCCGCTCGGGTCCGTGGCGCACGAGGACCGAGTCGTACCCGCAGCGATCCATCGCGAGCGGGACCGACATCCGGTCGGCGGCCCAGGCGTCGAGTCGCTCACCCGGCAGGTCGACGACCTCGGTCGTGGCCGGTGGTTCGGATCGAACGGCCACGGCTGGGCCGTTCTCGGCCTCGACGATCACGCTGCGGAGAGCGGTGGAGGAACGGACGACCCGGTCGAAGGCGGCGACGAACCGCTCGGTGTCGATCGCGCCGTCGATCTCGAACGTCAGGGTGGTGTTGGCGACCGGCGCCTCGGGGAAGAGGCTCTGGCTGGCCCAGATCAGGCCCTGGTTGCGTCGAAGAGGCAGCGTGTGTGGAGACGCGCTTCCCATCATGAGCTGTACGACCCGATCGTACGATTCGGATGCATTCGGCGCTGCATGAGTGGGCGATTGCGTGCTGGTCGCATCTGCGTCGGCGAGTAGCGTCGGGGGATGGCCGACGAGGTGGTCCCCCTGTTCCCGATGGTCGATCGTCCGTCGCGTCGCGTTCCGCCGGCCGAGGAGCCGCCCACCGTCGCCGAGGCGATCGGCGCGGTCCTGCGCGACGAGCGGGCCCTCCAGGAGCGCACGCTCGCCGACGTCGCGGAATCCGCCGCCGTCTCGCTGCCGTACCTGTCGGAGGTCGAGCGAGGCCGGAAGGAGGCGTCGTCCTCCGTTCTGCGATCGATCGCGGACGCCCTCGACCTGCCGCTGGCCGACGTACTCGAGCGCAGCGCCGACCGCCTGCGGGTCGACGCGACGGTCCGGAGCACCATCCGCGGCCTGCCCGGCCCGGGCGCCCCGCAGGCTCAGCTCCTCGCCGCCTGACGGCGTCCTTTGCGTCAGCGCATCCTGCGGGTTCGTCCTCAGGTGCTGACGTGAGACGGTGGCTGGCGCGGCCGGCGTCGTTCGCGTCAGCGCGTCCTGCGGGTTCGTGCTCAGGTGCTGACGTGAGACAGCAGCGGCGGTCAGTCGAGGCCGAGGATCGCTGCGGTGGAGCTGGTGCCGAGGCGGTTGGCTCCGGCCTCGATCATCTCCCGGGCGGTGTCGAGTGTTCGGACGCCGCCCGATGCCTTCACGCCGAGTCGGTCGCCGACCTCGGATCGCATCGTCGCCACCGCGTCGACGGTCGCGCCGCCGGTCGGGTGGAACCCGGTCGACGTCTTCACGAAGTCGGCGCCCGCCCGCTCCGACAGCCGACAGGCGACGCGCAGCCGGTCCTCGTCGTGCATCCCGCTCTCGAGGATCACCTTGAGGACCCGATCGCCGGTCGCCGCCTTGATCGCAGCGAGATGCTCGACGACCGCGCTCTGGTCGCCACCGATCAGCAACCCGAGCGGGATGACCGTGTCGACCTCGGCGGCGCCCGAGTCGACGGCTGCACGGGTCGCGGCGACGACCGCCGACGTGGCGTCGGCTCCGTGCGGAAAGTCGACCACGGTGCACACCCCGACGATCGACGACGCCAGCCGCTCGGCGGCGCGAGCCACCCATCGACCGTCGACGCACACCGTTGCCACGCCGAAGCGGTCGGCGTCGTCGCAGAGACGATCGATCTGATCGGCGGTCGCACCGGGTGCGAGCAGCGTGTGGTCGATCATCGTCGCCACGTCCGACGGCGCGATGGGCGAGGACTGATCGGTCATGCCGCCAGCCTCGCGCGGCGCGTGCTGCGTGTCAGCTGTGCGTCACTCGGGTCGGAGTGCGACGTCGTCCCGTGGGACGGGTGCGTCGGCGGGGGTCACGATCCGATCGACGAGCCCGTAGTCGACCGCGTTTGACCCGGCGAGCACGAGGGCGCGATCCGTGTCGGCGCGGACGGCGTCGACACTTCGTCCGGTGTGACGGGCCAGGATCTCCTCCGACTCGACCCGCACCCGGGACAGCTCGGCAGCTTCGAGGGCCAGGTCGGTCATCGACCCGCGTCGCACGTCGGTGTGCGGCTGATGGAGCAGCACGCGAGCGTGTTCGAGCATCGTCCGCTTGCCCGACGCCCCCGCGGCGAGCAGCAGTGCGGCGGTCCCCTGGGCCTGCCCCACGCAGATCGTGGCCACGTCGGGTGCGACGAAGCTCATCGTGTCGTAGATGGCGAGCGTCGCCGTCGTCGATCCACCGGGCGAGTTGACGTACAACTGGATGTCCTGGCTGGCGTGCGCCGCAGCGAGATGGAGGAGCTGGGCGATCACGACGTTGGCGACGCCATCGTCGATCGGCGTACCGACGAAGACGATGCGCTCACTCAGCAGTCGGCTGTAGACGTCGGAGACTCGCTCGCCGCGTGCGGTCGACTCGACGACGCTCGGAATCGTGTAGCTGCTCATCAGCCGAGTCCGATCGTGGCCGGGCGGATCGCCGGGCGGATCTCGTCGAGTGACTCGACGACGTGGTCGACGAAGCCGTAGTCCCGCGCCTCGGCTGCGTCGAACCAGCGATCGCGACCCACGTCGGTCGTGATCTGATCCATCGACCGACCGGTGTGCCGGGAGATGACCGAACGCATCCGGTCGAGCGTGCCCCGGAGATGTTCGGCCTGGATCTCGACGTCGGCCACCGATCCACCGAACCCGGCCGACTCCTCGTGCATCAGCACCTGCGCGTGGGGGAGGGCGAAGCGCTTCCCGGCCGTGCCACCACAGAGGAGGATCTGGCCCATGCTGGCGGCGAGCCCGACCGCGACGGTGGCGACGTCGTTCGGGACGAGCTGCATCACGTCGTAGACGGCGAGGCCGGCGAGGACGGAACCACCCGGCGAGTTGACGAACAGGCTGATGTCGGAGTCGGGGTCGTCGCTCGACAGGACGAGGAGCTGCGAGACCACCCGGTTGGCGCTCTCGTCGGTCACCTCGTCACCGAGTACGACGATCCGTTCGCTGAGCAGCCGATCGGAGAGGCGGTCATCGATGATCGTGGACATGGGACCAGCCTGGAAGCGACCGGGCTCCGACCGATCCCGTTCTGCCACGGGCAGAACATCACGCCTGGGGTCAGACCCAGAACGTGATGTCACACCTGGGGTCAGACCCCAGGTGTGATGCGCATTCGATGGACGTCAGGCGTCGGCGAGTTCGTCGACGAGGGGCGCCAGCTGGTCGAGGGCGGTCATCACTTCGTCGCGTGGGCCCTGGGGGAGACCGAGCACGCCGCGATGGATGCCGTTGGAAGCGAGGTCGCGGAGCTTGTCGGCGTCCGGCCGGGCTCCGAACACGCCGAGCTCGACCGTCGACGGATCGCGGCCGATCGCCTCGCACGCACTCTCGATCTCGGACCACTTCTCGAGCGGATGCCGGCCACCGATCGGCATCCACCCGTCGCAGAACTCGGCGATGTCGGCGGCGGTCTTCGGGCCGGCGTTTCCGCCGAGGATGATCGGCGGGTGCGGCGACTGGGTCGGCTTCGGCCACGCCCAGCTCGGTTCGAGAGACACGTGCTCGCCCTCGAAGCTGGCCTCGTCCTGCGACCACAGCGCCTTCATGGCGAGGATGTTCTCGCGCAGGATCCCCCGACGCTCGCCGTACGCGGTGCCGTGCTGGGCCATCTCCTCCTTGTTCCAGCCGTACCCGATGCCGAACAGGAACCGCCCGCCCGAGATCCGATCGAGCGACGCGACCTCCTTCGCCGTGTGGATGGGGTCGCGCTGCGCGACGAGGCAGATGCCGGTCGCGACCTTGATCGTCGACGTCACCGCCGCGCACGCAGCGAGCGCCACGAACGGATCGTGGGTCCGCCAGTAGAACTCCGGCAACGGCGGAGCGCCCTCGGCCCCGCCCCACGGCGTCGTGCGGCGCGTGGGGATGTGCGAGTGCTCGGGGAACCACAGCGACTCGAACCCGCGCGCCTCGGCTTCGCGGGCGAGTTCGACCGGATCGATCGTCTGGTCGGTGGGGAAGATGAGGACGCCGATGCGCATGAGCCGACCGTACTCAGGTCGACCATCCCGTCCGGCGGCCGAGGCCGTCGACGACCCCGTGTGGGATCAGACCTAGATTCGAGCGGTGGCCGATGTGGTGTCGATCCGACTGTTCGGCCGCTTCCACGCCGCGGTCGATCGCGCCCGGCCCGTCGGCGTCGACGACTTCGAACGCAAGACCGGAGCCGAGCTGGTCCAGCTCCTCGCCCTCTCCGACGGGCACCAACTCCATCGCGACCAGGTGCTCGATGCACTGTGGCCGCACGCGGATCTCGACCAGGCGACCAACGCGTTCTACAAGGCGGCGTCATTCGCCCGCCGTCCACTGGGTGAGGACGCCATCCAGGTCGACCGGCAGATGGTCACCCTGTTCGCCGGGTCGACGATCGAGGTCGACGCCGCCGTGGTGGCGGGCGCGACCGCGGATGATCCGGGTTCGATCGACGCGGCCCTCGCCGTCTGGTCGGACCCGTTCCTGCCGACCGTGCCGTACGCCGACTGGGCGCTGCGCGCTCGGGATCGGCTGCACCGTCACGTCCTCACGGTGCTCGCCGACGCAGGACGGTGGTCGGACCTGTTCGACCTCGACCCGACCGATGAGCGAGCGGCCCAGGCGCTCATGCTCGCCGCTGTGGACGCCGGCGATCCGGCGACGGCGCTGAGGTGCTTCCGTCGGCTCGACACGGCGCTGCGGGAGGACCTGGGTGTCGGTCCGACGGCCGCCGCACTCGCCATTCGCCACCGAGCGGAAGCCGTGGCAACGGCGGAGGGGCGGGCGGCTGCGCCGGTGTCGCGACGTCGCGGGCAGACGGTGCCGCCGCCGACGGGACCGCTGTTCGGACGCTCGGATGATCGAGCCACGGTCCTGGACGCGATCGCCAGCCATCGGCTCGTCACGATCGTCGGTCCCGGCGGGATCGGGAAGACCGCGCTGGCTCGTGACGTGGGGGCCGATCCGGGGGATCGATGGCCCGAGGGCGCCCGCTGGTGCCGGCTGGGAACGGTCACCGACGAGCAGGCGGCGGGCCGCGAGCTGCTCGCCGCCATCGGCGGTCAGCAGTGGCAGGACGCCTCGGTCGTCGAGTCGATCGTCCGCACGATCGCCGACGACACGACACTCGTCGTCCTCGACAACGCCGAGCATCTCGTCGAGCAGCTCCAGCCGCTGCTGACCGAGGTGCTCGCACGGTGTGCCGACGTCCGGTTCCTGGTCACGAGCCGGCGCCCCGTCGAGCTCCCTGACGAGTACGTCCACCGCCTCGACCGGTTGGACCCCGTTTCCGCCGCCGCGCTCTTCCGGGCGGACGCCGCGCACGCCGGCCTGACGATCGCGGTCGACGACCAGCTGGAGGTCGATCGCCTCTGCGATCGGCTCGACCGCCTCCCGCTCGCCGTCCGCCTCGGTGCCGCTCGTGCCGGAGCGGTCGGACTCGACCTGGTCGATCGACATCTCGCCGACCGTTTCCGGTTCCTCGATCGCGGCACGACGGGCGATCAGGAGAAGACGCTCGAGGAGGCGATCGCCTGGTCGGTGGACGCCCTCCGTCCCGCCACGCGAGCCGCCCTCACCGGCCTGTCGACGATCGTGGGATCGTTCTCTCTCGACACCGCGGTCGCCGTGGCCGGCGTCGGCGACACGCTCGACATGATCGAGCACCTCGACGAGTTGACCGAGGCGTCGCTCGTCGAGCGCACCACGACCGACCGTGAGCCCCGACACCGGTTGCTCGAGAGCGTCCGCCTCCACGCTCGCGCCATGGCCGACCGCGAGGGTTCTGCGGCGGGTGCGACCGAGCGCCACCGCCGACACGTCATGGAGGGAGCCGCTGCGGCCAAGCAGCTCATCGGCCGAGACTCTGCCGCCGGTCTCCGGTGGTTCGCCGAGTCGTGGCCCGATGTCCGGCTCGCCGCCTCGACGTGCATCGAGGCACACGACCGACACGGCCTGGCGGAGCTGATCGCCTCGTGCAGCACGTACGCCGTGCTCACGCAGCGGTTCGGGGTCATCGACTGGTGTGAGGCGGGGCTCGACCCCGACGACGATGACGGCCGGACCGTCGAGACCGAGGAGCACGCCGTCGCCCTCGCCACGTGGGCCACGATGGAGCGGTACCTCGGACGGATCGACCGTGCGGCGCACCTCCTCGACGTGGCCGCTGTCGTCGATCCGCAGCCGGCCGAGGTCCTGATCGGGCGCGGCATGGCGGCGCACGCTGCGGGCGACGCCGAGGGCTGTCTCGCGTCGCTCACCGACGGTCTCGAGCGGCCGATGGACCCGGCGAACGAGGCGGTCGTGTGGATCCAGCTCATCATGGTGGAAGCCGGTCGGGGCCGGGAGACGGCCGACCACGTCCACCGGTTGTCGGTGCTCGCCGCCGGACGCGGACCCGTTTTCCGAGCGCTGCACCTCCTCGGCCGAGGGATCGGCTCACTGGCGTCGGACCCCGTGCAGTCGCGGGTCGATCTCGAGGAGGCGCAGGTGATCGCGGACGGCCTCGGCACGGTCGTTCTCTCCGCTCAGAGCCGCACCGCGTTGCCGATGGCGGCCGTCATGGCCGGCCAGCCGCTCGAGGCGCTCGCCCTCGAACGAGACGCGATCGCATGGACGTCGGAGCGTGGTGTGTGGTCGATGGCGACGGCCGCGCTCGGCACGCTCGGTCTGTTGCTTGACGGCCAGGGGGACACGGCGAACGCCGTCACCCTCATCTCGGCCCGCATCGCCAACGGCGCCGCCACGGCTTTCAACATCGCATCGATCCACGCGGTCGCCGACCGCGCTCGGGAGACGCACCCCGATCACTTCGACGGGTGGTGGGAGGCGGGGAGCCGACTCGATCGTCGAGCAGCCGCCGACCTCGGCATCGCGGCCGCGGACGCAGTGCTCGCCGCTGGCGATCGCAACGCTGCAGCGCTCTGAGTCGAGCCCCGTCAGGCTGCGAGCGCGGGCCGGGGGCAGCCGCCACACACCTCGCTGATGAGCCGGGCAGCTGCCAGCGTGGTGCGGTCGTGCAGGTGGGGACCGACGATCTGCACGCCGATCGGCAGTCCGTCGTCGCCGAGTCCCACCGGCACGACGGTCGCCGGCAGCAAACCCGCTCCCGCCGGACCGATCCACCGGAACAGGTCGAGGTACGACCGGTCCTCACCACCGATGTCGATCCGCCGTTCCCACTGCGGGGAGTGGTCGTGGGGGATCGCCGACCGCGGATGGACCGGCATCAGCACGACGTCGAACGCGGCGAAGAACTCGGACCAGCGCTCACGCAGCTGGAGACGGCGTTCGTGGTACGAGAGCCAGTCGCGATGTCGCATCGCCGACCCGCGCTTCACCCGGCCGAGCGGTGTGTCGTCGGTGTTGGCCGCCATCCGCTCGATCTTCTCCTTCGGGTGCCCGCCGGACAGGGCTCCGAACAGCAGGTTCTCGAAGATGTCGTGCGCCTTTTCGAGTGTGAAGCGGGGCCGCGCATCGGTGTCGACGCGGCCTCCGCCTGCTTCGATCGCGGAGACCATCGCACCGAACACCCGACCGGTCGACGCGTCGACCGGGCAGAACTCGTCGTCGAGCCAGCCGGCGATCCGCAGCGAGCCGAGATCGGCCGCCCGGGCGGTGGGCAGGTCGAGATGCCACGCCTCGTGATTCCATCGATCGGGTCCGGCCATCGCGTCGAGGCCGACCTCGAGGTCGTCGACGGTACGCGCCATCGGTCCGCACACGGCGAGGTCGGCGAGGCTGAGCGTTCCTGGCGGTCCGGGGATCTGGCCGTGACCGGGGACGATCCCGAAGGTCGGCTTGTGGCCCATCACGCCCGAGTAGTGCGCCGGCACGCGGATCGATCCGCCGATGTCGGACCCGAGCTCGATGGGCGTGAAGCCCATGGCCAGCGACGCTGCGGAGCCGCCCGACGAGCCGCCGGGAGTCCGTTCGACGTCGTGCGGGTTGTTCGTCGTCCCGTAGACGTCGTTGTAGCTCTGGATGTCGCCGGCGTAGATCGGCAGGTTCGTCTTCGCGAACGGGATCGCTCCGGCCTCCCGTAGCCGAGCGACCGGCCAGGCGTCGACGGTCGGGACGTGGTCGGCCAGTTCGGGAGCCCCGGAGGTGGTGATGCATCCCTCGGTGGGGAACGAGTCCTTCACCGTCATCGGGACGCCGTGCAGCGGAGGGAGCTCGGCGGCGTCGGCGCCCGCCGCAGCGGCGGCGTCGTCGGCCGCCCTCGCAGCCGCCCGTGCGCGATCGAGATCCCACTGCACGACCGAGTTGATCGGTCCGTCGAGCCGTTCGATCCGGGCGGTCAGATGATCGAGCGCCTCGGTCGACGACACCTCGCGTCGGCGGATGCTGTCCGCCAGCTCGACCGCCGACATCCAGTGCAGTTCGTTCTCGCTGTCGGCCATTCCGTCACCGTACGAACAGCACGAATCGGACCCGGCACCGGACGTGCTGCGAACAGCACGGATCCGGCCCGGCACCGGACGTGCTGCGAACAGCACGGATCCGGCCCGGCACCGAACGTGCTGCGAACAGCACGGACCCGACCCGGCACCGAACGTGCTGAAATCAGCACGAATCCGACCCGGCACCGAACGTGCTGTTTCAGCCAGCGCCGGGGTCGAGGCACACGGGAATCGGTTCGCCGCGGCGAAAGACGGTGACCGGTCCGTCCTCACTCACGACGACCGCGACCGCGTGGTCGTGGTCCCAGGTGTAGCGAGCGGCCGAGCGGTGGCGCATGCCGGCGTCGAGGTGGACCGCCGACTCGGACTCGACCGAACTGCGGAGCCCGACGCCGAATCGGTCGATGCGTCCGTCGAGCCGGACGAGAGTCGCGAGGTCGGTCTGCGAGAGCACGGCGAACAGCGGCGCGAAGTGATGGCGCTCCAGGACCGAGAGTGCCGGTGCCTCGATGGCAGCGCTCGCGTCGATGCCGTGGTCGTCGTGCGTCCGCGGCTCGAGGTCGACGAGGAACGTCGCACCGATCCGTGCCGGGCTGAGCCAGTGGACGGCGAGCTTCAGGATGCCGGCCAGCAGAGCGGTGGGTGCCTCGGGGACCGCCGCCTTGAGCGCCGGGAGATGGGCCCGCGCCGAGGGACGATGGCGCCATGACTGCCCGTTCCACTCGACGACACCGGTCGGCGTGAACACCCGGCTGGTGCCCATCAGCGTTCGTTGCACGATCGACGCGCCGGTCGCCTGCTCGACCTCGATGAGGTCGGCCTCGTACTGCACCGTTCGCCGGAACGTCGCCAACTGCAGTGGCCCGTCCCCGCCACGCACGAGGAACGCCGACCGGCCGTCGGCGAATCGACGGGCGCGATCGATCGGCATGTCGAGGTCGACCAGCTCGACCAGGTTGTCGACCGGGATCAGGGAGGTCTCGTCCGGCAGGACGAACGAGCCGTACAGGTGCGTCCGTCGGTTCTCGAACGGAGGCGGGCGGAGCGCGTGGTGCAGTTCGACGAGGAGCAGATCGACGACGGCAGGACCGCCGGGGAGGACGATCTCGTCGTCGTCGAGCTCTTCGCGCAGTCGCTCGTGAGATCGGGTCAGCTCCGCACCGGCGCCGTCGTCCACTCCCACGACGCTACGGGGCCCGCACCGGATCCCGTCAGGGCGTGAGGACGTCGATCACGACCTTCGCCCGTGCGTGGCCCGTCCCGAGGTACCGCATCGCTTCGGTCGTGTCGGAGAGTGGGTAGCGCCGATCGATGACCGGTCGGATGTCTCCCGACTCGAGGTGACCGAGCAACGTCCGGATCTCGTCGGCGGTCTCGACGGCGGTGAACATCACGAATCGGCGCGAGTCGAACAGGAAGCGGAGTCGCATGGCGATCATCCGGCCGACCGGGCCCCACAGACGGTTCTTCTTCGGGCCGCTGATCATCACGAACACGCCGCCGGGCGCGAGCAGTCGACGGCAGGTCGAGATCGAGTGCGATCCGACGTTGTCGATGTAGACGTCGAACGGCTCCATGGCCGACAGTCGCTCGACCGCGTCTCCAGCGGTGTAGTCGACGACCTCGTGGGCACCGATCGACGACACCATCTCGACGTTCCGGTCGCTGCACACGCCGGTGACGTGTGCGCCCATCGTCCGGGCGAGCTGCACGGTGTACGTGCCGACACCACCGGCGGCGCCGTTGACCAGCACTCGCTGACCCGACTGGAGTCGGGCATGATCGCGCAGCCCCTGGATCGCGGTGACGGCGGCCACTCCGACCGACGCGAGTTCGCCGTCGTCGAACCGGGCGAGTTCGTCGGACACCTTCGTGACGTTCTTCGGCTTGCCGATGGCCCACTCGGCGAACGCCCCGGTCGTCGCGCCGGCGACACGATCATCGACCGCCAGTTCGGTGACGTCGGGGCCGACGGCGTCGACCACTCCGGCGACGTCGACCCCACGACGAGGATCCTTCGGTCGTCGCAGGCCGGCGATCAGCCGCAGGAACCACGGTGTCCCCGTCATGAAGTGCCAGTCGAGGGGGTTGACCGACGACGCGTGCACCCGGATGCGCACTTCGCCGGGGCCGGGTTCGGGCCGGTCGACGTCCTCGTAGCGCAGGACGTCGGCGTCGCCGTAGGTGTCGTGGACGATGGCTTTCATGGGGGCTCCGTTCGGCGGACGTACGGTGTACGTTTTCGGTGACGACGACCGTAGACGTACGCTGTACGTATGTCAACCGGCTCTGCGATGTCGTCGGAGCGAACGGCTCGAGCACCGCTGACGATCGAGCGGATCGTGAGCACCGCCATCGACCTCGCGGATCGCGGTGGTGTCGACGATCTGAGCATGCGCCGTCTCGCCGACGAACTCGGCTTCAAGGTGATGTCGCTCTACAACCACGTCGCGAACAAGGACGAGCTGCTCGAGCTGATGGTCGACCGGATCCTCGGCGCGGTCGAGTTCGTCGAGACCGGTGACGGCGATGACGACGGAGCCGCCGACGACGGAGCCGACA
>JBCDAK010000066.1:0-22235 GCA_039185545.1 Actinomycetota bacterium
CCAGCACGGCGAGGGAAGCGCCAGCGACGAGCCGCACGCGATCCGAGACCGAAGCGTCAGCGGCGGTCGAGGTGAGCCACCAGGTCAGTACGCGGGGAAGCGGGCGCAGAGGTCGGCGACCTCTTTGCGCACCACGGCGACCGCCTCGGCGTCGTCGCGCTCGCGCAGCGCACGCGCGATGAATCCGGCGATCACGGGCATCTCGGTCTCGGTCATGCCCTGCGTGGTGACCGAGGGGGTCCCGATGCGCACGCCGCTCGTCACGAACGGGCTCCGCGGATCGTCGGGGATCGTGTTCTTGTTGAGCGTGATCCCGGCCTCGTCGAGCACGGCCTGAGCCTCCTTGCCCGTCAGCTCGGAGTCGAACGGGGTGAGGTCGACGACCATGAGGTGATTGTCGGTGCCACCGGACACCAGCCGGAAGCCCTCGGCGGCGAGCGCCGCGGCCAACGCCGACGCGTTCGAGACGATCTGGTGGGCGTACTCGCTGAACGACGGGTGCAGCGCCTCACCGAACGCGATCGCCTTGCCGGCGATGGCGTGTTCCAGCGGTCCACCCTGCCATCCGGGGAACACGGCCTTGTCGATCGCCTTGGCGTGCTCGGCCGTGGTCAGGATGCAGCCACCGCGCGGACCGCGCAGCGTCTTGTGGGTGGTGAACGTGACCACGTCGGCGTACGGCACGGGATTGGGGTGCGCGCCGCCGGCGACGAGCCCGGCGAGATGGGCGATGTCGAACATGAGGAGCGCTCCGACCTCGGCCGCGATCGCCTGGAACGGCTCGGGATCGAGACGCCGCGGGTAGGACGTGGTGCCGGCCACGATCATCTTCGGCCGGTGCTCGAGGGCGAGCTCGTGGACGGTGTCCATCTCGATGCGGTCCTCGCCACCCGTCCCGTACGACACGAAGTCGTACAGGAGGCCCGATGCGTTGACCGGCGACCCGTGGGTGAGGTGGCCGCCGTGATCGAGGCTCAGACCGAGCACCGTGTCACCGGGCTCGAGCAGCGCCTGGTACACGCACATGTTGGCGTTGGCGCCCGAGTGCGGCTGGACGTTGGCGTGCTCGGCCCCGAACAGCTCCTTCACGCGATCGATCGCGATCTGCTCGATCGAGTCGACGACCGCGTTGCCGCCGTAGTACCGCTTGCCCGGGTACCCCTCGGAGTACTTGTTGGTGAGGATCGAGCCGGTGGCCGCCATCACCGCCGGCGACGTGAAGTTCTCGCTGGCGATGAGCTGGAGACCGGTGGTCTGACGCTCGACCTCGGCGTCGAGCAGAGCCTGGACCTCGGAGTCGGGAGTCGTGTCGGTCGGGAAGGGCATCGGTGTCTCTCCAGTGGGACGGCGGGGACGACGCTCGTACCGAGCATGGTGCCAGGCACCAAGCGTCGCTGTGGTTCAGGTTTCGTTCTCGAGGGCCATGACCTGGTCGACGCGGCGCTGGTGTCGACCGCCCTCGAAGTCGGTGGTGAGGAACGTGGTCACGATCTCCTCCGCGAGGCCGGTGCCGACGACGCGCGCGCCCATCGACAGGACGGTGGCGTCGTTGTGCGAGCGGGCCATGCGAGCGGTGTACAGACAGTTGCACAGGGCGGCACGGACTCCGCGGACCTTGTTGGCCGCGAGCTGTTCGCCCTGACCGCTGCCACCGAGCACGATCCCCACGTCGGCGTCGCCGTCGCGCACGGTGCGGCCGACCGCGGCGCAGAACTCGGGGTAGTCGACCGATTCGGTCGAGTCGGTGCCGTGGTCGACGACCTCGTGACCCGCGTCGGTGAGGAACGCCACCAGGTGCGACTTGAGGTCGTAGCCCGCATGGTCGGAGCCGATCGCCACCCTCGCCACGTCGGTCATCCTAGGTGGCGTCCTAGGGTGCGGGCCCGTGACTCTCGACCCCCGAACCCCCGTCATCGTCGGCGCCGGTCAATACCTCCATCGCGACGGTGCGGTCGACGGGCAGCTGCGCGACCCGCGAGAGCCGGCCGAGTTGATGGAGATCGCAGCACGCGCAGCAGCGAGCGACGCCGGGCTCGACGGACTTCCGTCCTTCGACTCGGTCCGCGTGGTCAACATCATCGGCTGGCGGTACCGCAATGCGCCGCGATTCCTCGCCGATCGAGTGGGCTCACCCGACGCGCACCTCGCGGAGACCACCGCCGGCGGCAACAGCCCGCAGATGCTCGTCAACCGCACGGCCCTCGACGTGCTCGACGGATCGGTCGACGTCGCCCTCCTCTCGGGCGCCGAGGCGTTCCGGACGTACATGACGGCTCGGAGCGCCGGGCAACGCCTGCCGTGGCCGAAGGCCGAGGACGGCGACGTCCCCGACCGCATCGGGACACCGCTCGACATGAACCATCCCCACGAACGCGACCTCGAGATCGTCGCGCCCGTGCAGATCTATCCGATGTTCGAGACGGCGTTGCGGGCCGAGGCCGGCCGCACACCCGCCGAGCACACCGCGTACCTCGGTCGCCTGTGGTCCGGGCTCAGCCACGTCGCCGCATCGAATCCCCACGCATGGATCCGAGACGCGAAGTCGCCCGACGAGGTGACGACGGTCGGACCCGACAACCGCATGATCGGTCTGCCGTACCCCAAGCTGATGAACTCGAACAGCTCGGTCGACATGGGCGCCGCACTGATCGTGTGCTCGGCGGAGGCGGCCGAACGTCTCGGCGTCCCGCGTGACCGATGGGTCTTCCCGCTGTCGGGGACCGATTGCCACGAGCATCCGTTCGTCTCGAACCGCGACACGTTCTCCCGCACCCCGGCGATCGAGCTCGGCGCACGGCGCGCGCTCGAGATGGCGGGGCGCGACATCGACGACGTCGAACTGATCGACCTGTACTCGTGCTTCCCGTCCGCCGTCCAGCTCGGCGCACGGTCGATCGGCATCGACCCCCTCGAGAGGCAGTGGTCACGCACCGGAGGGCTGCCGTTCGGCGGCGGGCCGTGGAACAACTACCCGATGCACGCGATCGCCACGGTCGTCGGTGAGCTCCGCGAGTCGTCCGACGCCACGGCCTTCGTGTGGGCCAACGGCGGCTACGCGACGAAGCACTCGTTCGGGGTGTACGCCTCCGCTCCTCCCGATCGGCCGTTTCGGCACGCATCCCCCCAGGACGAGATCGACGCGCTGCCGCGACGCGATCTCGCCGTCGGCGCCGACGCGGCCGGTTCCGCCGAGGTCGAGGCGTACACGGTCATGTTCGACCGCGACGGCGAACCCGAGAAGGCGATCGCGGCATGTCGTCTCGCCGACGGACGTCGAGCGTGGGGACTCTCCCGTGACGCCGACGTGACGATCGCGATGACCACTGGCGAGTGGGTCGGGCGATCGGTGCAGATCGACGCTGACGCCCTGCTCACGGCGTGAGGTGTCGCCGATGACGAGCGACGCCGGCGCACCGCCACGGATCCTTCTCGACTGCGACCCGGGTCACGACGACGCCGTCGCGATCGTCCTCGCGGCGCACGTCGCCGACCTGGTCGGCATCGTGACGGTCGCCGGCAACGCACCGCTCGCCGCCACGACGCGGAACGCCATGGTGATGCGCGATCTCATCGGACTCGACGTGCCCGTGCACTCGGGTGCCGCCCGGCCGCTCGTCGCACCGCCACGGTCCGCGAGTTACGTGCACGGCGAGTCGGGGCTCGACGGGGCCGACCTCCCCGAGCCGACCACACCGCTCGACGGTGTCGACGGCGTGAGCTTCATCGTCGACACGTGTCGGGCGAACGAGGGACTGTGGCTCGTCCCGATCGGACCGCTCACGAACATCGCGCTGGCGATCCGACAGGCACCCGATCTGCTCGATCGCATCGCGGGAATCTCCCTGATGGGCGGCGGCCGCTTCGGCAACCGGACACCGGCGGCCGAGTTCAACCTCTGGGCCGACCCGCATGCGGCACGCACGGTGTTCGAGGCGTTCGACCGGGTCGACCATGCGCCCGACGCCGGCGTGCCGCGCCTGATCATGGCGGGCCTGCACGTCACCCACCAGTTCCAGGTGACACGGGCGCGCGTGGCCGAGACCCGGGCACTGCCGGGCGTGCTGGCCGCCACGCTCGGCGATCTCTTCGACTTCTTCTCCGCCGCGTACCGGTCGAACCACATCGAGGGAGCGATGGCGGGCGCCGCCCTGCACGATCCGCTGGCCGTGCTCGCAGTGACCCACCCGGAACTGTTCACCGCGGTCGAGCGGCACGTGGCCGTCGAGTCGGACGGCGAGCTCACCGCCGGGATGACCGTGATCGACGAGCGCACCCTCACCGATCGACGTCCGGCGAACTGCTCCGTGCTCGAAACGGTCGACGCAGACGCCGCATTCGCTCTCGTCGTGGATGCGATCCGGGCATGTGCATGAGCGGGTCGACGCCGACGGCGATGGAATGCGGTGAGAGGATGACGCGATGACCGACTCGACCCCCGCGACCGGTGACAGCGCCTCGTTCCCTCGGCGCTCGGCGGCGACGCAGCGCTTCACCCTCGGTGCACCGCGCACGGTCGAGATCTCACCCGACGGTCGTCGCATCACGTTCCTCCGCAGCGGTGGCGGGGACGATCCACTGCACTCGCTGTGGGTGTTCGACGTCGAGTCCGGCGACGAGCGAGTCGTCGCCGATCCGGCGACGCTCGGGTCGTCCGGCGACGAGACGACCGACGCCGAACGCGCCCGCCGCGAACGCGCACGCGACGGCGCCGCCGGCATCACCTCCTACGCCACCGACTCGGCCTGCAAGGTGGCCGCCTTCGCACTCGACGGACGGCTCTACACCGCGGGGTTGCTCACCGGGAACGCCCGCGAGTTGCGCGTCGAGGGCCCGGTGTTCGATCCGCGGCCCGACCCGCTCGCCCACCGCCTCGCGTACGTCTCCGGCGCGCAGTTGCGCATCGGCGAGCTCGATGGGTCCTCCTGGGCACTCGCCGGCGATGGCGAGCCCGACGGCGTGTCGTGGGGTCGTGCCGAGTTCATCGCCGCCGAGGAGATGGGTCGTTTCCGGGGGTACTGGTGGAGTCCCGACGGCACGCGCCTCGCCGCCTGCCGAGTCGACGAGCGCCCCGTCGCCGAGTGGACCATCGCCGATCCCGCTCGACCGGACTCCCCCGTTCGCACGGTTCGGTACCCCGCCGCCGGCGAAGCGAATGCGCTGGTCACCCTCCACGTCCTCGGCCTCGACGGCGGACGACTCGACGTCGACTGGGATCGCGAGTTCTTCCCGTACGTCACGCGAGTCGAATGGACCGATCATGGGCTCCTGTTCGGAGCGCTCTCGCGCGATCAGCGCAGCTCGATCGTGTGCTACGTCGACCTCGAGACCGGCGACGCGGCGGTCATCGCCAGCGACTACGACGACGCCTGGGTCGAGATCGTGCCCGGGACTCCCACGAGGACGCCCTCCGGCCGACTGGTCGCGGCGTCCGACCGCGATGGCGTCCGGCGGCTCCTCGTCGACGACGAGCCGGCCACGCCGCTCGGGCTCCAGGTCCGCTCGCTCGTCGCCACGCGGACCGGGGAGGACGACGTCGACGAGCTCGTCGTGCTCGCCAACGATCCCACCGAGCCGAGCGAGGTCCACGTGCACGTGGTGAAGGTGGGCGATGCACTCACGACCACGCCGCTCACCGATGCGCCGGGTGTCCACGCCGCCTCGGTCGGCGGACCCACCGTCCTCCTGCGGACGACCGGTCTCGCTGCGCCCGGTCCGACCTTCCTCGTCCACGGGACCGGGGTCCGCGTCCCGTCGAGCACCGAACGCCCCCCGATGCGACCCAACGTCGCGATCCAGCGGGTCGGCGAGCGCCGGCTGGTCACCGCCCTGCTCCTCCCGCAGGGCCACACGACCGGACCGCTCCCGGTGCTGCTCGATCCGTACGGCGGACCGCATGCTCAGCGGGTGGTGTCGTCGAACGACGCCTTTCTGGCGTCGCAGTGGTTCGCCGACCAGGGTTTCGCCGTGGTCGTCACCGACGGTCGGGGAACCCCGGGCCGCGGGTCGGAGTGGGAGCGCGCCGTGCACCACGACCTGTCGACGTGCGTGCTCGAGGACCAGATCGACGCACTCCACGATCTCGCCGCCACGAACGACGTCCTCGACCTCGATCGCGTGGCGATCCGCGGGTGGAGCTTCGGCGGCTACCTCGCTGCGCTCGCCGTGCTCCGCCGCCCCGACGTGTTCCACGCCGCCATCGCAGGCGCCCCGGTCACCGAGTGGCGGCTGTACGACACCTGCTACACCGAGCGCTACCTCGGCGACCCGACCACGGCGGAGGGCGCTGGGGTCTACGACGCCAACTCGCTGTTCCCGCTCGTCGACCAGCTCGAGCGCCCACTCCTGCTCGTCCACGGGCTCGCCGACGACAACGTCGTCGCGGCCCACACGCTGCAGCTGTCGTCGGCGCTCCTCGCCGCCGGAAAGCCCCACGAGGTCCTCCCCCTGAGCGGTGTCACCCACATGACCCCGCAGGAGGTCGTGGCCGAGAATCTGCTGCTCCACCAGATGGCGTTCCTGCGCCGCGCGCTCGACGTGGCATGATCGATCGCCGATGAACGACCGCCTCGCCGAGCTCTACCGCGGTGTCGCCGTGCACGCCACGGCCGACGCCGAGCACCGCGCTGCCCTCGAGCTGCTCGCGCTCGTGATGCTGGCCGACGACGACATCGACGACGCCGAGGTCGAGGCGATCCGCGAGATCTCGAGCGAGTGGCGCGGCGAGGACTTCGCGTTCGAGGAGTACTTGCGTCCGGCGCTCGAAGACGCCCGGCGGGCGATCGAGAACGACCGGGTGGGCGAGTTCCTCGACGAGGTCGACGCCACGATCAGCAGCAGGGTGCTCCGCAACGCGCTGTTCTCGGCAGCACGCGAGGTCGCGGGCTCAGATCGCGAGCTCAACCCGGCCGAGGGTTCGATCCTCGCCGAGGTGGCCGTCCGCTTCGACTGAGGTCGGGAACCGCCTCGGTGACCGGACGCAACGCTCCGCAGCTCATCACCTACGCCGACCGCTTCGCCGGCGACCTCGGCGGTGTTCGACGGCTGCTCGACGGACCGTTCGCCGGTGCCTTCGCGGGAGTGCACCTGCTTCCGTTCTACGTGCCGATCGACGGTGCGGACGCCGGGTTCGACCCGATCGACCATCGACTCGTCGATCCGCGCGTCGGCACGTGGGACAGCGTCCGGCGGCTCGGTGAGGATCGACTCGTCATGGCCGACCTCATCGTGAACCACGTCTCGATCGAGTCGGAGCAGTTCACCGACTGGCGCCGACGCGGCACCGAATCGCCGTGGTCGTCGATGTTCCTCACGCCCGAGCGGGTGTTCGGCGGCCCGCCCACCGACTCCGAGCTCGGGACCATCTACCGCCCACGACCGACACCGGTCTTCCACGACGTCGAGTTCGACGACGGCACGGTCCGCACCGTGTGGAGCACCTTCACCCACGAACAGATCGACATCGACGTCGAGACCGATGCGGGATGGGACTACCTCATCGGGATCCTCGACCGGTTCGCCGCTGCGTCCGTCGACCTCGTGCGGCTCGACGCGGTCGGCTACGCCATCAAGCGCGCGGGCACGCCCTGTTTCATGATCCCCGAGACGTACGACTTCATCGCCCGTCTCGCCGAGGCGTGTCGTACGCGGTCGATGGACGTGCTCGTCGAGATCCACGGCCATCACCTGGATCAGATCACGGTCGCCGATCGCGTCGACCTCGTCTACGACTTCGCCCTCCCGCCTCTCGTCATCGACGCCCTCACGACGGGCGATTCCATCCCGCTCGAACGGTGGATCCGACTGCGTCCGAACAACGCGATCAACGTGCTCGACACACACGACGGCATCGGGGTGATCGACGTGGGTGTCGACTCGCGCGATCCGTCACGGCCGGGGCTCCTGGTGCCCGATCGCATCGATCGCCTCGTCGACGGCATCCACGAACGCTCGGACGGGACCAGCCGTGCGGCGACCGGGTCCTCGGCGTCCAACCTCGACCTGTACCAGGTGAACTGCACGTTCTTCGACGCGCTGGGTGGCGACGACGATCGGTATCTCGCCGCTCGTCTCGTCCAGCTCCTGCTGCCCGGCGTGCCGCAGGTGTACTACGTGGGTCTCCTCGCCGGACACAACGACGTCGAGCTGCTCGAACGCACCGGTGTGGGACGCGACATCAACCGCCACCACTACACCGAATCCGAGGTCGCCGCCGCGCTCGACCGTCCGGTCGTGCAGCGGCTGATCGAGATGCTGCGCTGGCGGGCGACCGATCCGGCGTTCGACGGAGACTTCGAGTTGGTCGAGTCGGCCCCGCACGAGTTGCGGATGCGCTGGACCTCTCCCGAGTCGGTCGTCGATCGCACGATCGATCTCCACACCGCCGACGTCACGACCCACTGAGACTCGCCTCGGCACGTCGCCGGCGTCAGGAGAGTCGGCCGACGGTCATGCGATCGTGACCTGCGAGGTCGGGACGAGTCTCGACATCGACGAGACCGACATCGCTCATCAAGGCGCGCAGAGCCGGTCCCTGGTCGAATCCGTGCTCGAGGATCAGCCACCCACGTGGCCGGAGTCGCGCCGGCGCGCTCGACACGATGACCCGGACGTCGTCGAGCCCGTCGGGGCCTGACAGCAGCGCGCCGCTCGGTTCCCACTCCGCGACCCCCGGATCGAGGTCTGCTGAACCGACCGCGACGTACGGCGGGTTGGAGACGATCACGTCGAAACGTTCGTCGGACGGGAGCGCGTCGAACCACTCGCCGGGTTCGGCGAGGCGGACGTTCGCCGCCGCTCGCCCGATCCCGGCGACGTTCGCCCGAGCGAGGTCGAGCGCGTCGACGTCGACGTCGGTCAACCAGACCGTGGTGCCGCTGACCGGCAACTCCTGTGCGACGGCGAGGCCGATCGCGCCCGACCCGGTCCCCAGATCGACGACCGTACGCGTCGGCCCGACCGACCGGGCGGCGTCGATCGCGGCGCCGGCCACCAGCTCGGTCTCGGGTCGCGGGATCAGCGCCCGCCGATCGACGGCGAGATCGACCGTCCGGAACGTCCATGCGCCGAGCACGTACTGGATCGGCTCGCCGGATCTGGCCCGAGCGACCATCGAGTCGAGGTGACGGACCGTGCGGACCGTCGCGGCGTGATCGAGCAGCAACGTGAACTCGTCGCGATCGGAGCCCGACGCGGTCTCACACATCCAGCGCGCGTGTTGGCGGTCTCCGACCGCAGCGACCGTCTCGGCGAGGAGCTCGCGCCACGTCACGGTGCGCTCGTCGGCGTCGCCCTCGATTCCCGCACCATCGGTCTCCACGCCGTCCGCCTCCGGGCCGCCGTCGCTCATCGGCCGTCGGTGTCGACCTCGCCGCCCTCGGCGAGCAGACGCGCTCGCTCCTCGGCGGCGAGCGGTTCGACGACGAGGTCGAGATCGCCGGCGAGGACGTCGGCCAAGCGGTGGATCGTGAACCCGATCCGGTGGTCGGTGACGCGGTTCTCCTTGACGTTGTAGGTGCGAATCTTCTCGCTCCGGCCGCCGCCCCCGACCTGCGCTCGGCGCTCGGCCGACTGCTCGGCAGCCCGTTCGGACTCGGCGAGTTCGTACAGGCGGGCGCGCAGCACCTGCATCGCCCGGTTGCGGTTCTGGAGCTGCGAGCGCTCGTCCTGCATCGTGACGACCACGCCGGTGGGCACGTGTGTGATCCGGACCGCGGAGTCGGTCGTGTTGACGTGCTGGCCGCCCGCGCCGCTCGACCGGTACACGTCGATCTCGAGATCACCGTCGGCGATGTCGACATCGACCTCGTCGACCGCCGGCATCACGGCGACGGTGGCCGAGGACGTGTGCACGCGGCCCTGGCTCTCGGTCACCGGCACGCGCTGCACACGGTGCGGGCCTCCCTCGTACTTCAGGTGGCGCCACGCATCGACGCCCGACACAGCGAACGTGATCTCGTTCCATCCGCCGAGGTCGCTCGCCGACGAGGACAGCGTCTCGAGCCGCCACCCGTGACGGCCGGCGAACGCCACGTACATCTCGTACAGGTCACGGGCGAAGAGGTTCGCCTCCTCACCACCCTCGGCTCCCCGGATCTCGACGATGACGTCGCGGCCGTCGTGGGGATCGGCGGGGATCATGAGCTCTCGGAGCTCCGCCTCGAGGTCGGCGAGCTCGGCGGTCGCGGCGTCGATCTCGGCCTGCAGCATCCCCCGTTCGTCTCCGCTGGCCTCGACGAGCATCTCGCGCGCTGTCTCTCGGTCGCCGGATCGTTGCTCGTGGCGCCGGGCCGCGGCGACGACGGGTCCGAGCTCGTTGTAGCGCTGCGACACACGCCGCAGTTGGGCGGGATCGGCGAGAACCTCGGGAGCGGTCAGAGCGTGCTCGAGTGTCTCGTACTCGTCGGTGAGCTGGGCGAGGCGTTCGAACACGGAGGTGTGGGGAATCGGGTGTCGGGCCGTCGCTCAGCCGAGGCGGACGAAGTCGACGGGGACCGCGGCGAGACCGGCGATCGCCTCGGTGACCGGGAGCAGATCGCGAGACGGGAGGGCGACGGTGACCGCTCGATCGGCTCCGGCGAGCTCCGCCTGCTGCTGTGCTGCATCGAGCGCGAACGGCACGACGTCGAGGTCGACGCCCGACGAGAACACGACCGTGCGGACGACGTCGTCCTCCGCACGGCGGCCGACCGCAACGCACGGCGCAGCCAGCTTCATGCTCGGGCGTTCGACCGGCGGCGCAGCCGGCCGCAACTCGGCGAAACCGACCGATGTGGGATCGACGACCGCATGCCACCGAAGCAGTCGTTCGCGCGCCATGCGGTTCAGGGGGTGACCCGGAGCCTCGACCGACCGATGACGGGCGACGCTCTCGACCACGCCCGACAGCGCCCGGGCCGTGGGGACATCGCCGTGCAGCAGCTGGAACGCCTCTCGGTCGTGTGCGCCGACACCGACCTCGAGGAAGACCTCGCCGTCACCGGGCGCCGGGGTCGCCCGATCACCGTTCCGCAGCTCCATCGTGGAGCCCAACGGGACGAGTTGACCGTCCGGGGCCTGCTCGAGGAGCCGCCCGGTGGTGGGTGTGTCGACCACGCGACACACCTCGAGTCCACGCACCTCACCCGTGACCACCCCGTGCTCGACGTTCACGTCGGCACCGGCCTCCTCGATCAGACCGGCGAGCGCCAGGTGCTCCGCCGGAGGTGGATCGGGACTCTCCAGCGGCTCGGGGTCGACGCGGATCATGCGGCGACCCTCACTCGTCCAGATCGACACCGGGATCCGGAGACTCGCAGCGCGCCGGGCCAGGAGGCCGAGAGCGTCGTCGGCGATGAGGCCGATCGACTCGACCTCACGTCGACTCGCCCACGCCAGTGCAGGACCCAGGCCCCGTGCGGCCGCTCCGTCGACGAGCAGCCAGGCGGTCCCTCCGACGGTGGCGGCGACGCCTCCGGGTATGGCCTCGACCGCGAGGTCGGTGATCTCGTCCGGCACCGCCACTGCGGCGTCACCGATGGACGACGATTCGCTCAGGTGATCTCCGAGCAGCCCGCGCAACTTCGCGGTGAGCAGCAGGGTGCGCCGCTCCTCGCCCGACGGGACATCCGCTGCGTTCACGAGGCGAACCTACCGATCGCACCCATCGGTCGCGCTCACGATCGGGTGCGGTCGAGACCGTCGTCGAGGTCGGTCCACGGCGACCATCCGAGGTGGATGCGGGCGCGGACCGGCGAGACGGCGAATCGCACCAGTTCGTCGGATCGGGGGGCGACGTGACGCGGGGGGACGGCGGCGCGACCCCCGGCGATCCGGTCCCACAGCACCGAGATCGGTGTCTGTTCGCCCGTTCCGACGTTGATCACGAGCCCACTGCCCCTCGTGGCCGAGCGCACGAGCGCGTCGACCGCGTCGTCGACGAACAGCAGGTCGCGGGTCTGACGACCGTCGCCGTGCATCTCGGCCGGTTCCGCGTCGTCGCCCCCGTCGACCGCGGCGAGGAACGCCGGCACGACTCCCCCGCCGGACGGCTGGCGCGGGCCGTACACACTCGACAGCGCCAGTGCGGAGAACTCGATCATGTGCCGCTCGCGATACGTGGCGAGGGAGTCGACGACGGCGCGGGCGACGACGCCGCGCACGCCGCGCGGCTCGAGATCGCCCTCCTTGATCGGCAGCGACGCGGCAGCCGGGTGGCCGTACAGCGCCGTGGCGGGGAGGGCCACGACCACCTTGCCGACGCCGGATCGTCGGGCCGCCTCGAGGGTGACCAACGCCGCCTCGAACCCGCGGGCCAGAGCGCGGACGTCGTGACGGAACGCGGGCGCCCTCGGGAACAGGCCGAGTTGGAAGATGCAGTCGGGCCGGCGCATCCCGATCAACGACGCGAACTCGTCGGAGGTCGCGTCGAGGTGATGGATCGTGAGATCACCGCCGACCGACCGAGCCTGGGACAGGTTGGCGAGCGAGCCGGTCGAGAGGTCGTCGACCACGTCGATCGCGTGGCCCTCCGCGAGCATCCGGTCGACGAGGTGCGAGCCGATGAACCCCGCGCCCCCGACGACCGTGATCCTCATCCGGTGACCCTCGTCCCCCATCGGGGCGGAACCTACTGCGGTCAGTCCGCTGACGGCAGGTGTGGCCGACGGTCAGTCGACCGGCGGCAGCGTGTCGTGTGCGAGGACGTCACCGTCGACGACGACACCATCGGCGCCCACGATCGCCTCGATGACGGTGGCGTCCTCGCCGACGTGACCCATGACGAGCGACGACTCGACCTGTGCCCGGTCGCCGATCACGCCCCCGGGCAGGATGACCGAGTCGACGACGGTCGTGCCGGCTCCGACGGTCGCGCCGGCTCCGACGACGGTGTTGATCACGGTCGCCTCGGGATCGACGTGTGCCCCCTCGCCGACCGCCTCGGCGCTCTCGCTGCGGCGCAGATCGCCGATCAGGTCGAGGTTCGCGGAGCGGTACAGGTCGGGCACACCGGCGTCGATCCAGTAGTCGTCGGTCGGGAACCCGAACAGTGCCTCGTCGGCGCACACGGCCGGGAACGTGTCGCGTTCGACCGACACCCGTCGACCGCCGGGGATCCGATCGAGCACCGACGGCTCGAACACGTACGTGCCGGCGTTGATCAGGTTGCTCGGCTCGGTCCCCCGCTCGGGCTTCTCGACGAATCGTCGGATGCGATGGTCGTCACCGATGTCGACGACGCCGAAGGACGACGGATCGTCGACGGCCACGAGGTGGATCGTGGCCTCGGCGGAGGCGGTGCGATGGGCGGCGACCAGCGCGCCGACGTCGAGATCGGTCATGACGTCGCCGTTGGCGACCACGAACGTGTCGTCGATGCCGGCGTGTGCGGCGGCGAAACCGACCGCGCCGGCTGTGTCGAGCGGCTCGGGCTCGACCGCGTAGGTGAGCGTGACGTCACCACACCGGCCGTCGGGGAACGCCTCGATGAACGGCTCGGGTTTGAACCCGAGCGCGAGGACCACCTCGGAGACCCCGCCTCTCGCCAGGCGACCGACGAGGCGCTCGATCATGGGCAGGTGGCCGACGGGCAGCATCGGCTTGGGGGTGGTGAAGGTCAGCGGTCGCAACCGCGACCCGACCCCGCCCACCAGGACGACGGCCCGCATCAGTTGTCGGACGTGGCGCCGTCGACCTCGGGACCGACGTCGTCCTCACCGACGTCCTCGCCGTCGGAGGTCACGTCGCCGTCGTCGCTCACGTCGACGCCCGGGAACAGCTGGTCGGGCGCGAGCTGACCCGAGTCGTTCGCGACGTTCTGATCGAACTGCGCGGTCCACGGCGGCATGCCGATCTCGGCATCCTCGGGCATGAACGCGATCACGACGACCATGGCGTCTTGACGGAGAGCGATGTCCCCGAACTGGGCGATGACTCCGCGACCGTCGTCGGTGTCGCTGATGTTGTCCCACACGCGACCACTGATGACGGCGTCCTCCGTCGAGACGTTGCCGTCCTCGTCGGTGATCTCGCACTGATCATCGTCGACGTCGAACACGCCGCTGTCGTTGTTGAACGGGAGCTGCGCGCGCTGATCGTCGGGGAACTCGAGCTTGTCGGTCGACACGCTGACGTCGTAGACGTCGAGGAACCGCTGCAGCGTGGCGCGCTCGCCGGTGGCGAGCGACGTGAACGGGTGCCAGTGGATGAGACCGTCGTCGTGGCTGTGCACACCGCTGCGGGCGTACTCGATGTTGGTCGGCCGACCCTCGGCATCGGACCCTTCGCCGTCGCCACTGAGCTGCACCCACTCACCGCAGATGAGGAAGCCGTACGAGTGGTGCCAGTGATCGGTGACCTCGGGCGATCCGGCGGAGACCGGGCGGCTCTGGCGGGCGTACACGACGAGCGCGAGGCCGAGCACGATGACGATGGCGACCGCCATCGGGAACAGGGTTCCGCCCTGGAATCGAACCCGCTGGCCCTTGCCCTTCTGGGCCAGCCGCGCCGCCTTCTTGGTGGATGAAGATCCTGCCACGGACGCGAGGCTATCGGTGCTCGGACGCGCTACGCCGTCGCTCCACAGTGTCTCTGCGGAGGCCTCGAACCAGATCATCGTAGGCGCGACCCACGGCGCGGGGCGAGGCCTTCTTCTCGACCCACGAGCGCCCCCGACGACCCATCTCGGCCGCGCCGGTCGGATCGGCCAGCAGGTCGGCGAGAGCCGCCGCCAGCGAATCGGCGTCGTCGGGAGCGACCGCGACGCCCCCGCGCGACTCGGCCAGGATCCGCGGGACCACCGAGTCGAGATCGATCGCCGCGACGACGGGCCGGGCGGCCGCCATGATCGAGTAGGTCTTCGAGGGCACCGAGACCGCACCGAGACCGGTGCGCAACGGCACCACGTGGATGTCGGCCGTGGCGAGCAACTCGCCGAGCCGCTCCGCCTCGATGTACCCCGCGAACCGGACGTTGGTGAGGCCGCGGGTGGCGACGTCCCGCTCGAGGTCGGCTCGAGCCGCACCGTCGCCGTGGATCACGAACACGACGTCGGGCAGCGCCTCGGCGGCATCGACCAGGAGGCCGATCGACTGGGAGAAGCCGACGTTGCCGGCGTACATCACGACCGGCTCGGGTCCGATCCCCAACTCGTCTCGTCGAACGGTCCGGCGATCGGCGGGCCGAATCGCGTCGGTGTCGACGAAGTTCGGGATCGTGTGAACTCGGCCGGCGAGCCGCTCCGGAAGCTTGGCCCGGAGGTTCTGCGCGAGGTCGTCGGACAACACGGTGACGGCCGCCGACATGCGGTACGACACCCGCTCGAGAATCGACAGGGCACGGATCACCGAGCGGTTGGTGATCGCTCCGGTTCGAACCGCGGCGTCGGGGAACACGTCCTGGATGTTGAACACCAGTGGCGCTCGGTGCCCGAGCGCCACGACCCCTCCCGCGAGACCCAGGGTGAGCGGCGGCGACATCGCGATGACGGCGTCGACGCGACGGAACCATCCACCGGCTCGGAGACCCTCGGCGAGGGCGAGCGCCGTGAAACCGACGAACCCGAGCGCTCGCCGGAGGAGGTCGCGTTTGTCGTCGCCCGGAAACGGGTGGACCCGTCGGATCGATCCCCACTCCGTCGTCTCGCGGCGGACGAGGCGTCCCTCCCACCCCGCCTCGATCGAGTGCGTGCGGTACCAGGGCAACGACGTGACGACGTCGATCGTCCAGCCCAACTCGACGAGTTCGTCGACGATCCTCGTCATC
Source organism: Actinomycetota bacterium (assembly GCA_039185545.1). GTDB lineage: Bacteria > Actinomycetota > Acidimicrobiia > Acidimicrobiales > Ilumatobacteraceae > Ilumatobacter_A. The sequence goes on from JBCDAK010000066.1 coordinate 15,739, forward strand.
ACGGTCCCGGTCGGCGCGTTGTCGGGCACGAAGTGCGGGCACAGCACGACGATGCGACCACGCCCGTCCCTGGCGTCTGGACGCCCGCTCACGACCTGCGGCCGGTGGCCGCCGCATCGCGGTAGGCGTCGGCGATCGCGGCACCGGACACGGCGCTGGTGAAGGCGGCCGCACGATCGAGACCGCGACGTCTCAGCTCGTCGGATCGACCGATCGCCTGCTCGATCGCGGCCACCCACGCGTCGGGGTCGCGATGCGCCACGACGGCGGCGCCGCCCACGACCTCGACCAGCGCCGGCTGGTCGGACGACCCCACCGGTGTGCCGAGCGCCATCGCCTCGATCACGGGAGCCCCGAAGCCCTCGTACTCACTGGGGAAGACGAGGAGGTCGGCGAGCTGCACCAGCCCGTCACGTTCCGCGTCGGTCACCCGACCGGTGCGGATGACATGACCCCCGAGCGAGTGATGCTCGACGGCTCGCAGCATCGCGTCCTCCGCCGTCCCGACGCCTCCGATCAACACGAGGCGCGTGTCGTCGAACCCCGGCCGTTCGACGAGCCGGGCCAGCGCCGCCAGCAGGAGCCGGTGACCTTTGTGGGGATGCGTGACCGCCGGGTAGACGAGCAACGGACCGTCACCGAACGGACCGAAGCGCTCGTCGAGAGCTGCGGGGTCGACGGCGCCGACGCCGAGCCCGGGTTCGAGCCCGTGCGGGACCACGCGGATCCGCTCGAAGCCGAGGCCGAGGCGTTCGGCGACGGTGGAGCGGACGTACGCGCTCGGCACGGTCACGATGTCGGCGCGTCGGGCCGACCGCGGAACGACGGCGCGCAGGTACCCGAGCTTCACCCGCGAGAAATACTCCGGGTGGGTGAGGTACTGGAGGTCGTGGATCGTGAGCACCGTGCTCCGTCCGGCACCGACCGACGGCATCGTGCCGCCACCGTGGTGGACGACGTCGGCCGAACGGACCCGGCGGGCGAGCCAGGTGTGCTCGGCGACGACACGTGCGACGCGCCGACGCCCGCCCCGCGGAGCCGGGATGATCGGAACGGTGGAGGCGAGGTCGGGATGGGCCTCGCCGTACCCGCGCGGGGCGTAGACGGTGAGGTCGAGATCGGGGTGGGCTCGCCCCTCCGTGACCCCGTGGAGTTGGCGGGCGAGGTACTGCTCGGATCCGCCCACCGCTCCGGGCAGACACCAGGTCAGGTTGACGGCGACGTCGAGCGGATCGGTCGCGTCCGGCGGATCGGTCGCGTTCGGATGGGTCACGCCGCGACCTCCCGGTACACCTCGGCCGTCCGTTCGGCGGTCGCACGCCAGGTCATCTCGGCCGCCCGCCGACGGCCGGCAGCAGCCAATTCGTCGCGGCGTTCCGCCGCCTCCCGTACTCCGCGGGCGATGTCGCCGACGTCGGTCGGCTCGACGAGCACGGCGGCGCCACCGGCCACTTCGGCAGTCGACGTGCTGGCGCTCGTGACGACCGGTGTCGACTGCGCCATGGCCTCGAGCACCGGGAGGCCGAACCCCTCCCGTTCGCTCGGGTACGCGAACACGGTCGCAGCGGCGTACAGCCCACGCAGTTCCTCGTCGGAGACGAACCCGAGGAAGCGCACGTCGGACCCGCGGTCGAGACCGTCGACGACGTCACCCCATCCGGTCGCCCCGGCGACGACCAGCGGGAGGTCGCCGTCGAGAGCGACCGCGCGGGCGAGTCGGACGAGATTCTTGCGCGGCTCGATGGTGCCCACGAACAACACGAACTCGTCGGGGAGCTCGAACCGGCGGCGGACCCGCTCGACCGCCACCCCGTCGGCGGGGACGACGTCGACACCGAGCGGGACGTGGCGGAGGCGATCGGCGGGCAGTCCCCACTCGATCGCGTCGTCGACGGTCGCCCGGCTGGAACACAGGACGGCCGTGGCCCGCCGACCGATCGCGTCGAGCGATCGGGTCATGAGGCGAACGCCGTGCCGGGTGAACTTCTCCGGCTCGTGGACGAACGCGAGGTCGTGAAGCGTGACCACGAGCGGCGCCGACGTCGCACAGGGCACGAGACCGGTTGCATGCGCCACGTCGATCGGTCCGGTGACCGCTTCGACCCTGGGCCACCGGAGTCGAATCCACGCCTCGTACAGCAGCGGCCGCGCCAACGGGAGCATGTGCACCGGCCGGTCGGGCCGATACGGCTCGGCGGGAGGGAGAGGATGTCGACCGGCGACGAAGTGGAGGTCGACCGACGGGTCACGATCGAGGATCTCGGCGACTCGCAATGCAGCGACGGCCGTGCCACCCGGGACGGTGTGCCAGAGCTGCTCGAGGGTGTACGCGACGCGCAGTGGCGTCTCGCTCTCGGGGTCCGGCACGGCTCAGATGATGCCAGCGGCGCGCGCCGGACCGGCGTATGCCTCGGCGAGGGTCTCGACGGTCTCGTGTGCGTTGAGCCCGCTCGGGTTCGGAACGACCCAGAGGTCGGCGCCTTCGAGGGATGCGTGCTGGCGCCCGGGGGTGGCGCGGCGATCTCCGAAGGCCGTTCGGTAGGCCGTGATCCCGGCGATCGCCACGACGTCGGGACGACGCTCCCGAACGAATGTGCGGAGTCGGACGGCGCCCTCGCGCAGCTCGCCGTCGGCGAGGTCGGACGCCTTCGCCGTGGCGCGTTCCACGACGTTGGTGATCGCGATCCCGCGCTCGAGCAGGTGGCGTCGATCGTCGTCGCTCATCCCCACCCCGCGGTCGATCTCACGATCGATGATCCCGGCGAGTCGCAGCGCGGGATAGAAGCGATTCCCGGGATGGGCGAAGTGGGTCTGCGTCGCGGCGGTCCACAGCCCCGGGTTGATCCCGACGAACGCGAGCCGCGTCCGGTCGCCGACGAGATCGGGCACGGCCGTCCCCTCGAACGACAGCAACTCGGCCCGGGTGAAACCCACGAACCCAGTCTGACCTCGACCGACCACACTCGTGTCATGGACGAGCGACGACGGACGGAGGTCTGGCCGTTCTTCGGCCTGCGGGTCACCACCCCCACGCTCACGTTGCGTTATCCGACCGAGGAGGACCTGTTCACGCTGGTCGGCGTCGCCGCTCGCGGCGTGCACGATCCTGCCGACATGCCGTTCGGTGTCCCGTGGACGCGTCACGATTCCCCCACCCTCGAACGCGAGGCGATGCGCTTCCACTGGACGTGTCGAGCCGAGCTCCGACCGGAGTCGTTCCGCATCCAGATGGTGGTCGTCGTCGACGACGAGATCGTCGGTGCGACCGATCTGACGGCGACGAACTTCGCCGTCCTGCGACGCTTCGAGACGGGATCGTGGCTCGGCCGCGAGCACCAGGGCCGGGGCCTGGGGAAGGAGCTCCGGCTGGCGACGCTCACACTCGGTTTCGGCGGTCTCGCCGCCGAGATCGCGACGACGGCGGCGTGGCACGACAACGGTCCGTCGCTGGGTGTCACGCGGTCCCTCGGCTATCGAGCCGAGCGGGTCCGCACGCAGGTGCGCGAGGGCGTGGCCGTTCGGCAGCTCGAGTTCGAGATGGACCGCGACGAGTTCGCGGCCGTTCGCCGCGACGACATCGCGCTCCACGGCGTCGAGGCGGTGGTCGACCACCTCGGACTCTGATCAGGGGACGTCGATCACGGTCACGGTGCCTGCGGTGCCGTCGACCTCGATGGTCGCACCGTCGGGGATGCGCCGCGTGGCGTCGGTCGCCGAGACGACGCAGGGGATCCCGAGTTCACGGCTGACGATGACCGCGTGGCTCATCGTGGCGCCGACGTCGACCACCACGGCGTCGGCGGGGACGAAGAGCGGGGTCCAGCTGGGATCGGTGTGCGGAGCGACGAGCACGTCACCCGGCTCGAGGCCGCGGGGATCGCCCGGGTCGGTCACGACACGCGCTCGACCGCGGGCGACACCGACGCACCCGGCGAGCCCGGCGATCACGTCGCCGGGCTCGACGCGAGACGCGTTCGCCGCGGCGTCCGATCTCAGTTCCCACTCCTCGAGTGGCGGCTGCTCACCTTCGAAGAAGAAGGGCGGGATCCGCTCCTCCAGTCGTGCGAGCATCTCGCGCCGCTCGCCGATGGTCTCTCGGAACGCGGCCGGATCGGCGACGTAGTCGTCGAGTTCCTCGATGAGGAGGAACCACAGGTCGCCGCGTTCACCACCGGATCGGGCGACGAGGCGACGATCGAGTTCCTGGGCGCGAAGACGTGCACCGTGGATCGCCTCGACCACGTTGGTCTTCGCCCGCTCCCGACCGCGCAGGTACATGCGCGTGGACCGCAGAACCCGCCGGAAGAGGCGTCGGGCGGGCCGACCGAGTCGCTCGAGTGTCTCGGCCTCGAGCTGCTCCCGTTCCGCCGCCAGTCGGTCGCGCTGGACGTCGGGGGCGTGGGACGGGTCGGTGAGTCGCATCCGGTCGACCAACGCGAGGGCGAGCTCGGGGTCGGTTCCCCACGTGTCGAACGCGGTGTCCCACTCGTTGGCACCGCGGGCACCGTGTCGTTCGAGGAGATCGTCGAACGCCGCGACGAACGAGGTGACGGACGAGTCGTCGGTCCGCTCGCCGAGCTCCCGCACCCGTTCGAACAGTCCGTCGACGCCCTGATCGAACTCGGCCGTGAGGGCCGGCGAGTCGGCGACGATGCGACCGAGGCCCCACATGGCGGAGGCGGGTGCCGCCGAGTCGACGTCTCCGAGGCCCGACACCAGACGGATCGCGATCGACTCGTCGCCGAGTTGCTTCTCGCAGATCTGGGTGAGGACGGCCATGAGGGTCCCGGCGCCGAACGACACGACCAGGTGCGTCTCGAACCACCGTCCGAACCTCTCGATCAGGTCGTCGGAGGTGGACGCGCGCAGCTCGGCGTCGGACGCCGCAGCCGGGTCGGGGAGACCGGCGAGGTACGCATCGATGTCGCGTCGGTCGGTGTCGATCTCGGGGAGCGACGTGTGACCGCTCATACGCCACACGGTGCGCATGCCGGCGATGGTGGCGCGGAGGTTCTTCTCGTTCGGGAGAGGCACGTGAGGCGGGGGGTCGCCCACGCCGAGGTACGACCGATCGGCGTCGGTGGCCGACCCGCCGGGCACACGCGCCGCACCGAGCCGGTTCATGCTCAGGTTGAGGTACGCGTACCCGCCGAACACGCCGCTACCGAGGCCGACCGTGATCGGGACGTCGGCGATCTCGTCCTCGCGCACGAACCCCGACCGGAGCACGGCGTTGCGCATCGCGCGCTCCCCCGCCAGGTTCGCGATCGAGAAGCTCAGCGGGCGGAAGACCTCGGGGTACACCTCACCGGCGTTGCCCCGCGTGTAGATCGGGAAACGGTCGCTCGAGTCGGAGCCGACCCAGCGTCCGCCCCCGACGGGTTGCCACGGCCACACGTGAACGGACGGTAGCCGGTCGATGAACCGGCGTTCCGTGCCGGGTCAATCGCCGAGCGCGGCGACGAGTTCGACGAGCGGGTCGAGGTGGTGCCGGAGCGGGGTCCGGCCGTCGGCCACCCACCGGACGTTCTCGAGGACGCTGTTCGCCGGTCGCGGCGCCGGGCGGGGCGGGTCGAGATCGGCGGTCGAGATCGGCGACACCCGCGACGGGTCCCGTCCGGCGGCCGAGAGGATCTCGCCGACGAACTCGAACCAGCTCACGTCGCCCGAGTTGGTGAGATGGACGATTCCCGGAAGCGGCGAGTCGGCGAGGTCGACCAGCGCCGGCCCGAGATCGGCGGTGAAGGTCGGACAGCCACGCTGGTCGTCGACGAAGGCGAGCGGACGATCGGGGTCGGCGGCGAGACGAAGCACCGTCTTGACCATGTTCGCGCCGTGCGCTCCGCAGACCCATGACGTCCGCACGATCGTCACCCCGTCGCCGAGGACGTCGCGGGCGGCCGCCTCGCCGGCGAGCTTGGATCGTCCGTACACCGACGCGGGGTTCGGCTCGTCGTCCTCGCGATACGGCCGGTCGAGCGTGCCGTCGAACACGTAGTCGGTGCTGACGTGGACGAGCCGCGCTCCGTTCCGACCACACGCCTCGGCGAGCCGCCGGACGCCGTGCTCGTTCACCGAGTGGGCGGTCTCGACCTCGGTCTCGCACGCGTCGACCGCGGTGAACGCGGCGCAGTTGACGACGACCTCCGGGCGCAGCTCCGCCAGCACCACGTCAGCAGCGTCGGGGTCAGCGAGATCGAGCGCCGAGCGATCGAGCGCGACGACGTCGTGACCCGCGGAGCGAGCCGCCGGAACGACATCCATCCCGAGTTGGCCCGCTGCCCCGGCGACGACGATCCTCACGGCGCGCTCAGGCCGGCCCTGGCTTTGAGTGGTTCCCACCAGTCGCGGTTGTCGCGGTACCAGTCGACGGTGGCGGCGAGTGAGTCGTCGAAGCTGCGGCTCAGGCTCCAGCCGAGGGTGGTGATCTTCGAGATGTCGACCGAGTACCGGCGGTCGTGGCCTTTGCGGTCGGCGACGGGTTCGATGAACGAGTC
>JBCDAK010000067.1:0-22087 GCA_039185545.1 Actinomycetota bacterium
CGTCGGGATAGCGTCCGTGGCCCACACACGGGGTGTGGCGCAGCTTGGTTAGCGCGCCTGCTTTGGGAGCAGGAGGCCGGGAGTTCGAATCTCCCCACCCCGACCACGCTGAGCTGGTATTTTCCGGCTCAGCGACTGGCTTGACGAGCCGTTGTATCATCGATGTATCAGTCCTGGGGCGGCTGAGTATCGAGGAGAGCGCCGATGGCGTGGAAGGCAACCGGACAGCCGACGGTCCGCAAGCAGCGCGGGAAGTGGGTCGTGCGCGTCGACGGCATCGACACCGTCACGGGTAAGCACAAGCCGAAACAGCTCGGCACGTACCAGTCCCAGCGCTCGGCCAACGCCGCCGCACGGGAGATGCGGGCCGAGGACGTGGCCGTCACGAAGGGGACGGTGAGCTGGCTAGTGCGGCGCTACGTGGCCGGCCGGACCGACATCACGCCGAAGGCGCAGGAGCAGTACGCCTGGGCGATCCCGCACATCGAGGCGGGGCTCGGTGCGATCCAGCTGTCGATGCTCGATCGTGACGACGTCGCCGGCTGGATCGAAGGTTTGGCGAACGGCGGGAAGCTGTCGAGGCGGTCGGTGCAGATCTGCCGGACGGTGCTGCGCGCAGCGTTGAGCGAGGCGGTCGACGAGGGCCTGATCCCTCGGAGCCCGGCGGCTCGGGTCGGCCTCCCCCGGACGGTGGCAAAGCCGAAGCGGGAGAAGGAGACCGAGACGTGGACGGTCGACGAGGTCGAGGCGTTCCTCGAGGCGACCTCGTGGCACCGCTGGGCGATCGCCTTCCGGCTGAACGTGCTCTATGGGCTTCGGCGGAGTGAGCTGCTGGCGTTGAAGTGGGACGACTTCGACGACGAGGCCGGCACGCTCCGCATCGACGAGAGCCTCGTCGCCGTGCGGTTCGGCGCGTCGTGGAGCAACGCGAAGAACGAGCGGTCGCGCCGGACGATCCCGCTCGACGACGAGACGCTCCGAGTGCTCGCTCGTCGTCGAGCCGAGCAGGCTGCCGAGCGGCTGGCGGCGGGGACCGAGTGGGAGGACAACGATCTGATCATTGCCACGCGCCAGGGCGGCCTCGTCCTACCTCGGTCGTATGACCGGGCGCTCGAACGATTCGTCCAGCGAGCCGAGCTACCGAGGCTGACGTCGCATGGCCTCCGCCACACGGCGGCGACGCACATGGTCCAGCAGTCGAAGGACCTCGGTGAGCTTCGAGCGATCGCCGACATCCTCGGCCACAGCCCCGAGATGCTCATGAACACCTACGCCCACGCCCTCCCGAGCAGCCAGATCGCCGTGGTCGAGCGGATCGGTCGGCGCGGGTGAAAGCGATGGGCGGGGCTAGGCGCAGGCCGAAGATGGTTCGGCGATTGGCCGACTTGTTTGCCCGTGTGGCCAAAGGTTCGTCCGCGTCAGTCAACCTCCCGTCTCTGGAACAGGAGGAACGGGGACCGGCTGGCGATCTATCGAAGCTCGCTGAAGCGTCGCTCGGTGAGTCGGTGATCTTCTATCGATTCTCGTTCACGATTGGATCGGCGCTACATCCGGAGGAACTTGCACGACGCTTGTTAGGGAAAGGCGTTGCTGTTGTCGCTGTGGATGGAAGCGGTGAGGTTCTCGTGGGACCGACCGTTGCCGCGGCGGTCGAGAAGCTCGAGAGCCTTGATGCCTCGTTGGAGCAGCTGGAGAACCCGACGCTCGGGAAGCTCCTACGCTTCGGGCTCCGTCACCCTCGCACGGCGTTGGCCATGCTGCGGTCGGTTCGAACCCCAACCGCCGAGCAGTCCGAGGAGCAGGAGGACGTCGATGATGATGATGATCGTCGGTCAATTCGGGAGATGGCGGACGGCCTCCGAATCCAGTTCGGGGAGCTCGCCTACTTGGAAGGGCTCGCTTCGGTCATTGACGACGAGTTGTTGCGCCCGAACTTCTCAGTCAGCGAGCCTTGGATGCGGCTCTCGTTGCCTCCGGTGGCGATCACACACCACGCTGCGTCCGAAGCGGACATCCTGGACGTGAGCCTGCTCATTCATCGGTCCGGAGAGGCGGTCATGGTCTTCGCCTTGTTGCTTGACGCCGATCGCTCCTCGGTCGACGTCCTGAACGGGCGTGCGGGGTGCACGGTTGCCGACCTAGTTGCGAGCACTATGGATCGCGAACTGGTTGATCTGTACGCAGCAGCGCTCGGCGGTCGACCCGGAGAGGGCGAAGTAATCGAAGGCGACGGGCGCCCGCAGATCGAATTCGATCATCCCGAGGAACGGGTCTCGCTTGGCGATGTCTTCAGCGTCTATCGGGAGGCGGTCGTTTACGCAGCGACAGGCAAGCCCCTTGCCGAACACCTCGGCGAGTATCTGATGACGCCTCTCCTCAGCGTTCGTGGTCTGGCTGACGCCGAGCATGCAGCCGTTGGCACCTCGCTGGCGATGCACTACAACACGGACTCCCTGACGACCAGTCGAGCGCGGATCTCGGATCGTTTCGTCGCCGGGCCGTTCCACCACTCAGCGGCGACCGTCTACCTGTCGTCGTCGTGCGTCGTGAGTCTGAGCACCGATCAGTTCAGAGCCGATCTCTTTGCCGGCGGGCGCCAGCCAGACGGCCAGGACTGGATGTACCCCGAGTTCGCTCTCGGACTGGCGGTAGACCTGGCACTCTTACGGCTCCGGATGGTCGAGTCATTCGGCGCGAGGTTGGCGTTGGCTCGCACGACTCGCGATCTCAATGATGCGGCGACGCGGCTGCTTGCCAGCTATCCGGAAGTGAGCGGAGATCGACTGCTGCGTGTCGGAGAGCTATCTGAGGTCGAGGAGGCGCTGCTGAGCCAACACGGGTTTGAGGCGCGCCGAGACGCCGTGCTCGCCCAGCACCAGATATCGCAGGAGTTGGCCGTCGGTCGCGAGTCGGAACGAATCGAGAGATCGTCGGCGCGCACACAAGGGCTCGTGGTGCTCCTCACAGTCCTCGTTGCCGTGCTCGGCTCCGTGGGGAGCCTTCTTCAGCCGGAGGTCGAGTCGAGCTGGATGCCGAGCGTCGGGAGCACTCCATTCGACGATTGGGGCGCTGTCGTGCTCGTCGCCGTGCCAGCTCTGCTGCTTGTCTCGCTGACGCTCGTGTTCGCTTCATCGTTGGCCCGGAAGATCTGGAGACGGGTGTTCAAACCGCCGCCGCTCACGCGCCTGCCGACTCCACCCCTTGTTGCGGCGCACAGGCTGCCCGGCAAGGGATTCCGCTTCGTGCGTGGGAGCGAGGATTCTGATTAGCGACCCGAAACGCTCGCGGGCCAGCGCTCGTCCCCCTGATGGCGGGCGCATGGCTAGAAGCCGATCGAAAGCTCTGGGCTGCTCGAGAGTCGCAGCGATGCCTTCGGTGTCGGCAGTTCGGCGGCTCGGCCCTGCTGCGCTTCCTGGCGATGTCGGATCGCTGGAGCGTCGGCGCGGTCGCTGGCGAGCGTGAACTCGAGTGCGTCTCGTGCTGCTTCGAGCGTCGGCTCGTCGGTGACGACGAGGGCGAGGTTCTCGGCTCGGCCGCGGGTCATTCCGACGTAGAGGCCTCGGCACGTCGTGGCCGGTGTGGTGAGGGTGAGGCTACGGTCGGCGGTGATGCCTTGAGCGCCGTACTCGCTGGTGGCGTAGGCGAGTTCGACGTGCTCTGCGACGTAGGCGGCCGGGAGCGTGGTCGAGCCGTGTCCTTCGAGACGGGACACGGTGATCTCGCCTCCCGGGTGCGTGGCGCTCACGGTCCAGCGTTCCCGGTTGCGGACGTGATCGCCTCGGGAGGTGCGGAGGCGGCGGTCGTTGTGTCGGGTAGCGACGACGTCGCCGATCATCGCCCACTCGTCACCGATCGGGACGAGCGTGTCGGGATCGAGCTGGCCGGCGGTGGCTCGCTTGAGCTGGATGCGTTCGTTGATGGCTGCGACGTCGGCGTTGCGGGCGGTCGTGATGGCGAGGGTCTCGCCTCGCCGGTCGCAGTCGAGCCAGATGTCGGCGATGGTGTCGAGGTGTTGGTCGAGGCGTCCAGGCCGGATGCGGCCGAACGCCTCGTAGAGGTCGAGCGACTGGGTTTCGCCTCGGCGCAGTGCGAGCGATGCGCTCGCTTCCCAGTCCGCGGTGAATCGGTGGAGTTGATCGAGCTCGACGGTGCGGACGGTGTCGCACAGCTCCGTGAACATGCCACCTCTACCGACGGGCGCGAGCTGGTACGGGTCGCCGACGAGCACGAGTCGCCATCGCTGGCGGTCCACGTGCTCGACGAGACGGTGGAGGTCGGCGGTGTTGAGCATCCCGACCTCGTCGACGATGAGCGTGGTCCCGGTCGGGAGGTCGGCGGCGAACGAGTCGGGACCCGGATCGTCGAGATCCCGAAGCAGGATCGCAGCGGTGTCGGCGTCGAGGTTCGTCTCCGAGTGCAACACCTCGGCGCCCTTGGCGGTCGGGGCCACGCCGATCACCGGTCGACCACGGTCCTGCAGGTCGAACACGGCGGCGTCGAGCATGCGGGTCTTGCCGGCGCCTGCCGGGCCGACGACGACCACGAGCTGATCCTCGCCGGCGACGGCTGAGGCGGCCGCAAGCTGGGCCTCGTCGAGGCCGAGCGGGTCGATGTCGACGGCGGGGCAGGGGTCGTCGACGTGGGTGCTCATCGCCCAGGTGAGGATGCGCTCCTCTTGGGCCAGGACGTGCTCGCTCGTCGCCTGGGCCGCAGTGGGTTCGGTCCAGATCGATCGGCCATCGGATGCTCGACGCTGGGTGGCGTCGGCGGCCGGATCGAGGTCGATGCAGTCGGCGAGGACTGTGTCGACCGCGTGCTCGAGAGCGGCCGCCCACGTCGTTCCGTCGTGGTCGGGTTGGGGTGGGGTGAGGTCGCAGAGCGTGCGGAGGACGTCGAGGCGGTGCCACACGGATCGGTGCTCGGCGAGTTCGGCGAGGATCGCATCGACACTCACGGGCTGGCGTGTTGGCGCTCGGCGGGCGGCGGAAGCGATCGAGGCCGTGAGCCAGTGGACGTCGATGCCCAGTTCGGCTGCTTCGGCGATCCAGCGGTCGCGGAGTTCGGCGGGAGAGTGGCCGGTCTTGGGTGCTCGGGTGTCTCGGGAGATCTCGCGCTCGATGGCGGCTCGTTCGAAGCGGGTGGGTTCCCGGCCGACCTCGTCGGTGAACGCCCCGACTCGTTCGTCCATCTCGATGTCGATGTCGGCAGCGCGCTTGGAGAACTGGGCGATCAGCTCGACCGGGACCCCGGCGATCTCGGCGAGGCCGTTGTCGATGTCGTCGAAGGCGACGCCGAAGCGCTTCGTCAGCTCGGCTCGGAGGACCGACTGGTAGAGGCCGCCGAAGGTGCGCTGGTGCTTCTTGAGGACGCGGGCGTCGAGTGCGTACCAGCGGCCGTCAGGTGTCTGGACCTTGGAGGAGATGATGACGTGGGAGTGGATCTGGGGGTCGTCGGCGCGGCTGGTCGACTGGCGGAAGACGGCCATGGTGAGGCCGTTGGTGTCGACGTGCATGCGGCGGCCGTTGGATCTGATGCGGGTGGTCGACCCGTAGTGCTCGATGGCGGACGAAGCGGCACGGACCGCGATGTCGTGGCACTCGGCGAGTCGTTCGTCGCCGGTGAGGCCCCACCAGATCGAGAGCGACTTGGGTGCGGAGAACGTGGCGTCGAATCCGCCGACGGCAGGGATGGTCTTGCCGTTGGTCGTGATGCGGTCGAGGAGTGGGCGGCCGAGTGGTTGGCCGGTGTGTGGGTCGAGGCCGGCGAGAACGTCGGAGAGAGCGTCGACGGAGACGTCGCCGATGAGGTCGAGTTCGGGTGCCTGTCGGCCGGTCCAGCGGCCGGGGATCTCGTGAGCGTCCTTGGCCAGGTAGTTGCCGTAGTACTCGGCGGCCGCGCGTGCGCTGCGGGCGAAGAGGGTGCGGACGCGCATCATGGCGACTCCCGACCGCCGGCGGGCACCTGTCTCTTGATGGTGAGTTGGTTGGGTTGGGTGGTCGTTCGGTTCATGGGAGGAGGTGGGGTTCAGGCGGTGAAGAGTTGGGGGTTGGTGTCGGTGGTGGGGTGTCGTCGGTTGGTTCGCGTTGGTGTGGCGGTGGCGGGTGGGTCGATGTCGTGGTCGTCGACGGGGGTGGTGGTGATGGGTTCGCCGATGAGGTCCTCGATGGCGTGGCGGAGAAAGCGGATGGAGTCGCCGACCTTGATGCACGGCAGGCCGGCTTCGCCGTTGGTGTCGAGGTAGAGGCGGGCCTGCTCGTAGGCCTTCGTGCGCCCGATGCGCAAGACATCCATCACCTCCGCGATCGTCAAGACCGCCGGTCGGGGACGGTGGGTCGGGATGGATTGCACGGCTGGCCTCCTCGGTGTGGGCGGCATCGCCGATGCGTGCCGTCACCTACTAACCCACCGGTGAACGGGGCGACCGTTACAAGATCCGCTGATCAGCAGGTACTGAACGACGGCCGTCGAGAGGTGCTCGCGTTACTGAAGTTCGGCCTGGCCGCTGCGGGTCACGTTGCGTGAGCGAGCGTTGTGTGCGTCCTAGCCAGGAGCGCGGCTCCGACGTCAAGGGATGGGGGCACGTGGCCGACGCTTGGTGTGAACTCAACTCGAATCGAAATCGAGACCGACCAACCGCCATCGCCATCACTCCTCACGGTGCCCCTGAGCGCCGCAGACTCTGCTCGCACCCGCCCCGGCAGCCTGTGCTCTAGTGTCTGCGCATGGACAGACTCGAAGTTGTAGAGGTCGCAGTATCAGGCGGCGGGGCTGTACTCGTACCTGTGGTGAGCGTCGACGGTTCGGAGCTAGAGCAGGACGATGAGGACCCCGCTGCGCAGACGGGCATCGCTCGGCTCGACGTTCAGGACCTCTTGGATCCGGTCGAGCAGTTTGGCTCCGCGGTCCGAGAGAAGCTCGCGCAGTTGCGGCCATCGTGCGGCGTTGGTGCAGCGATCTCCTCCGGCAAGGTCGTTGCGCTCGTGGTTGACGGCGGTGTCGACGTGTCGATGAAGCTGAAGCTTGAGTGGGATCTGAGCAGCGACGGCAGCGAAGAGTGAGGGCCGTCTCTCCGACCCCGACATCTGCGTTGCGCGACCGGACTGTACGAGTACTGGTCGATGGGTCGACGGTCGGTGCAGGCTTCTTGCTCACCCAACACTGGGTCTTGACGTGCGCTCATTTACTCGAAGATGACAACTTCGAGCTCTCCCGGGTCGATGGTCGCCCGGTCGAGCGTTCGGGGGCCCCGACTCGGGTGGTGGAGCTGAAGATCATGGAGCGATTCGGACTATGGCCGGACGTCGCCATGTGTCCCGTGGCGGGGGGAGGCTCTGATCTTGACTTCCTTCCCATCGCGCTGGACGACCCCGAGACCGACGATGAACTCGTTGCGGCTGGCTTCCCGCTCGTCGGAGGAAGCCAGGAGTTCACGACTGAGGTTGGGGGCACTATCAGCTTTCACGGCGACGAAGGCGAGTACATCCAATGCCAAACGGGCTGGATCAAGCGCGGTATGTCTGGTGGTCCTATCTACTCCTCTAAGCGTCAAGCCGTCGTTGGTTTCGTCGTCGGGAGCCGTGATCCAAAGAGTGGCGAGGGGGGCTTCTTCGTGAGCCTCAGACATGTCAAGGAAAGGTGGGACGGGTGGCCTGCAGAAGCTGACGTGAATAGCGTCCCAGAGTTCATGGGACGCCCCCCCAGCTTTCGCCCAAGTACGGGGCCGGAATGGCTCGCCGAGCGTTTGGGCTCTGGGCCAAGAAGGTGTGCGGTCCTCTCGTCGGCCTCCTCGGCCGATTCGTTTGCTCTGCAGACCGATGTGGCGCTTTCCTACTTCCTTGAATCGGCTGACCGCCCCGCTCGTCGAATCTGGCTGAACGTAGATGGTGATACGAGGGTCCTTGACCTCTCGAGGCTTGCTCACGCGATCGGTCTCGACTTCGATGGAGGATCCGTTGACGACCTCAACCGCTCGGTACGACGGTGGCTCGAGGAGCAGCAAGATGAATGGTTGCTCGTCCTTCATGGGGCCGATGGTGTCGAGTCCGTGAGTGGCATGATTCCCGAGGCGAGCAACGGGAGGATCGTCGTGACTACCCAGGCTCCCCCGTGGTGGGAAGTCGGGGACGTTCATGACACTGGCTCGCTCCTCCGATGAAGCCGGTGGCGTGGAGGAGGATGCTCAGCCGCGGCGTTCCGGCGGCCGATACACTCGGGAGGCCCAATGTCGAGTGATGATCGCGAGCTGCAGGTCGGCGAGATAGGGCTCGACCGCGCTCAGGCGTCGGTAGACGAGCTTGCGAAGACCGTTGGGATTGAACATCCTGAGACGCTTGTGGCCCGGGATGCGCTGGTATCGGCCCTCGAGGCTGATAGGCGGTTCGTCGAAGCGACTATCGAACGCGAGAGGCTCACAGATGCGTCGGCCCGGGTCCTCGGTCGACACGCCCTAGAGACGCTGAAGCGACGAGACGGTCTCGGAATGAGCTACGTGGCGCAGGGCCGGTACGTAGACGGCCTTCGAGTGATGTCTGAGCTCGATCGCTACTGGCAGCAGGTGCGTGGCGAAGCGCGGGCAAGGGCAATTGCAAGCCAACACTTCGCTGTTGCTCTGTACCACGCAGGCGAGTGGGCTGCGGCGGCTGACGCATCGCAGACCGCTCTTGATGAGCACGGCTCAGATCCTGGATCGGACTTCTTCGTGCCGACCGCGATCGTGCTCGGCACAAGTCTGCGCCGACTTGGTCGGGTCGACGAGGCTGTGGAGGTGTTCGGATCGGCGCTCGACAGCGAGATTGATCTTGAGCCTGCACAGCGTCGAGCGCTGATGACCAACCTCGCAAACTGCCTGTGGGACAGGGGTGAACTGGCCAGTGCCGTGGAGCTGGAAGAGTCCGTCCTGAATGAATGCCGATCTGAGTTCGGAAATGAGGATGCACGCACGCTCCAGGCGATGCTCAACCTCGGTGTGTCGTACTTCGGACTCGGGGACTTCGCCGCCGCCGAAGCGCTTGAGCGTGACGCTGTCGTCGGCTTCGAGGCGCTCCTCAGGCCGTCTCACCCGTCCTCAGCGACCGCTCGGCTCAACCTTGCCGAAACCCTGCAGCGATTGGGGCAAGTCGCCGAAGCCGAGTCGCTCCTGCGAACGGTGCTGCGAGACAGAACGACCGAACTCGGGGACTCGCATCCCGACACTCTCACTGCCACTTCGGCGCTGGCGCTGAATCTGGTTCTCGCCGATCGCCTCGACGAGGCGCTCCAGCTTGCCAGTGATGCCAGCACCGCATTGGCGGAGCAGCTTGGCGCGGATCATCGCTCCACTCTCGTTGCGGGGGTCTATGCGGCGGAGGCTGCGGCGCGTTTGGGCGGGCGTGAGGACGAGGCGCTAGTCGGAGCAATAGACGCGCTCGACAGCGTGGTTGGATCCTCTGCCTTCGAGGTCCGCAGAGCTCGATATCGGCTCGCTAGGTTGATGCTGACGAGGGGTCGTCGGTCTGAGGCCATTTCGATTCTCGAGGCGCTTCGGGCCGTGCAGGTTGCGGCTCTACCAAACGGTCACCCAGACATTGATGAGACTGATGAGCTTCTGAGGGGCAGCCGGTCCTAGTGCGGCTTTCGTATCGTTGATGTATCAGTTCGGCGTGCACCGAGCCGTGACGCCTCGTACGGCCGTTCTCGGGCTGTCCGGACATCACCCCAGCTAGACCGGCAGAAATCGGCGAGATCCGGCACGAATCGGCATTCGCCGAGAACCTCCGATTTCCAGATTTGGGAGCAGGAGGCCGGGAGTTCGAATCTCCCCACCCCGACCACCTGTGAGCCGGCACCGATCGGTCGCCGGGCTGGGTGAACGCAGTACCTCGGTGCCGGCCGCGAGTCGACCCGCTCGGGTCACCGACGTACGCGTCGATAGACATCGAGCGTCGCCGCCGCGACGGCGTCGGGGTGGAACCGATCGCCGGCCACGCGTCGAGCACGCTCGATCATCCGGTCGGTGGCTCGCGGTTGACGGATGACGTCGAACAGCGTGTTGGCGAGTGCGTCCCGGTCGCCGGGCGGCACGAGTCGGCCCGTCTCGCCGTCACGGATCATGTGCGAGATGCCGCCGGCAGACGTGGCGACCACCGCCCGTCCGCCGGCCATCGCCTGCTGGAGCACCAGCGGCGATGTCTCCTCGACCGACGAGAGGACGACGACATCGGAGTCGCGGTAGGCGTCGAGCACCTCGTCAGCACCGAGCGGTCCATCGAAGGTGATCCGGTCGGAGTGAGGCGAGGTCGCAGCGACGGCGCGGACCTCATCGGCGTATCGGACGTCGCGGTCCGATCCGACGACCCGCAGCGTCACGGCGGGTTCGGCCTGGAGCACGGATGCGACCGCCGCCACGAGATCGATGACGGCCTTGCGCGGCTCGATCGCGCCGACGAACAGCAGCCGGTCACGTCCCGAGCGGTCAGGAAGGTCGAAGTACGCAGGCGGTGTCGGGTTGCTGACGTCGAACCACGTGGCGCTCGTCCGCGATCCGAGGACCTCACGCACGTACGCGTTGATGGCGGTCAGGTGCTCGGCACGTCGAAGCGCTCGACGCTCGAACCACAGATTGCCGACGCCGCGCAGCCGCTTCGACCAGCGCTCGAGCACGCCGCTGTGGGCGTCGACGATCCGCGCCTCGTGAGCGAGCATGCCGTGCGGGGTCATCACGACCGGTCCCTGGAATCCACCCATCGATGCCGCGTAGAAGTTCAGGCCGTGGACGTGCACGACGTCGGGAGCGATCCGCTCGATCGCGGCTGCGACGTCACGTCGTTCACCCCGGTACCAGGTCCACCGAGCGAACCGTCTCGGTCGGACGACGGTGACCGCGTCGGTCGAATCGACCGGCGGCGGACCGACGGTCACGACGTGCACCGACACGTCGTCGTCGACGCGGGCGATCGCTGCGACGAGTTCGCTCATCACCGTCTCGATCCCGCCGTCGACGTGCCGACCGAGCGGGAACGGCCCCACGAGAGCGACTCGCATCGCTCAGCGACCGCTGACGCTCGGACGTCCGTCGCAGATGGCCGACACGATCCGTTCGCCGGCGCCCGGCGTGCCGTAGATCGGTGGGAACGCCATGGTCGCCCGGGCTGCGAGCTGACGTCGCACCCCGTCGACGATCGCCGACCGCTCGAAGCCGGTCACGATGTTTGCGCCGACCTCGACGGTGGCGTGTCGCTCGGTGTTCTTCCGAACGGTCACGCAGGGGACCCGGTACAGGTAGGCCTCCTCCTGCACGCACCCGCTGTCGGTGATGACGACGCTGGCGCCACGGATGTAGGCGAGCGACTCGAAGACCGGGACCGGATCGATGACGACGAGGTGGTCCGACGTCGGAATCGTGATGCCGTGCCGCCGGATGACGTCGGCGGTGCGGGGGTGGAGCGGCAGGACGATCCGTTCCAGATCTCGGCTCGCCTCGCTGATCGCAGCGAGGACCGTCGTGAGCCTCTCGGGGTCGTCGGTCAGTTCCTTGCGGTGCAGTGTGGCGAACCCGTAGTCGGTCATCTCCGGCACGACGATCCGATCGGCGAAGTCCTCCATCACGTCGATCGTCGTGTTGCCCACGGTGACGATCCGCCCGCGCAGCGCCGGCGTGCGGCGAAGCAGGTCGGATTCGCGGTCGGTGTAGGTGAGGAGGTGATGAGCCGCCGAGTCGACCATCAGCCGGTTGCGCTCTTCGTACATGAACGGGTCGTTCGAGCGGAGCCCCGCCTCGACGTGAGCGATCTCGACGTCGGAGTAGAGGGCGGCGAGTGTGCCGACGAGCGCCGCTGCGGTGTCGCCGTTCACGATGACGACGTCGATGGCCTGCGTCCGGAGGATCCCGCTCACCCAGTCGATCGCCCGCCCCAGCCGGTACTCGCCGGCGAGAACGTGATCCGCGGCGTACCCGAGCGCGTCGAAGAACGCCCCGTGCATTGCGTGATCCGAGTGCTGGTTGGTGTGGATGACCTCGACGGGGACCGACCGATCACGGAGCGCCTTCACGATCGAGTAGTTCTTGATGATCTCGGGCCGAGTGCCCATCACGATGCCAACGCGCACGACGGTCACTGCTCCCGGATCGCGTCGGCGAACGCCTCCGCAACGAGCTCGTTGCCGGACTCGTTGAAGTGCACCGGGTCGACGTAGGCGTCGCGTGTGAGCGAACCCAGGCCGACGTGCACGGCACCGGGGTGCTCCTGCAGCGCTCGTCGAAGTGCGGCGTTGTACTCATCGTGCCGTGCGGCGGTCTCCTTCGGGAAGTAGACGTGGCCGTCGGCGAAGATCGGTGGGATCTCGCCGCAGAACACGGCTCGGAACCCGGCGATGCGAAGCGCCCGAAGCGTCTGGCGGTAGTACTCCTCGAACAGGTCGATCGGCGTACCCTCGCCGACGTCGTTCGTCCCGATCAGGACACACGCCTGGTGGGTGTCGGGGGCACGTTGCAGCACTCCGGGGAGGTCGAACCAGAGGTCGCGAGCGGTGTGTCCGTTGTGGCTCTCGTTGATGGTCCGCCAGAGATACGGCGTGGTCGCCGTCAAGACCCGCGCGAGGTGGAGCGGGTAGCAGCCATAGGTGCGCGCACCGAACGTCTGGCTGTCTCCGATGCACAGCACGTTCTGGTAGTTCACCGCGTCCCCCCGCCCGCTGAATGAATCGCCCGCGAGCACTTTCCGACCGCGAGCTGACAGTAGCCGACGGCGTCTGGGCTCTGGCGGGGAGCGGGATGGGCACCGACGGCTGCGAGGCTCGAACCGTGCAGATCCCGCACGAAGTCGACCCGCCCCCGGACCTGACGCCCGCGGTCATTGACGAGGTCACTCGGATGGTCTTCGCCACCGATGCCCCGGAGGCGGCGCCCGGGGATCTGCTCTTCATGTTCGGAACGTCCGCCATCGCAACGCCGGTGTACGAACGATGCGCGTCGTGGATCTCCGACGGCTGGTTCGATCGAGTGCTGGTGACCGGCAAGACCGGGGTCAGCTACGACGAGACCGGTGTCCCGCTCGCGCACAGCATGCGGGACGGCCTCACCTCCTCCGGCGTCGACCGGCGGAGGATTCTCGTCCAGGACCGGTCGACCAACACCTTCGACGACGTTCGACTGTCCGCACCGCTTCTGGCGGACGCTGGTCTCCGACCGACCAGCATGTGTGTTGTCGCCAAGTCGCACCACATGGGCCGGTGCCTGCGCGTCCTCGAAACGGAGTGGCCCGAGGTCTCGACGACGGCAGCCCCGTACGACCACGAGTACGGAGGCGTCAGAGTCATGGCCGACGATTGGGTGGGGAGCGAGCCGGCTGCCCGACGCGTCTGGGCCGAGTACCTCAAGATCACGACCTATCCGGACCTCCAGTAGTCGGCCGAGGACGTACGGGACCGTCGCTCCGGAGCGTCACCATCTCGGATGCCACACGATCCAGCCGTGGGAGATGTGGGCCGCCACGAACGCAGTGGAGACGACCGCGTACGCCCAGGACGACGTTGCCATCGCGATGCCGATCAGCACCAGCGCCGGCGTCGCGTAGGGCGCCAACGAGATCGGCGGAGATGTCGACCAGTCGACCTCTCGCAGGTGCGGGAGCCACGACGAGAAGTAGACGATGAGTCCCGCTCCGAACAGCACGAGCCCGAGTCGCTCCGAACCCGAGTCCCAGCCGAACGAGAGCAGGACTGGTCCTGCGAACACACCGATCCGAGTGATGCCCTCGATGACGAGGAGCGCCGCCGGCACACCCTCGTCGTTCGGGAAGCTGTCGGGGAGCAGAGGGCCGAGAGCCACGTTCCACGCGATGAACGGGGCCATCAACAACATCGCGTTCGGCCACGGGAACCAGTCGGCCACAAGGTGAGTCTTTCGGCGCGAACGCACTCGCTGCCAGAGACTTGGTACTCGTTCACAGCAGGCTCGGCGCCGACCGCGATGACGGCTGCCGACCAGCCGTCCCGAGTCTCGTCGTCTGACCCGACGGCGCGACACTCGGCCGATGACCGCACGCACAGTTCTCATCACCGGCGCCGGATCCGGATTCGGCAAGGGCGCTGCCGTCGAGCTCGCGGCACGGGGGCATCGCGTCGTCGCCACGACCGAGACCGAGGAGCAGGCGAGTGCGCTGGAGGCCGAACACCCCGACCTCGAGACGCGCAAGCTCGACGTGACCTCGAGCGAGGACATCGCCGCCGTCGCCGACCTCGAGATCGATGTGCTCATCAACAACGCCGGACTCGGTGTGATGGCGCCGATGGAGAGCGTGCCGATGGAGCGCGTGCGAGCCAGCTTCGAGGTGAACGTCTTCGGGATGGTCGAGATGTCGCAGGCGGTCATCCCGGGCATGAAGCAGCGGGGATGGGGGCGCATCATCAACGTGTCCTCCGTGGCCGGGAAGATGGCCGGCGCGCTCGGGTCGCCGTACTGCATGACGAAGCACGCCGTCGAGGCGTTCACGTCGAGTCTCCGTGCCGAGATGGAGCCGTTCGGGATCGACGTCACCAAGGTCAACCCGGGTCCCTACGACACCGGCTTCAACGACCGAATGGTGAACGGCATCGCCACCTGGATCGCGGCCGGCGACGAAGCGACGACCGATGCTCACGGTGCCATCAGCGAGATCGTGCTCACCGGCCAGCTCGATCCCAACGAGGTCGCGCAGACACTCGCCGACCTCACCGAGGCCGACAGCACGCCGCCCGAGACCCTGCTGCCGGAGGGAATCGGCGACGCCCTTGCAGCGGCGATCGCCGCCTCGAGCTGACCTTCAGACGGCCGAGCGCCGCGAGCGGACGATGCGCACCGCAACCAGCGCCGCGACGATGACCCCGGCGGCGATCCAACGTGCGGCGGCGGGCAGGTCGGTGATCGCTCCCAGGATCGTGCCGCCGGCGATGACGATCACGACGATGCCCGGCACGATGCCGATCGCCGTGCCGATCAGGAAGGTGCGAGTCGACACCCGAGTCACCCCGAGCAGCCAGTCGGCGGGTGGGAGTTGACCGAAGACCAGGCGGAGCAGGATCACCGGCCGGATCGCCTCGGGATGGAGGCGGTCGTGGAAGCGCTCCATCCGGCTCGGGATGCGCTCCTGCGCCCAGTCGCGAGCGACCCAGCGGGCGAACACGAACGCGATCAGGCTCGCTCCCATGTTGCCGAGCCAGCTCAGCGAGATGGCCAAGGGCGCCGACCAGATGATGCCTGCGGGTGCCATGTAGACCATGCCGGGCACGCCGAGCGGCTGGGTCATCCACATGAACCCGATGAAGATCAGCGGCCCGATCACACCCGTGTCGGTCAACAGCTCCTCGACGTTGCCGTCACCGCGAACCCAGGCGAGCCCGCCGAACGCGACGAACGAGACGGCGACGAGCACGACGGTGAGGAGGGCGATCACCCGCCGATGTTCGGACGCCCGCTCCCACACCGCGTCGACGCTAGAACCCGACCACGGTCGATCGGCTGGCGGGGTCGCGCTGATCGGCCGGCCGGCACCGACGATGATGGTGGGATGCCGGAGAGCGACGTGGCGATCCGGGCGGACGTTTCGACGGTCGGTGCTCAAGCGCCGGGCCGCGTTGGCCGATGCGCGCTCATGGAGCGGACCGGCGGCCGACGACGACACACGAGCAGACTCGGTCGGGCCCCGAGCGCGACCTCGCTCGCAGTCGCTGCAGTCATGGCGCTCGGAGCGGCATGGGCGTCACACGCGGGCGACACCCCGGCGTCGGCAGCGGTCACGACCGTCGACTCGCCAGCGACGGCCAGCGAACTCGCCGATCGCGTCAACCCGCCGCCGTCGAATCCGATCGAGGTTCCGACCCAGTTCCTCGGAGACGCGAACAACCCCGGCGATGCCAAGTGCAAGTTCGTCGATCTGCACACCGTCGCACCGCCACCGAACCCCGGATTCGTCGGCGAGTCGCTGGCCGGCGAGAGCGTCGACGGCCAGACGATGTGGGAAGTCGCCTTCTATCTCATGCTCTACGCCAACTGCGAGCGACAGGCCCGGGGTATCGCACCGCTCGAGATGTGGAGCGGCGACCTCATGGTCGACCTCCAGTCGACGGTGTTGGGCATCAGCCAGTCGCACGGCGGATTCGGTGAACGCAGCGACATGGTCGGCGGCGCCACCGCTGAACAGCACGGCGGAACGCTGCTCGTCGGGATCGTGAGCCACTCGCCGACGGCCGACGATGACGACGACGACCTCTGGTCGCCGCACGAGGTCGCCCGCCGATCGGCGTCGGGCCGACAACACAACGACACCGTCGGTCTCGTCGACCACGGTGGAGCGATGATCGACCCGAACAAGCGGTGCATCTTCGGCGCGGCGAGCCTCGGTCCGACCGCCGACGCCCGAATGGACGTCATCCTCTTCTACGGCTCCACCTGCTGAGCGACGTCGATCCGGAACGGTCCGGGTCCGCTCGGTCGGCTGCGGCGCGACAGCATGGTCGGCACCATGCGCGACTGGGCCACTTTCAACGCCGAGATCATCGAGGAGTTCCGAACGAACGGCGGTCGAGTCGAACGCTTCGGTGGTCTCCCGATGGTGATCCTGCACACGATCGGTGCACGCAGCGGCGAACCACGACCGACCCCGCTGATCCCGGTGTTCGACGGTGACGACATGTTCGTGTTCGGCACGGCGGCCGGCGCCCCGAAGGACCCGGCCTGGTGCGCGAACCTCCGGGCCCACCCGCGGATCACGATCGAGGCCGCCGACGGCAGCTACGTCGCCGACGTCGTCGAGATCGACGTCGACGCGGCGCAGCGGATGATCGACGAACGGGTGCCGACCACGCCGCAGCTCGCCGAGTACGTCGAGTCGGCGGCCCCGCGGCGCATCCCGATCTTCTCCGTCACGCCGGTCGGTTGACGTCAGCGAGGAACGTCACGGAAGGGGATCCCGCGGTCGGCCGACGGCTCACGGGGGAGTCCGAGCACGTTCTCGCCGACGATGTTCCGTTGGATCTCGTCGGTCCCGCCGGCGATCGACTGTGCCGGCGTCGACACCAACACCTCGGCCACGACCGCCGCGTCGGGGTCATCGTTGGCTGACGTGTCGGTCAGCATCCCGTCGGCCCCGGCGATCGCCGCGTGTGTCCGAGCGGAGCGCCGTGCCACCTCGCTCGCTGCCAGTTTGCCGAGCGAGCCCTCCGGGCCAGGGGGACGACCGAGCGCACGCGCTGCTCGTGCCCGCGCCGCCGTCCACTCGTTCGCGTGGCGGAACGACAGGACGTCGGCGATCGATTGACGGACGACGGAGTCGGCGGCCCGATCGCGTCGCTGTGCACGGTCGGCGACGAGATCGGCGCGACCGGCCCGTTGCGGGTACCACGCGTACGTGGCGAAGTGTTCGGCGCTCTCCGCCGCGGCGTCGGCGACGGTCCGACCGGAGTGCGCCGCGAAGGACGGTCGGCGCAGGGTCGCGAACGAGCGCTCGTGCATCAGCGTCGTTCGGGCGACCCGCCAACCGTCTCCGACCTCGCCGATCACGTTCCCCGCGGGGATCCGTGCGTCGGTCAGGAACACCTCGTTGAACGACTGGTGTCGGTTCATCTGGACGATCGGTCGCACCTCGACGCCGGGTTGATCCATCGGCAACACGAAGTAGCTGATGCCCTCGTGCTTCGGCACGTCCCAGTTCGTGCGGACGACGAGCATCGCGAGGTCGGCGTGGTGGGCGCTCGTGTTCCACACCTTCTGGCCGTTGACGATCCAGTCGTCACCGTCCCGAACCGCGGTCGCTCGCATTCCGGCGAGATCCGATCCCGCTCCCGGCTCGCTGAACAGCTGCGTCCACGTCACCTCACCGGTGATCGTGGGTCGGAGCACCCGTTCGATCAGCTCGTCGCTGCCGTGGGTCATCAGCGTGGGCGCCGCGAGGTTCATCCCGGCGCCGAGTGGTGGGCCCACGGCTCCTGACTCGCGGATCTCGTCGGCCACCACGCGGTCGGCCCAGCTCGGCAGGCCCCGACCGAATCGGTGTACGGGCCACGACGGCACCGCCCAGCCCGACGTCGTCAACACCTCCCGCCACTCGAGCAGCGGACGATCGGGGTCCCACGCGCCATCGAGCCACGACCGGAACTCGGTGGTGACCTCCTCGGCCGTCGGACCGCTCATGGCCGAACGGTACCGACGCCGTCCCTCCGCATCGCAGTCGTCGGCGGGCGATCCGTAGCGTGCGCGCCATGGCCCCGAACGAGACCGTCCAGAACGAGACGGTCGAGAACGAGATCGCGATCGAGACCACCGAGGGGGAGATGGGGACCTTCGTGGTCCACCCCGCCGGCGACGAACCCGCTCCCGTGGTCGTCTTCCTCATGGACGCCCCCGGCAAGCGCCCGCTGTTGCACGACATGGCCCGGCGGATCGCCTCGAACGGGTACCACGTCCTGCTACCGAACCTGTACTACCGCACCACCCCGGCCTTCGAGCTCGACTTCGACAGCAAGGAGTCGTTCCAGCGGATGGTCGAGTTGATGAGCAACCTCGGCAACAAGGCGGTCGCTCGCGACGTCGCCGCTCTGCTCGGCCACGCCGACGCCGATCCCCTCGCCGACGCCACGACCGTGGGTCTCGTCGGCTACTGCATGAGCGGACCCTTCTCGATGTGGTCGGCCGCCGAACACTCGGACGTGGTCCGCGCCGCGGCGTCGTTCTACGGCGTCCGCCTCCACGTCGACGCCGCCGACTCACCGCACACTCGGCTCGGCGAGATCAACGGCGAGCTGTACGTCGCCGCCGCCGAACACGACGACTACGTCCCCCTCGACATGGTCGACCGATTCGAGGCCGCCATGCAGGACTCCGACGTCACGGGACGAGTCGAGCGGTACTGGGGGACGCACCACGGATTCGCCTTCGACGACCGCCCGGCCTACGACCGGCGCGCCGACGATCGTCACTGGGCCGCGCTGCTCGACCTCTTCGATCGGAACCTGCGATGAGTCGCGACGCGGTCGAGGCACACGTCGCCGTCACGGCCGCGGGCGACACGCCGGTCGACCACGTCGCCGAGGTTCGGCTCACCCAGCCGCCCAACAACTTCTTCTCCGTGGCGATGATCACCGAACTCGCCGAGGCCCTCGAACGGCTCGACGACGATCGCAGTTGCCGCGCCGTGGTGCTGGCCGCCGATGGCAAGCACTTCTGCGCCGGGGCCGACTTCTCCGGCCCCTCCACGGGCTCGACGGCCGACCTCTACGCCGCCGCAGCCCGTCTCTTCCGGACACGCAAACCGGTCGTCGCCGCCGTCCAGGGCGCCGCGATCGGTGGCGGGCTGGGTGTCGCTCTCGCCGCCGATTTCCGCATCGCCGCACCCGAAGCCCGCTTCAGCGCGAACTTCGCACGCCTCGGATTCCACCAGGGGTTCGGTCTCTCGGTCACGTTGCCCGCACTCGTCGGTCAGCAGCGTGCCGCCGAACTGCTGTACACGGGTCGGCGCGTGAGCGGTGAGGAGGCGGGAGCGATCGGCCTCGCCGACGAGGTCGTCCCGCTCGGCGGACTCCTCGACGCAGCGCGCGGGTTCGCCGGAGAGGTCGCGGCCTCCGCACCACTCGCCGTCGAGAGCATCCGGACGACGTTGCGCGGCGACCTCGCCGACCGCGTCGAGGAGGCGACACGGCACGAACTCGCTGAACAGGAACGGCTGCGGGCGACCCCCGACTTCAGCGAAGGAACCAGAGCCATGGCCGAGCGTCGGACCCCGAACTTCACCGGCGAGACGTCGTGAGCACGTCACCCGCCTCCAGCGCCCGCCGGGGCGTCATCGTGGCCGCCGACACCATGGGTCCGGCCGACCTCATCGAGTACGTGCAGCGACTCGAGTCGCTCGGCTACGACTCGGTGTGGATTCCCGACATGTTCGGGCGCGAGATCTACGTCACCGCCGGTCACCTGCTGGCGCACACGTCGACCATCACCGTCGCGACCGGGATCGCCCACATGTACGGACGCGACGCCATCGCCACCGCGCAGGCCGCTCGCACGCTCGCCGAGCTCTCCGACGGCCGTTTCGTGCTCGGGCTGGGCGTGTCACACCCGCCCGCCGCCGAGCTGCGCGGGCTCACGTGGGAGCCGCCCATCGAGAAGACGAGGACGTACCTCTCCGAGGTGCGCCAGGCGATGGCCGGTGGTCTGCTCCACACTCCGGGCCACCCGCCGCCGACGCCGATCCTTCTCGCCGCCCACGGCCCGAAGATGATGCAGGCCGCAGCCGACCTCGCCGACGGTGCCAACACCTACATGCAGCCACCCGAGCACACCGCCGAGTCGCGGGCGACGCTCGGACCCGACAAGGAGCTGTCGATCGTGCTGCCGTGTGTGCTGACGACCGACCCCGATGCCGCCCGCGCCGCAGGGAGGCGTGCTCTGCACATCTACCTGCCACTCCCGGCGTACCACCGGCAGTGGCGGGCCTTCGGGTTCGACGAATCGGACTGGACCGACGGCGCCAGCGATCGCCTCGTCGACGCGCACGTCGCGTGGGGAGACGCGACCGAGATCGAGCGACGCATCGCGGAGCACATCCGCGCCGGCGCCACCCAGATCCAGCTCTCGGTCAATCGCGCCGACCGTCCGTCGCGAGAACCACCGCTCGACCTCCTCGAGGCGATGGCACCGACCTGACGTCGAGCCGACGTCACCAGCACCCGAGACCGGGCGTCGGTCAGGCGAGGGGGAGCGGCGGCTGGAGCCACGGTGGGCGGCCGTCGCTCTCGACCGAGACCACCCACTTGACCCACCACGGTCCCCGGCGCCCGGGGGCGATGAGCCGGACCGGTGCACCGTGACCCGCGCGCAGCGGTTCGCCGTCGTAGCCGACGGCCAGGTGGACCTGGTCGAGTGTCTCGTGGCCGTAGTACCGGTCGTACCCGGTCGAGGATCGCACCCGAACACTCCGGCCCGTCGGTGCCGGGACGAGCTCTGCGAGCGGGACGGCGTCCCATCGCTGCTCGCTCCACCATCCGCCGGTGCAGTCGAGGATCGCCGACACGGGTCGCGCAAGCGCCCAGAGGTCGCTGACCGGAACGACCTCCCCCTCGATCGTGAGCGTCCAGGCGTCCGATGACGTGTCGTCAGGACGGCGGTCGTTGATCCACGACACCCTCGGCATG
Organism: Actinomycetota bacterium; assembly: GCA_039185545.1. Taxonomy (GTDB): domain Bacteria; phylum Actinomycetota; class Acidimicrobiia; order Acidimicrobiales; family Ilumatobacteraceae; genus Ilumatobacter_A. The sequence goes on from JBCDAK010000067.1 coordinate 21,139, forward strand.
TTCGCCGGGTCGAACGACGCCACCTCGTACGACCCGGTCTGGCGGCGGTCACCCCCGGCCAGGCCGACGGCGCTCGCCACTGCGTTCTGCGCGACGTACAGGCCGGCCGCGCCACCGACGACCGCTCCCGTGCGCAGGAGCGCGCGCCGATCGACGTCGGTCACCTTCGGTCGGACCGGGCGGGACACCACGTGCCAGACGAGCAGCGGGATGAGGAGGAACCCGAACAGCTGGTGGGTCCACAGCGCGCTCCAGAAGCCGACGCCGAACCACAGGCCGGTCGCGTGCAGGATCCCGACCACAGCGGTGGCAACCACCAGCACTCCGAACGCCGCCGACAGCCATCGGGTCCAGCGGCGTCGACGGAACCCCGTGCGGACCGGTCCGCGCAACTTCGTCGGAGCCAGGACGAGCAGCGAGAGGCCGAGGACGCCGTGCGCCCACGTGAGCCAGCCGTTCCACCACGATGCGAGCCCGGTCAGCAGCGCCGACAGCACGATCAGCTCCAACAGCAGATTGACCTGTCGCCCCGTCAGCCGGCCGAGCCGCGACCGACCCGGATCGCGGGGCGGCGCCGTCTGTACGGTCGTCGTCGACTCGGTCACGGAACCTCCCTCCCGACATCCAACGCTATGGCGCCAGAGGATCGCGGTGACAGCAGGTCGGTACTGTCTGGCCCGTGGGAGGGGACCAGCCGGTGACATCGCTCATCGGTCGCGACGCCGAGCGGGAGGAACTCGGAGTGCTCGTCGAGCAGTACCCGCTCACCACCCTCGTCGGACCGGGCGGTGTCGGCAAGACGACGCTGGCGGTCACGGTGGCGGAGGGGCTCTCCGATCGTTTCGACGGCGGGGTCCACATCGTCGAGCTCAGCGGGTTGGTCGATGACGACGACGTGGCGGGCAGCGTCGCACGACAGCTCGGCGCGACGTCGCTCGACGGCTTCCGA
>JBCDAK010000068.1:0-21978 GCA_039185545.1 Actinomycetota bacterium
CGACGGCCGCCAGATCCCGGTCACACACCTCGTGCCCCGTGGTGAGCTCGACCGATTCGGTCCTGCGATCGACACCGTCGACGAGCGACTCCGGTTCTTCGAGGATCGCTTCGGTCCGTATCCGCTCGCGGGCCACGGTCTGGCCTTCGTCGAGGGATTCAACGGTGGTGCGATGGAGACGCAGGGCCGCTCGATGTTCCCCGCCGACCTTGCGTGGGAGGATCCCGACGACGTGCTGACCGAGTTGTTGCTCGCCCACGAACTCGCGCATCAGTGGTTCGGCAACGCGGTGTCTCCGGGCGATTGGGGCGACATCTGGCTGAACGAGAGCTTCGCCACCTACGTCCAGTGGATGTGGTTCGACGAGATCGGGATCCAACCGATCGAGGAACCCGCTCGACTCAACCTCGCCAGCCGCCAGGCTCCGGGTGCGCCCACGGGTGCGCCGGGAGTCGACGGCATGTTCGGCTACACGGTCTACGACGGGGGTGCTCCGGTCGTCCACGCTCTGCGACTCATCGTCGGCGACGACGTGTTCTTCGAGATCCTGCAGACGTGGATCGACGTGTACGCGATCGGGTCGGCGAGCACGGCCGACTTCATCGCCGTCGCCGAGGAGGTCAGCGGCGAGGAGCTGTCGAGTTTCTTCGATCTGTGGTTGTACTCGGCGACGTTGCCCGACGAATATCCCTCGTGATGTCCGACGCGAGCTCCGGGTCCCCGACCGGAGCCGGGCCCGCATGGCCGGCTCCCGACCCGCAGACGACGCCGTCTCCCTCCCCGTCGTGGTCGGGATGGTCGCAACCGCCGGCTCCGCCGAACGGACCAGCGCAGTGGCCGGCCACCGCTCAGGGCGAATGGCAACCGCCGCCTCTCGCCGAGCCCCGGGCTCCGCACCCGACACTTCCGCTCGCCGCCGGTGTCGGCGCAGTTCTCGTGCTGGCGGCGTCGCTCGTGGCGTCGAAGTTCGTCCTCGACCTCATCGTCGACTTCCGTTGGCCGATCGTCGTCTACGTCGTGCTGCTGTCCCTGATGGGGTATGGGCCGTCGGTCTGGTGGGTCCGCTACGCCAGCACGCGCTGGGGGAGCGGCTCGTGGATCGACGACGTCGGCGGACGCCCCCGGTGGAGCGATCTCGGCTGGGGCCCGGTCACGTGGCTCACGGCGATCGGCTGCCAGCTCGCCGTCGCCGGTCTCGTGCTCGGGTTCGACATCCCGCTCTCCAACAACACCGACGGGATCTCCGAGCTCACCGCCGACCGGGCGTACGTGATCGCCATCGTCATCACGGCCGTCGTCGTGGCGCCGTTGGTCGAGGAGGTCGTGTTCCGCGGGCTCGTCATGCGGTCGCTACTGTCGGTGATGCATCCGGTGGCGGCGATCGGACTCCAGGCGGTGCTGTTCGGCGTCGCCCACGTCGACCCGGTGCGGGGAGCCGGAAACATCGGGCTGGCCATGGTTCTGTCGGGGGTCGGTGTGGCCCTCGGCGGCGCGGCGTACCTTCTCCGACGGATCGGCGCGAGCATCGTCGCCCACGCGATCCTCAATGGTGTGGTCATGATCCTCGTGCTGACCGGAGTGTCGGAGCAGCTCCAGGAGGAGAACCCCGACCTGGTCGGCGTCGTCGTGATCGACGAGACCGTGGTGCGCCCGAGCTAGCCGACGACCAGCTCGCGGTTGTCGATGAGGCGTACGTCGCCGAACCACACCGCGGTGGCGATCCTGAGCGCCCGACCCGTCGGGAGTTCGTCCGTGCTCCCCTCGGAGAGGTCGGACAGATCGACCGGATCGAACACGGTGACGTACTCGAGTCGGGCGAGCGGCTCGTCGGTGATCGTCGCCTCCGCTGCGGCGAGCACCGTCGAGAGTCGGGCGTCTCGGCTCGCCGCCGCGTGCGCGGCAGCCTCGAGGGAGCGGGGCACGCAGACAGCCGCCGTTCGTTGCTCGGGGGTGAGTCGCACGTTGCGGCTCGACATGGCGAGACCATCCGCCTCCCGCACGATCGGATGGCCGACGATCTCGATGCCGAGATCGAGGTCGCGGCTCATCTGCTGGATGAGGCGGAGCTGCTGGAAGTCCTTCTGGCCGAAGATCGCGACGTCAGGTCGCACCGCTCCGAACAACTTCGTGACCACCGTCAGCACGCCTTCGAAGTGGCCGGGTCGACCCGGTCCCTCCATCGCATCCGCGAGTGCACCCGGAACGACGCGGGTCTGGTGACCGGGTGGGTACATGGCGGCGCCGGTCGGTGCGTAGACGGCGGCGACGCCGGCCTCGCGACACGCCTCGACGTCGTCCTCGATCGGCCGGGGATAGGAGTCGAAGTCGGCCGTCTCGTTGAACTGCAGCGGGTTGACGAAGATCGAGACGACCACCTCGTCGCACCGTTCGGCTGCGTCGGCGACCAGCGAGAGGTGACCGGTGTGGAGAGCTCCCATCGTCGGCACGAAGCCGATCGTTCGACCGGCCGCAGCGATGCCGGTCGACCAGGCACGCATCGCGGTCGGCGTGTCGAAGACGTCCACGGCCGCACGGTAGGTGAGCGCCGCCGGCGCGCCCCGATCGGTCAGTGGCGGATCGCCGACGGGCACAGATCGGACCAGGCCGGTGTCGGTCCGATGGATCGCGCCGACACGACGGCGTGTGTGCAGGCGGCGGCGAACGTGTCGGCTGCTGCGGTGAGGATCAGATCGAGGGTTCGTCGGGCGAGCAGCGGGTCGTCGGGAAGTTCGGTGATGCCGGTCGCGATGGCGAAGATCGAGTCGCCGTCGGCCACGCCGTGTGCGGGCCGGATCGCGCGGGCGAGTCCGTCGTGGGCGACGCTCGCCACCCGTCCGACGGCCGCCGAGTCGAGCGGTGCGCTCACCGCCACGACGCCGATGGTCGTGTTGAGCGAAGGACCATCGGCCGCGGTCGCCGCGGCGTCACCCGGCTCCTGATCGGGTTCGGCGGGCGGAGCGATCGCTGCGCGGAACGCCGCGAGTTCGTCGCGGGAGGGGCGGCGCAGACGGGCGCCCGACGGCTCCCACGGCAGCCCGGTCGACGGATCGATCACCGAACCCAGCGAGTTCACGACCACGACGGCGCCGACCTCGACGCGGCCCGTCGGGCTCGGCGCGCCGGGAGCGGTCGGCATCGCGGCGAGGTCGACGACGGTCGACGCCGTGCCGACACCGCCCTGGATCCCGCCCGCCCTCGCACCGGTCCCCGCACCGACCGCCCCCCACGCAGGTGCGGCGCGACCGCCGAGGGCTCGCTGAGCGGCGCGGCGCCCGAACGACGCGTCGGGGCGGCTCTCGAAGCGGCCGCCCCGGCCGAGATCGAAGATCACCGCGCTGGGCACCACCGGGACGACGTGGGCGGGATCGACCCCGACGGGGACCCCGAGCCGACGCGACGCGAGTTCGGCCATCACGCCATCGGCAGCCGCGAGTCCGTACGCACTCCCACCGGTGAGGCACACGGCCTGGATCGTGTCGACGAGCTGTCCCGGACGAATCGCATCGGTCTCACGTGTCCCCGGCGCACCACCGCGTACGTCGACGCCCGGCGTGACGCCACCGGCGCACGCGACGACCGTGGTCCCCGACGCCCACCCGCGGCCGATGCGCTGGTGGTGTCCGATGCGGATACCGGACACATCGGTGATCGAGCCGAACGGTGTCGACCGCTCGTCGAGGCCGGCGAGGGTGCGGTTCGACCCGGTCATCGACGACATTCGACCACATCGGCCGCCCCGCTCGGCTGACCGCGGGTCCCGAGCAGGCGGACGCCGGGTCGGTAGCGTCGCTCGGCGTGCTCGACCGCGCTCCGGTTCCCGACACGCCGACCCAGCGTGTCCGCACGGCGCTGAAACGCCGCTCGACCGAGCTCGTCCACCGGATGTGGGACCTGGTCGTGGAGCTGGGCGCCATCGGGCCGGACACGAAGCGCGGCCGCCGGTTCGGGGCGATGGGTGAGAACTCGGTGATCGTGTTCCCGCCGACCGCCATCGTGAACGAGCGGTACATCCACATCGGCGACGGCACCCTGTTCGGCCCGCACATCACGCTGTCGGCGGGGATGGCGGTCGGTCAGGAGATGGTGACCGATCCGGTCGTGCGGGTCGGTGACCGGTGCCTGATCGGTCGGGGGAGTGGCATCGTGGGCCACCTCGAGATCGTCATCGGCGACGACGTGTGGACCGGACACAACGTCTACATCACCGACCAGAACCACGGGTACGAGGATCTCGACCGTCCGATCTCGCAGCAGTCGATGCCGGAGCGACCCGTGTCGATCGGCGACGGATCGTGGCTCGGCCACGGCACCGTCGTGCTCCCCGGAGCCCGCATCGGTCGTCACGTCGTGGTGGGCGCCAACAGCGTCGTCAATGGCGAGTTACCCGACAACTGCGTCGCCGCCGGCTCGCCGGCGAAGGTGATCCGTCACCTCGACTGAGGTCGCGGGCGGACGAAGCTCAGCGCTTCGGGCGAGTCGAGTCGATCACGCCGGTGTCGAAGCCGGCGAGGTGGAGCCCTCCGGCGAAGCGCGCGTGTTCGATCTTGGTGCAGCGGTCCATCACCACGTTCAGGCCAGCGCCGGACGCGATTTGAGCGGCCTCGGCCGACCACAGCCCGAGCTGCGCCCAGAACGTCGACGCCCCGATGTCGACGGCTTCCTGGGCGATCGGCGGCAGATCCTCGCTGCGGCGGAACACGTCGACGATGTCGGGCACCTCGGGCAGGTCCCGCAGCGACGCGTGGACCGGCTGACCGAGGATCTCGGTCTCGCGAGGGTTCACGAGGTACACGACGAAGTCGGTCGACGAGCTCAGCAGGTAGGTCGCGACGAAGTTGCTCGCACGGGCCGGATTCGACGAGGCGCCGACGATCGCGATCGACCTGGTTTCGTCGAGGATCCGTTTCCGTTCGAGCGCCGACGGCGGCGTCCAGCCGGGGACGTCGGGACGGTCGGATGTGGTGGCGACATCGGTCATGCGGCGGCCTCCAGTGCGCGGTCGAGGTCGTACAGGATGTCGTCGAGGTCTTCGAGGCCCACCGAGATCCGCACCATGTCGGGCGTGACCGCGCCCGCCGTCAACTGTTCGTCGGACAGCTGCGAGTGGGTGGTCGACGCCGGGTGCAGCACCAGGGTCTTGGCGTCGCCGACGTTCGCGAGGTGGCTGATCATCTCGAGCGACTCGATGAACCGTCGCCCCGCCTCGCGCCCGCCGCGGAGTCCGAACGTGAACACGGCTCCGGGTCCCGCAGGCAGGTACTTCTCGGCCAGTGCGCGGTGTGGTGAGTCGGGGAGGCCGGCGTAGTTCACCCAGGCGACCCGATCGTCGTCGTCGAGGAACCGCGCGACACCGGCGGCGTTCGCGACGTGTCCCGCCATCCGGAAGTCGAGCGTCTCGAGCCCCTGCAGGAAGAGGAAGGCGTGCAGCGGCGCGAGCGCTGCGCCGACGTCGCGGAGATGATCGTTGCGCAGTTTCGTGAGGTACGCGTACTCGCCGAAGTTGTCCCACCAGCGCAGGTCGTTGTACGTGGCGACCGGTTCGGTCATCACGTCGAAACGTCCTGATGCCCCCCAGTCGAAACGGCCCGCTTCGGTGACGATTCCGCCGAGCGACGTGCCGTGACCGCCGATGAACTTCGTGGCCGAGTGCACGACGATGTCCGCACCCCACTCGACCGGTCGGCAGAGCGCCGGCGTCGAGAACGTCGAGTCGATCGCCAGTGGCACCCCGGCCGAGTGGGCGACGTCGACGAGGGCCTCGATGTCGGCGATCGCGCCCGACGGATTGCCGATGGTCTCGGTGAACAGGAGCTTCGTTTCGGGTCGGATCGCGGCGGCGAAGTCGTCGGGTCGGGTGGGGTCGACGAACGTGACGTCGATCCCGAACCGCCCCAGCGTGTTCGAGAACATCGTGATCGTGCCGCCGTAGAGGTGGCTGCTCGACACGATGTGGTCACCGGCGCCGGCCAGGGCGGTGACGGCGAGGAACTCGGCGGCGTGACCCGACGACGCAGCGACGGCTCCGAGTGCTCCGTCGAGGCTGGCCATCCGCTCCTCGAACGCCGACACCGTCGGGTTGCCGAGTCGGGAGTACACCATGCCGTACTTCTGCAAGGCGAACAGATCGGCCGCGTCGTCGACGTCTTCGAACACGTACGACGAGGTCTGGAAGATCGGGACCGCTCGAGCACCGGTGGTCGGGTCCGGACGACCTCCTGCGTGCAGCGCGCGGGTCCGGAACCCCCATTCACGATCGGCCATGTGGCGATCGTACGCAGCACGCCCGGGCCTGGCACCGGGTGTGGCGCGGGTCGCCCGGGGCGCGTGCGAAGGCGGGAATCGTGGGAGCACCGTCCGGCGACCGACACCTACGGTGCGGTGATGTCCGATGACGTCCCGTCGCGCCGGCCACTTCGGGCTGCCACCGGGCAGTTCCCCGACCGCCGGCCGCCGGACGAGCGCACGGTTCTGACCGACTTCCTCGAGTACTACCGATCGGTACTCATCCGGAAGATCGAGGGACTCGACGCCGCTTCACTACGCATGACGACGTCCGCGTCGAACCTCACGCTCGGCGGGCTCGCCAAGCATTCGGCGTTCTTCGAATACGTGTGGTTCCGCCAGGTGCTGCTGGGCGAGGATCTCCCCGAGCCGTTCCGGTCAGCTCCGTGGAACGACGATCCCGACTGGGAACTCACGTCGGCAGCCGACGACTCGCCGGACGATCTCGTCGCCCTGTTCGACCGTGCGATCGCGGCCAGCCGGGCCGCCGTCGACTCGTGCGTGTCGCTCGACCAGGTCGCAGCCGGTCCGCCCGGGAGCGATCCGAGCCGGCGGGTCAACCTGCGATGGATCCTCGTGCACATGATCGAGGAGTACGCCCGCCATGCCGGACACGCCGACCTCCTCCGCGAGTCGATCGACGGTGTCGTGGACGACTGAGCACCGACGTGCGAAACAGCACGAATCGGACCCGGCACCGGATGTGCTGGTTCGAAACAGCACGAAACGGACCCGGCACCGGATGTGCCGTGTCAGCCGCGGATCTGGAGCGCGCCGGCGCGGGGTGGTGCGCAGCTCGGCATCTCGTTGTCGCCGGCCCAGGTCTCGAGGCGTTCGGTGATCGGCACGCCCTGGACGGCGGTCTCGGTGAACGGACCGTCGACACCCGATCGCAGCTGATCGGCGTACTCGTAGCGGTCGTCGAGCAACATCTGGTAGTCGGCGATCCAGAGAGGCACCAGTGCCTGGCCCTTCTCGTCGGTCGGCTCGACCGCCGTGACGTCGTCGAGCATCTCGGCGAGCAGATCGGTCGAGCGGACCACGAGGTCGGCCCGCACGTTCAGGTCCTCGGACGCGAGGAGCGTCAGCTCGCGGAGCTCCTGCTCGACCGGAGCGCAGATCTCCTCGGCGCGAGCTGCCCACGCACGGTCCTCGATCTTGTTCACCGCTTCCTTCGAGGCGAAGAACAGCGCCCAGATCCAGAAGCCGGCGAACGCCGCGAACCCGACGAGGAACGCGACCCGGCCGACCGTGAGGAGCCGTTCGGGTCGACCGTCGGCGTCGCCGGAGTCTCCGCCGGGGGCGGAGCCGATGGGAGGAGACGAAGCGCCGGACGTCACCACAATGCAGGACGCTACGGCCGCCGTGCGCTGGTAGAAACGCGCCGATGCGTGACGTCGGCCGGTTCGCCCGTGCTCGACGCAACACACGCCTGATCGGCTCGATGCTGTCGCTGCATCCGCGGCCGTTCGCCATCTCGTTCGCCGGTGCAGCGGTGTTCGCCCTGGCGACCGTCGCGTCGAGTTTCGCCCTCGAATGGGTGATCGACGAGGTCATCGTCGTCCGGTTCGACGAGGGCGAAGTGGCGGTGGGGACCGTCCTGACGGGCGTGTCGCTCATCATCGGAATCGGCGTGGTCCGGGCGATCGGTGTGGTGTTTCGACGTGCGGCCGCCTCCACGGGCATGTGGCTCGTGGCCGAGACCTTCACCAACGAGGTGGTCGACCGCCTCGTCGCCCAGCCCGCGAGCTGGCACCGACGCCGAGCCGACGGCGACCTCGTCGCCCGCGGTGGGGTCGATGCCGAGACGGCCGTCTCGGTCATCGCCCCGATCCCGTTCGCGTCGAGCACCGTGCTCATGCTCGTCGTGTCGACGATCTGGCTGTTCCTCATCGACGTCCCCATCGGGATGGTCGCCGTCGTCGTCTTCCCGGTCATCGTCGCCACGAGCGTCGTGTACGAGCGAACCGTGAGTCAGCACTTCGCCAGGGCGCAGGAGCGACTCGGAGACTTCTCGGCGGCGGTCCACGAGAGCTTCGAGGGCGTGCAGCTCGTCAAGGCGTACGGGGCGGTCGACCGGGAGACGGTCCGACTGAGCGGGCTCGCCGGTCAGGTGCGCGACGCTCGGATCCGTGCGCTCTCGATGCGGACGTGGTTCGAGTCGGTGCAGGAGGTCATCCCGGCCCTCACGAACGTCGGGCTCGTCGTGCTCGGAGCTCAGCGAGTCGACGCAGGAGCCGTGACCGTCGGCGAGTTCAGCAGCGTCATCTTCCTCTTCTCGCTCCTCGTGTTCCCGATCCGCCTGATCGGGTACGCCCTCTCGGAGCTGCCGCGCTCCCGCGCTGCGTGGGACAGGATCCAGAACATCGTCGACGATCCGGTCGGCGCCGATCCGCGGACGTCGATCGAGCCCGCGCCCGCCGGCGTCGGTGTCCAACTCGACGGTGTGACGTTCTCCCACCGCCAGGGCGATGCGCACCTCGACGGTGCTGCGACCGTCGCCGACGTCGACGCGATCGATGTGGCGGTTCCGCGAGGGTCGGTGACAGCGCTGGTCGGAGCGACCGGATCGGGGAAGACCACCATCGCCGAACTCGTCGCCGGCGTCGTCGCTCCGTCGGCGGGCACCGTTGCGACCGCCGACGGACGGGCGGCGCTCGTGTTCCAGGAGCCGTTCCTCCTCGCCGGCACACTCCGTGAGAACGTCGCCTTCGGGGCTCCGGTCGATGACGACCGCATCCGCTCGGCGCTGCATCGAGCGGCGGCGCTCGATTTCGTCGATGCACTCGACGACGGACTCGACACCGTCGTCGGCGAGCGAGGCGTCTCGTTGAGCGGAGGTCAGCGCCAGCGGGTCGCGCTCGCCCGGGCCCTCGTCCGCGAGCCGTCGGTGCTCGTGCTCGACGACACCACATCGGCACTCGATCCATCGACGGAGGCCACCGTGCTCTCACGACTCCGCGAGGTCGAGGATGCGGGCCGCACGCCGACCGTCCTGCTGGTCGCCTCCCGGCCCTCGACCATCGCGCTGGCCGACGAGGTCGTGTTCCTCGAACGAGGGCACGTCCGAGCCACCGGACGTCACGCCGACCTGCTCGCGAGTGACGACGCGTACCGAGAGCTCGTCGAGGCCTTCGAAGCCGATCGGTCGACGAGTGACGGCGAGGACCTGGAGACCGGACTCCAATGGAGCGCGACATGAGCGACGACACGGTGCCGGCCTCCCGATTCGCGACCGACGACTCGCTGTCGGCCACCGCCACGGTCTTCCGCGGGCTCGCGCTCGTTCCGGTCCTGCGGCGCGGCCTCGGGATCACGATCCTCCTCGCCGCGCTGGGAGCGGGCGGTCGGGTCGTCGTGCCCGTGCTCATCCAGCAGGCGATCGACCGGGGCATCGTGGGGTTCGACGAGGTCCAGATCGGGGTCGTGGTCCAGCTCAGCGTGGTCGGGGCGGTCGCGATCCTGCTGTCCGGCCTCGCTCTGCGCTGGGCCGCACTCCGACTCGGCGATCGCAGCGAGCGTGCGCTCTACGACCTCCGCACCCGCCTCATCGCTCACATCCACCGCCTGAGCCTCGCCGACCACGGCGAGGAACGGCGGGGAGGGCTCGTCGCCCGCGTCACGAGCGACATCGAAACGCTGGCCCAGTTCTTCCAGTGGGGCGGCATGGCGTGGATGCGCAACACCACGCTCATGCTCGTCATCGGCGTCACGATGCTCGTGTACGACTGGCAGCTCGCGCTCGTGGCCTTCGCCGTGGCGCTGCCGCTCGCCTTCGTCCTGCGTGCCGTGCAGCGCCGACTGGTTCGCGCCCACGGCCGGGCCCGAGAGCGCAACGGCGAGATGCTCGGCGCCCTCGCCGAGATCGTGACCGGCGCCGTGCCCTTGCGTTCGTACGACGCGGCAGGGCACGTGGCCGACACGGTGCGAGAGGCGACGGGCCGGAAGCGCCGGGATCAGGTGCGCGCAGCGATCATCGGTGCGTTCCTCTTCCCGTCGGGAGAGGTCTTCTCGGTCCTCACCGTGTCGGCCGTGGTGTCCGTCGGGGTGTGGCGAGGCCCGTCGGGCGGTCTCACCGCCGGAGCGGTCGTCGGATTCGTCTTCCTCACGTACCGGTTCCTCGAGCCGATCGCCGAGTTCACCGAGGTCATCGACCAGACCCAGACCGCGGTCGCCGGGATGCGACGCATCCTGACCGTGCTCGCACTCGACGTCCAGCCGCCGCCGCCCGACCCCGACTCGGCCATCGCGCTCCCCGCAGGTGCGCTCTCGGTCGGAGTCGACGACGTCACGTTCACGTACCGGCCGAGACAGAGCGACACCGTCGCGTCCGGACCGGCACTCTCCGACGTCACGTTCCACGTGCCGGCCGGCCAGAGCGTCGCACTCGTCGGCGCGACCGGATCGGGCAAGACGACGCTCGGCAAGCTGTTCGCACGGTTCGCCGACCCCGACACCGGCACGGTCCGGGTCGGCGGAGTCGATCTCCGGTCGGTCGACGACGCCGACCTGCGGCGACGGCTCCTCATCGTCTCGCAGGAGCCCTTCCTGTTCGACGAGACGATCCGGTCCAACGTGGCCTTCGCCGCACCCGATCGTGGACCGGCCGCCGTCGACGAGGTCGTCGAACGGCTGTCGCTCGGTGCCTGGGTGTCGTCGCTGAACGAGGGACTCGACACGCGGGTCGGCGAGCGTGGCGACTCGCTGTCCGCCGGCGAGCGTCAGCTCGTCGCGCTGCTGCGCGCCGGTCTCGTCGACCCCGACGTCCTGATCCTCGACGAGGCGACCTCGAGTGTCGACGCGCTCACCGAGGTCCACATCGCCCGGGCACTCGAACGGCTCGCGACCGACCGGACGTCGATCGCCATCGCGCACCGACTCTCGACCGCCGCCCGCGCCGACCGGGTTCTCGTGCTGGCCGAGGGCCGCCTCGTGCAGGACGGCCCGCATTCGGAACTGGTCGCGCAGGACGGGCCGTACCGGTCGATGTACGACGACTGGATCTCCGCCACGACCGTCTGACGTCCGGTGGGAAGGGTGGTCGACCGATTTCCTACGTTGGCCCGATGGCGACCGGAGAGAACATCAAGGACTACGAGGACGTCACCGTCTACGGGCTCGATCCCGGCACCGAGGATCAGCTCATCGCCGAGCAGAACGAGCTGACCTTCTGCTGGGTCACCAAGGACGGCTCCCCGATGGGCGTCATCATGAGCTACCTACGCGACGAGGACGGGGTCTTCTGGATGACCGCCTCCGGTCAGCGCAAGCGGATCCCGGCGATCCGGCGGGAACCCCGAGTGGTCCTCGTCATCACCTCGCCGGGAACCTCGATGGGCCCCGGGCGCACGGTGACCTACAAGGGCCAGGCCACGGTCCTCGACGATCGTGAGACCAAGGACTGGTTCTACCCGGCGCTCGCTGAACGGCTGATGGCGCCGCGCGGGCCCGAGCGGGTCGAGGAGTTCGCCAAGATGCTCGACTCGCCGAGGCGGGTCGTCATCCGTGTCGATCCGGGCCTCCGTGTCGGCTACGACGGTCGCAAGATGGGGGCTGCCACGAAGAAGGCGCGCGACGCCGGCGACCTCAGCTGGGACGACTGACGGCCCCGTCGCCCCCCTCGAACGTCGGGCCGGCGAGACCGCCGGGCGAGTCGTCTCACCGGAAGATGTCGAGACCCCAGGGAAGTGGACCACGGACCTCCTCGATCCGACAGTCGACCGCCGCGAGGTCGATGCGCGTGTCGAGCCGGAACGGCTCGCTGGCTCCCGGGGCGACGTCGTCGAAGCTGATCAGTGCACGCCGCCGGACGGCGTCGGTCCCCGCCCGCGTGAACCACACCTCGACGCTGAACGACGCCACGTCGTCGCTCGTGTTCACGATGGACCCGGTCGCCGTCCACCGCCCGTCGTCGACGACGCAGTCGATCGCGGTCTCGTGCGCTGCCGGATTGCGGTAGTCGTCGATCGCATCGCTCAACGAGCGCGTGAGCAGCACACCGACCGGGACCAATGCCGCCGCCGTGAGCCCGGTGACCAGGCCGGCGATCGCCGCTCCCCTCGGCCGGATCAGTCCGTCGACCACGCCGCGAGCCCTCCGGAGCGCCGCCCACGCGAATCCGATCGCGAGCACGGCGAGGACCGCGCCGAGTGGGAAGAGGTACGGCATCCACGCGGTGGTGACGGCGATGATCCCGAGTACGAGCGCACCGGTGCCGAGTCCGTTGCGTCGACCGATCGGTGGGCTCGATCGATCGACCGGCCCAGCGGTGCCGGACGTGGGCGCCTCTGCGATGGGGTCGACGTACCGTTCGCCGGAGACAGCGACGTCGGCGGTCCACGTCTCCCCGTTGTGGTAGCGCATCTCGAACCGACCGCTCGGATCGTCGTACCACCCGGCACGCCAGGTCGTGCCGGCGGACTCGCTCACGCGGGCGACGGTATCCGTCGCCACCGTCGACCGGGTCCGATTCGTGTCACGGACTCGCGACCGGCGTCTCGGCGCTCGAATCGGTGAGGGTCGCGACCGGCACGCGGCCGTAGGGTGCACCGTCGATGGAAATCGTGCTCGTTCGTCACGGCCAGCCCGAATGGATCCGCGACGGACTGAACGTCGTCGATCCGCCGCTGACCGATCTCGGTCGTCGACAGGCCGACGCCATGGCCGAGACCCTCTCGGCCGAGGAGCCGTTCGACGAGGTCTTCTGCTCGCCGCTGGTGCGCGCCCGCCAGACCGCCGCCCCGTTGTTCGACGCGCTCGGCCGGACCGAGACCGTCGCCCCGTGGCTGGAGGAGATCCGTGACCCGTCCTGGCACGGCACGCCGCAGGAGAAGGCTCAAGCCGCCTACGACGAGCTGCGGGCGCGACCCGCTGTCGATCGGTGGGAGGGACTGGTCGACGGCGAGTCGATCCGCGACTTCACGTCCCGGATCCACTCCGGGGCCGACGAGTTCTTCGGTGAGCGGGGGATGATCCGGTCCGAGGTCGAGTTGCCGATCTGGCAGATCGCCGAGCCGGGTGCGCGCATTGCGCTGATCGCCCACGCCGGGACCAACGCGACGACGATCGCCCACCTCCTCGGTCTCGCCCCCACCCCGTGGGAGTGGGACCGCTTCATCCTCCACCACGCGTCGATCTCCCGGCTCGCCGCCCTGGAGCTCGCCGACGGGTTCACGTTCGCGCTCTCGGCGCTGAGCGACGTCGAACACCTCGACGCCGAGCACCGGACGCGCTGACATCCAGACGAAGTCTTGATGGTCACCAGTGGTGTTCTTGCACCACACTGGGTGACATGCGGCGGACGACGGACACATTCACTCGGCGCGCGATCGGGGCCGTGGCAGCTCTCGGGATCGCTGCCGCCACCATCGCGATCGGGTCGTCCACCACGGCGTCCGCGGGCGTGGATCCCGGATCGAGCACCTGCTTCCCGTCGGGCGTCCCCCTCGGAGCCGGCATGGTCGTCAACGGGACCGCCGCTCGGGCCGCGGACCGAGGGTTCCTCAACTTCTACGCGCCGGTCGCCGGAGTCGACCCGACGGCGAACTCGAGCGTGAACTACGAGGTGGGTCCGGCGGTGGCCAACTCGGTCGTCGTCCCGGTCTTCGCTCCGGACGGCCAGGTGTGCGCCTACAGCAGCGCCGGGGTCGACGTGATCGCCGACGTGGCGGGCTACATCGATCCCGAGGTCCTGCTCACGTTCGACGACGGAGCGGCCTTCCGGGTGCTCGACTCGCGCGATGTCCGCAAGTTCGACGCCGGCGAGACGTTCTGCTTCGCTCCGGCGTCGAACTCCGAGGTCGGCCAGCCGATCATCGCGAACCTCACCATCGCCGCCCCGGAGGCGTCCGGCTTCGCCAACCTGTACCCGAAGGGTGCGGCCCCCGACGCGACCTCGGCGATCAACTTCGTGGCGAATCGGAACATCGCCAACGGTCTCACCGTCACCGCCGGACTGGACGGCGAGATCTGCGCCTTCTCGAGCGTTCGGGCGCACGTGATCGTCGATGTCGTCGGTGGCGTCATGTCCGATCGGTACCGACCGGCGCAGCCCGACAACTCTCCGGTTCGCGCGGTCGACACGCGGAACTTCTCGCCGTTCGTCGCGGGTGAGACACGCTGCTTCCGCCTCGATTCCGCTCCCGGCGAGGCGGTCGTCCTCAACGTCACCTCGGTCCGCTCGGCCGGCCCCGGATTCCTCAACGTCTTCTCGCCCGACGCCACCGACCCCGACGGGAACTCGAGCGTCAACTTCCAGGCGGGTGCCAACTTCGCCAATGGGCTCATCGTGCCGGGAGGCTTCGAGGGCGACACCTGTGTGTTCGCGAGCGAGAGCACCGATGTGATCATCGACGTGTCGGGCTTCTTCACTCCCGGCACGTTCTTCCCGGTCAGCGACGACGGATCCGCCGATCGGGTGCTCGACACCCGCTGAGCCGGATCGGTCACGGCCACCGCTCGGAATCGCCTGGCGATCCGTCCCGACCCCGCCTGTGGGGGTCGGGACGGAGGGCGCCGGTCACGACATCGAGCGTTCACACGAGCGGCGATGCCGCCGTGAGGGGCCTCGGGTACCGTCTCGGCGGATGGAGAGCGAGTTCTTCACCCTCCGCATCAACGGCTCCGACCACGAGGTGGCCGACTCGTGGCTCGGGGAGAGCCTCCTCGACGTGATGCGTGATCGGCTCGGGCTCGTCGGCTCGAAGGGAGCGTGCACACAAGGCGAGTGTGGGTCGTGCAGCGTCATGGTCGACGACCGACTCGTCTGTTCGTGTCTCGTGATGGCTGCGTCGGCCGTCGATCGCAGCATCGTCACGATCGAGGGAGTGTCGCCCGACGGGACGCCCACCGACGTGCAGCAGGCGTTCGTCGACGCCGGCGCGGTCCAGTGTGGGTTCTGCACGCCGGGACTCATCATGGCGGTCCACGACCTGCTCGATCGGTCGTCGGCCCCGGGGGAGACCGAGGTGCGTGAGGCCCTGGCCGGCAACGTGTGTCGCTGCACCGGCTACGGGCGGATCCTCGAGGCCGTCGAGCGGGTGTCGGTCGCTCGCCGAACGGTCGGCGCCGGCGCCGAGACCCCCGGAGGTGTGTCGTGACCGTCGTCGAGCCGAGCACGGGAGTCCGGACCCCGACCGAGAGCGATCGGCCCGGCACGATCGGCGACTCGCCGACCCGCCCCGACGGCATCGAGAAGGTCCAGGGTGCGTTCGCGTTCTCGTCCGACCTGTCCGCCGAGGGATGTCGGTTCGGGGCGACGCTGCGCTCACCGCATCCCTTCGCGCGCATCGTGTCGATCGATCTCGGACCCGCGTGGCGCATCCCGGGCGTCGAGGCGATCATCACCGCCGACGACGTACCCGGAGAGCTGACGTACGGGCTCATCGACCACGACCAGCCGGTGTTCGCCTCCGACGTGGTCCGGTACGTCGGCGAACCGATCGCCGCGGTCGCCGCCACCGAGCCCGAGACCGCCCGCCGGGCGCTCGACGCGATCGTGGTCGAGTACGAAGTGCTCGAACCGCTGCTCGACCCCGAGGCGGCGATCGACGGGAACCGATCGCC
Organism: Actinomycetota bacterium; assembly: GCA_039185545.1. Lineage (GTDB taxonomy): Bacteria > Actinomycetota > Acidimicrobiia > Acidimicrobiales > Ilumatobacteraceae > Ilumatobacter_A. The sequence goes on from JBCDAK010000068.1 coordinate 15,847, forward strand.
GATCCACCCGAACGGCAACGTCATCCGACACCAGCGGATCGTGCACGGTGACCTGGCGGTCGAGGGTGATGTCGTCGTCGACAACACGTACGAGATCGGGATGCAAGACCAGGCGTTTCTCGGCCTCGAGGCCGCGATCGCCTTCCCCGACGAGGGAGCGGCGGTCGGCAACGGCGGCGGTGTCGAACTCCACGTCGCCACGCAGTGGCTCCACGAGGACCAGAAGCAGATGGCGGCATGCCTCGATCTGCCCGAGGACAAGGTGCGGCTCGTGCTCGGCGGGGTCGGAGGTGCGTTCGGTGCCCGCGAGGACATCAGTCTCCAGGTCCACACGTGCCTGCTGGCGTTGCGGCTCGGTCGGCCGGTGCGGATGGCCTACGACCGTGCCGAGAGCTTTCTCGGACACGTGCACCGTCACCCGGCGTCGATCTGGATGCGACATCACGCCACGCATGACGGCGAGATCGTCAAGGTCGAGGCGCGGTTCGTGCTCGACGGCGGGGCGTACGCCTCCACGTCGTCGGCGGTGCTCGTCAACGCCATCACGATGACCCAGGGCCCGTACCGCTGTCCCAACGGCGAGGTCGACGGTTACGCCGTGCGAACCAACCACCTGCCGTGTGGGGCGATGCGCGGGTTCGGTGCGGTGCAGGCGTGTTTCGCGTACGAGAGCCAGATGGATGCGCTCGCCGCGGCGTGTGGCCTCGATCCGATCGAGATCCGTCTCCGCAACGCGATGGCCACCGGCGACACGCTGCTCACCGGTCAACCGATCCTCAACGTGGCGCCGGTCGCCGAGTGCATCACCGAGACCGCGGCGATCCCGCTCCCCGACACGCCGATCGGTGTGGGACCCGACGCGGTCGCCGCCGACGGCGGGACCGACGTGATGCGTCTCCCGGGTGGGGCCGGTCGCACGTGCGACACCCCCGACGTCTATCGCGGTGTCGGGTGGGGCGTCTCCATCAAGAACCTCATGTACTCCGAGAAGTTCGACGACTTCTCCACGGCGCGCTGCCGGCTGGCCGATGGCGTGGCGACGTTGAAGTTCGCCACCGCCGAGGTCGGTCAGGGTTTCGTCACCATCGCCCAACAGATCGCGCGCTCGCTGCTGGGGGTCGACGAGGTGGTCCTCGACACGATCGACACCCAGATCGGCTCGGCCGGATCCACGTCGGCGTCGCGACAGACGTGGATGAGTGGGGGAGCGGTCGATGCGGCCTGTCGAGCGGTGCGTGAGCGCTTCTTCGAGGCGGTCGGCGAGGCGCACGGCGTCGACCCGATCCGACTCGCCATCGACGGCACCGACGTGGTCGACACGGCGGGCGAGCTGCGGATCCCGGTCGCCGAGGCGTCGGCGGGTCTCGAGCTCGACGAGACCGTCGAGTACCACCACCCCGAGACCGAGGAGCTCGACGAGAACGGCCAGGGCGACTGCCACACGGCCTTCGCGTTCGTCGCCCACCGCGCCGTCGTCGACGTCGACCCCGAACTCGGGCTCGTCAAGGTGGTGCAGATCGCGACGGCGCAGGACGTGGGCCGAGCGCTCAACCCGCTGTCGGTGATCGGTCAGATCGAAGGCGGGATCTCGCAAGGTGTCGGACTCGCCGTGATGGAGGAGATCATCCAGATCGACGGCGTGATCCGCAACGGCAACTTCACCGACTACCTGCTGCCGACGTTCCTCGACATGCCCGCGGTCGAGGCGACGCTCATCGAGCAACCCGACCCGCGGGCACCGCTGGGTGCGAAAGGTGTCGGCGAGCCGCCCTGCATCTCGTCGACCCCGGCGGTCGTGGCCGCCATCCGCGACGCGTTGGCCCAGGCCGGCGCCCCCAAGCCGCTCGCCCGCGTCCCCGTCCGACCGTCCGACATCTGCCTCTGATCGTTCCCTCGACCCCGGGGCTCGACGGAACGATCAGAGCGGATCCGATTGTGGCGATGAGCTCGCCGATGCTGGCGAGTAGGTTCGGCGGCGATGTCTGACGAGCGCGAGATCATGACCTGGGACATGCTGGGGGAGGCCACGAGGTCGATGGCTCAGTCGGTCGCCGACGACGGCTACGAGCCCGACATGGTCCTGGGCATCGCCCGGGGAGGGCTGCTCCCGGCCGGCGCCATCGGCTACGCGCTGTCGGTCAAGAACGTCTACACGATGAACGTCGAGTTCTACACCGGCGTCGACGAGCGCCTCGACGTGCCGCGGATCCTCCCGCCGGCACCCGATTTCGTCGACCTGTCCGACGGCAAGATCCTCGTCGTCGACGACGTCGCCGACACCGGGCACACGCTCCAGTCGGTCCAGGAGTTCTGCGAGGGCAAGGTCGGCGAGGTGCGCACGGCGTGCATCTACGAGAAGTCCCACTCGGTCGTGAAGTGCGACTACGTCTGGAAGTACACCGACCTCTGGATCAACTTCCCCTGGTCCGACCAGCCACCGGTCGCGAAGCGCGACTGGTCGGTCGCCGACGCCTGAGCCCGTCGGACACAAGCTGCTCGAACAGCCGGCTTCGTGTCAGCTCATGTTGGGGGTGTCGTGGGATGCGCTGACGTGAGTGGCGGCGGGCGGGCTTCGTGTCAGCTCATGTTGGGGGTGTCGCAGTATGCGCTGACCTGAGCGGTCGCTGCGTCTTGTGTCAGCTCATGTTCGGAATGTCGCGGGAAGCGCTGACCTGAGCGGTCGCTGCGTCTTGTGTCAGCTCATGTTGGGGATGTTGTGGGATGCGCTGACGTGAGTGGCGGCTGGCGGGCTTCGTGTCAGCTCATGTTGGGGGTGTTGTGGGATGCGCTGACGTGAGTGGCGGCGGGCGGTGACGGCGGCCGCGAACGATCAGGTGCCGGCGACGGCCTGCTGAGCTCGCTGGAGGCGCTCGCGCAGTGCGGCCATGGGCACGATGCCGGCGAGGCGATCACCGTCCCACACCGTCACGATGGGTCGCGCCGGGTTGAGTCGGGGCAGCACCGAGGCGAGGTCGTCGTCGGCCGAGGCACGCGCCGTGGCGTCCCAGGGAACCATGAGCTGGCTGAGGAGGGTCATCCCCCGCTGCTCGGTCGGGATGGCCCAGAGCTGCTCTTCGAGCACGATTCCGTCGATCTGACCGTCGCCGGTGGCGTCGACCGCCACGGCGCCGGCCCCGCCGATGCGGGACCGCTGCCAGATCATCGAGTCGGCGTCCATGTCGTTGCCGGCGTGGGCGACCCCGTACCAGGCGAGGTCGCCGACCCGCTGGCCGGCGAACTGCTCGACGACGTACGACGACGCGATCTCGACCCGTGCGCTCATGGCGATGAACGCGCCGACGACGGCGAGGAAGATGCCGGGCTGCCCGGCGAACACCAGGCCGACGCCCAGGAGGCCGAGGCTCCAACCGAGTACCCGACCAGCGTTGCCGGCGTCGCGGGTCGCTCGGTAGCGGTCGCCGGTGCGAGCCCAGCGCCAGGCCCTCACGACCCGTCCGCCGTCGAGCGGTGCGCCGGGCAGCATGTTGAAGACGGCGAGAAGTGCGTTGATGAAGCCGATCGAGAACACCGCGGCCGACTCGAGCGCGACTCCGACGCCGAGACCGACGGCGCCGAGCACCAGGCTGACGGCTGGCCCGGCCACGGCGATCAGCGCCTCGGCGCGAGGCGTCGGGGCCTCGCGATCGAGACGGGCGACGCCACCGAGCGCCCAGAGGTCGATCCCCTGGGTCTCGACACCGTGCCGACGGGCGACGAGGGCGTGCCCGAGCTCGTGGGCGAGGATGGACAGGAAGAACGCAACGGTCGCGATGACGCCGGCGACGACGCCGAGTTGCGCGGTGAAGCTGAGTCCGAAGAGCAGGGCGACCAACGCCGTGCTCCAGTGCGCTCGAATCGGGATTCCTGAGAAGCGGCCCAACGACAAGCTGGCGGTCATGATGTGAGGGGTCCTTTCGACATCAGGTCCAACCACGATCGTCGGTGCTGGATTCCGCGACCCGGCAGAGCGCTCGTGACGTCGGTCACAGTGTTGCGCGGAGGGTGGCGGGACGGTGATCAGGCGTGGCGGGCGACGACCACCGACGCGCAGTTTCGGCCGCTCGCGCCCCACACGCCCGCCCCAGGGAACGTCGCCGCGCCGGTGAGGTACAGCCCGGGCACGACCGTCTCGTACGCCGTCAACTCCGGGTTCGGGTTGCGAAGCGCCGCCAAGGGACCACCGGCGAAGCTCGTCGCGTGCCCTGCGGGGAGGTGGAAGTCCGACTCGTAGCGATCGGGCGTGACGGCACGCCACTCGATGATCGAGTCCCGGAACCCGGGCTCGCACAGGCCGTCGAACAGGTCGAGCCAGCGCTCGGCCTCGACGCCGTCGGCCCACCCGCCCGGACGGGCGTACGGCGTGAACAGCGCCTCGATGCTCACCACGTGACGCCCCTCGGGCGCCATCGTGGGATCGAGCAGCGTCGGCACGTTGACCAGGAGCGCCGGCTGCTCCAGCACTTCACCGTCCGCCATGATCCGAGCCGCCCGGTCGATGTCGTCCATCGAGGGCGCGACCACCGTGGTCGGGCCCATCGAACGGTCGTCGTCTCGCCACGTCGGTTCCCGATCGACGACGAGGTCGAGCTTCGATTCGTAGCCGTCGTGGTGCGGCGTCGCCTCCCAGCGTCGGACGAGGTCGCGGGCGACCTGCGGCGGTTCGTGCAACCACTGCAGGAACGTGTCGTGCGGGTTGCACGCCGACACGACGATTCCGGCATCGATCTCGGTGCCGTCGTGGAGTGTCACGCCGACGACGCGATCGGCATCGCAGCGGATCCGGGTCACCCGCGACGAGGTACGCACGACACCCCCGGCCGACTCGAGAGACTTCCGGAGCGCCTCGGTCACCGCACCACTCCCTCCGATCGGTCGTCCGACGGTACCGACGTGCCGCATCGCCAGCGCGAGCGCCCCGAGACCCGACCCGGGCGTGCGCGGTGAGATGCCCCACACCATCGGGCCCATCACCGCGGCGGGCGCACTGACGAGGTCGTCGGCGAAGAACGACTCGAGCACGTCGGCGGCGCTGCGCCGGCTCCAGCCGAACAGTGTGCGGAGTCCGGCGAGGCGACGGCGCACGGCGAGGCGCGTCAGGCCGCTCAGAGTCGGTGGCTCGGCCGCAGCCTCGAACACCATGCGCACTGCGGGTGCGGCCGCCCGGGCGTAGCGGCCGTAGGCCTGCGCGGCGGCGGCGTCGATCGCTCCGATCTCGTCGAGCGTCCGATCGAGGTCGTGGTGCACCGACCAGGCGGTCGTCCCACCGCCGTCCCAGAGGCGGTTGATCTGCGCCGGTTCGACGTCGACGTACCGCAATCCGTGCCCCTCGAGGCCGAGCTCCTCGACGACCGGAGTCGTGCGGAACGTGAGGTGGTCGCAGTTGCAGATGTTGACCGTGGCGCCACCGAACGGCTCGCTCGCCGCGGTGCCGCCGACCATGGAGCGTGCCTCGATGACCACGGTGTCGAGCCCCGACCGCGCGAGGTACGCCGCCGCGACGAGTCCGTTGTGTCCGCCTCCGATCAACACCGCATCGGCACTGGTCGGGTCCGAGACGCGGCGCGACGGGGAGGGGGCGGTCGCCGATGCAGGTGCAGACGTCACGTCGACATCTTCCCGCGCCTCGACGCGCCTCGCCTACCGTGACCGCGATGGAGGCGAGCACCGAGCGCAGCGATCGGCCGGAGCGACCGCGTCGCCGTGAACTGGCGGCGCTGCGGGGACCTCAGGTCGCCGACTCGATCACCGACCGCTCGATCGTCGTCCAACCGCTCGGGGCGATCGAACAGCACGGACCTCACCTCCCGCTCGACACCGATCTCGTGATCGCCGATCGGGTCTCGGCCGCCGCCGTCGACGCCGTCGGCGACGACCACGACGTCTGGCTCCTGCCGCCGCTCGCGTTCACGAAGTCGAACGAGCACGCGTGGTCGGCGGGCACCATCTGGTTGTCGGCGACCACACTCCTCGCCGTGCTCGACGACATCGGCCGCTGCGTCGCCCACGCCGGCGCTCGCAAGCTCGTGTTCTTCAACGGCCACGGCGGCAACTCGGCGCTCGTCGCGGTCGCCAATCGTGAACTCCGGCTCGCCCACGGGCTGATGACGTTCCTGGCGCACCCGAGCCTTCCGC
>JBCDAK010000069.1:0-21953 GCA_039185545.1 Actinomycetota bacterium
ATCGTCGGTCCGACGTCGAACAGCTCGTCCTCGAACCGACGACGGCCATCACGTCGGGCGCAGTCGGCGCCGCAGTCGTCGACGTGGTTGCCGAGCGGGTCGAGCCGGTGCAAGCCGCCGAGTCGCCGGATCCCGTCGAGCCCGAGCCCTGGATGCCCCAGTTCGACCACTCCGACGACCTCGACGGTCTGCTCTCCGCACGCAGTCCGCTCCTCGCCCGAGCATTCCGCGGCGACGAGTGTCCACGCTGAGCTCCTCGTGCAGATCGTCCGCGAGCTCGTCGCTCCCTGCGAGCCGTCCGTGCTGTTCGGGCACGTCTCCGGCCTCGACTCGTATCCGCTGTGGATGGGTCTCGTGTCCGAGGTCCGGCCCGCCGACGCGCGGCCCGAGGCCGCCGGCGTCCCGGCGTGGTACGTCGAGCTGCGGGCCAAGGTGGGCCCGCTCACCCGGTCGAAGCTGTTGCGGATGGAGCGCACCGAGCACGTCGTCGACGAGCGGGTGGTGTTCACGCGTCACGAGGTCGACGGTCGCGACCACAGCCCGTGGATCCTCGGCGTCGACCTCGTGCCCGTCGACGTCGCCACGCAGCTCACGATGACCCTCGAGTACGGCGGGCGACTGTGGAGCGGCCTCGTCCTCCAGCGAGTCCTCGACGACTACGTCGAGCAGGGGAGCAGGGCGCTCCTCGACCTCGTCACGGCGAACTGACGCCGCGCGTGCTGAATGCGGTGAAGCGGCCGTCGTCGCGTCGCTCGAGTTCGAGCGGCAACCCGAAGCAGTCGGACAGGGCCGACGATGTCAGGACGTCGTCGATCGATCCGCTCGCCCGCACCGATCCGTCGCTCATCAGAGCGGCGTGTGTGATGCCGGGAGGGATCTCGTTCACGTGGTGGGTCACCATGACGAATGGTGGAGCCTGCGGATCGTCGGCGAAATCGGCGAGGGTCCCCACGAGCTGCTCCCGCCCTCCGAGGTCGAGTCGGGCCGACGGTTCGTCGAGCAGCACCACCGCCGGATCGTTCATGAGCGTGCGAGCGAGCAGCACCCGCTGTTGCTCTCCCGACGAGAGCGTGCCGAACCGGCGCGGCGACAGGCGTCCGACGCCGAGGCGATCGAGACACTCGTCGGCGCGCTCGTCGTCGGCGGGCTCGTAGCGGTGCCACCAGGGTTCGAGTGCGGCGAAGCGTGCGGTCTTCACGACGTCGTGAGCGGTGAGGTCCCGCCGGAGCTGGTCGGCGAGCGCCGCCGCGGCGTACCCGACCCGCCGACGCAGCTCGCGCACGTCGGTCGAGCCCAGTCGCTCACCGAGGACCTCGACCGTTCCGGACGACGGATGGTCGTACAACGCCATCACCCGCATCATCGTGGTCTTGCCCGACCCGTTCGGCCCGAGGACCACCCAGCGTTCGCCCGGATCGACGCACAGTGACGTCTCGCGCAGGATCTCGACGCCGTCACGGCGGACGACCACCCGATCGAGCTTGAGAATCCCTTGCGACATGCCGATACCAAACCGGTGCCCGTCGACACGACGAAACGATCCAGCGGTGGCCGTCACGCGACTGTAACGTCGTCTACCCTGCCCGCCGTGAGAGGAGCCGGGCGACTCGCGTCCTCTCGTCGCCGCGCCTCGACGCCGCTCGTCGCCTCGCTGCTCGCGGCCGCGGTCGCTGTCGGAGTGGTCCCGCCGCTGGTCGGTTCTGGTCCGACGGCCTCCGCCCAGTCCGAGAGCCCCGCTGAACAGGCTGCCCGCGAGATCCGCGAGGCCCGGGACCGCGCCAACGCCGCCGCCGAGGCGTTCTTCGAAGCGAACTCGCAACTCGCACTGCTCGAGGACGAGCTCGTTCGCCTCGAGGGTCAGGAGGCCGAGCTGCAGGCCGAGGTCGATGCGCTGCGCCGCGAGGTCGAGAACGTCGCCGTCAGTCGCTTCATGCAGAGTGGGACCGCGGGGATCCCGCTGCTGACCGAGATCGGTCGGCCACAGGACCAGATCCAGGCCGAGGTGCTCGTCGACGTCGCGACCAACACGGGTGCCGACGTGATCGATCGATTCGAGGCCGCCGAGGAGGATCTGCGCGACCTGCAGGACGACGTCGCCGATCAGCAGCGCGACGTCGAGGCGCAACAGGACGTCTACCTCGCCCTCCAGGACGAGGCGAACGCCGAAGTCGAGCGGCTCCGTGCGATCGAGGAGGAGCGTCTCGCAGACGAGGCCGTCCAGCGTGCGCTCGAAGCGCAGATCGCCGAGGAGCGAGCACGGCTCGAGGAGGAGGCTCGCCGCCAGGCCGAGGCCGAGGCCCGGGCGAATCCGAATCCCGGTGTCGAGACGATCCCGACCACGTCGACCACCGTCCCACCCTCGACGCTCGTCGAGCCCCCCGACGACGGTGGCGATGCCGGCGAGAGCGGCGACGACGTCCCCGTCGGGCCGACGACCACCACGACCACGACGACCCTCCCGCCGGCCTCGACCCTGCCGCCCGACAGCGGTCGATCGGGTGGGACCAGCGGCGGCCGCACCGGCGAGGGCGGCGGCGGCAACGACCCGTCGGGTGTGTTCACCGCGGGCGGCTACGTCGACAACATCATCTGCCCGATGCCCGGCTCGGCGTATGCCGACACGTGGGGTGCTCCCCGTTCCGGCGGCCGGCGTCACCAGGGCGTCGACATGCTCGCCCCGATGGGCATCCCGATCTTCGCCGTGATCGGCGGCTTCGCCACGTTCAAGCAGAACCGGCTCGGCGGCAACGCGGTGTCGCTCGTCGGTGACAACGGCAACCGGTACTACTACGCCCACCTCAGCCGGTACGAGGGCGTGAGCCGCCGGGTCGAGCAGGGCGACATCATCGGGTACAACGGCGACACGGGGAACGCCACGGGCGTGCCGCACCTGCACTTCCAGGTGCATCCGGGCGGCGGCCAGGCGGTGAACCCCACTCCGTCCGTTCGGGCTGCCGGCTGCTGATCTGCGACCATCGTCGGCGATGGCCGACCCCGCCGCAGCGAAGAGCGAGTTGGCCGGCTGGCTCGCGTCGGCGCTCGGCGCCGGGTCGATCGAGGGCCTGACCCGACTGTCCGGCGGAGCGTCGCGCGAGACGTGGAGGTTCACCGCCGACGGTCGACCGCTCGTGGTCCAGCGCCAGCGGCAGGGCGACGAGCGCGACATGCTCGTGGAGGCGGCGGTGGTCCGCGCTGCGGGCGAGGCAGGTGTTCCGGTGCCCGCTCTGCTCCATGCCGACGACGTCGGCGACGGCACCACGGCGATGATCCTCGAGGCGATCGACGGCGAGACCATCGCCCGGAAGATCCAACGAGACGACGAGTACGCCGAGGCTCGGCCTCGACTCGTCGACGACTTCGGGCGGGCCCTGGCGCGTATCCACCGGATCGATCCGTCGTCGGTCGACGGTCTGGCGTCGGCCGATCCCGTCGAGTTCTACACCCAGGTCCTCGACGACGTCGGTGAGCCGCACCCCGTGCTCGAACTGGCTCGTCGGTGGCTGATCGAGCATCGACCGGCGGAGCGTGCGCCCTGCCTCGTGCACGGCGATTTCCGGCTCGGGAACGTGATCGTCGACGGCGACGGACTCGCAGCGGTGATCGACTGGGAGCTCGCGCATCTCGGCGACCCGATGGAGGACCTCGGGTGGGTCTGCGTCCGCGCGTGGCGCTTCGGGCAGTCCGCACCCGTCGCCGGTCTCGGTGAGCGGGAGGAGCTCTTCGCCGCGTACGAGGTCGAGGCGGGCGTGGCCGTCGATGCGGCGACCGTGCGGTGGTGGGAGATCCTCGGCGTCTGGAAGTGGGGGATCATGTGCATCACGCAGATGACCGCACACCGGTCGGGCATGGTGCGGAGCCACGAGCTCGCGGCGATCGGACGACGGGTTTGCGAGAACGAGCTCGATCTGCTCGATGCGCTGGAGGGCCGCTGGTGAGAGGAGACGACCATGGCTGAGCCGCACGACGTCCCCACGGCTGCGGAGCTGGTCGAAGCGGTCCGCGAGTGGCTCGAGCGAGACGTCGCCGCGAACACGACCGGTCGGCTCCGCTTCCACACGCGGGTCGCCGTGAACGTGCTGTCGATGGTCGAACGCGAGATGGCGCTCGGCGCCGACCAGGCGGCGGCGCACCGGGAGCGCCTGGATCGGCTGGGCGTCGCCGATGACACCGAACTCGCTGCCGCCATCCGTTCCGGCGGGTTCGACGACCGACGTGACGAACTCCTCGCCGAGCTCCGCGCGACCGCGGAGGACAAGCTCCGCGTCGCCAACCCCCGCTACCTCGACGACTGAGCGCTACGTCCCGGGTCTGACACCCGGGGTCACGTTCACGGTGACGGGCTGGCCGGCGGCGAGTTGGCCGCAGGCGGCGTCGATGTCGGTGCCGCGGTTCTGGCGGACCGTGGCGTTGGCACCGAGGTCCTCGAGGCGATCGCGGAACTCGTACACCCGCTTCAGCGATGTGCCCTTCGTGGGGTAGCCCGGCGTGGGGTTGAGCGGGATGAGGTTGACGTGGGCCCGCGGGCGCAGCCGTCGACACAGTCCGGCGAGTTCGTCGGCGTCGGACGGTCGGTCGTTGACGCCGTCGATCATCGCCCACTCGAAGCTGATCCGGCGGTTCTTCACGGTGAGGTAGTCGGCGCACGCGTCGAGCAGGTCGTCGAGCGGGTACCGCTTGTTGATCGGTACGAGTGCGTCGCGGTCGGCGTCATTGGCCGAATGGAGCGACACGGCGAGGTTGACCGGCAGCTCGACGTCGCGCAGTGCACGGATGCCCGGAATGAGACCGACGGTCGAGATCGTGATGTGCCGTGCCGAGAGACCGAGGTCGCCGTGGATCCGCTCGGTGGCCGGGATGACGTTCGCCAGGTTCGCCATCGGCTCGCCCATGCCCATGAACACGACATTCGACACGCGGCGATCGGCGTCGGCGGCCCGCCGTGCGGCCCGGACCACCTGCTCGACGATCTCGCCGACCGTGAGGTGACGGGTGAACCCCGCCTGGCCGGTGGCGCAGAATCCGCACGCCATGGCACATCCCGCCTGGCTGCTGACGCACACCGTCGCCCGATCGGGGTACAGCATCAGCACCGTCTCGATCCGGGCTCCGCCGGCGATCTCCCACAGGAACTTGATCGTGTCGCCCGAGTCGCTGATCGACTCGGTGACCGCGGTCAGCGAGAGTGGCAGCTCGTCGGTGAGTCGCGCCCGCAGGCCCTTCGGCAGGTTGGTGATCTCGTCGGGGGTCCGCAGCTGCTCGTACAGCCCCGACCAGAGCTGATCGAGCCGGTACCTCGGCTCACCGTCGAGCGCGTCGCCGAGCGCGACGCGGTCGAGGTCGTACAGCGACCGTTCTCGTGAACGTTCGCGTGTGTCAGGAACGCGGATGTGCACGAGATGGGGCGCCGACTCCGTCGGCGAGTGCGCAGTAGTCGTCGATCCGCCCGCGGACGACGTCGAGGCTGGCCGTCCAGAAGGCCTCGTCGGTCACGTCGAGTCCGAACGCGTCGCCGAGCTGCTCGGCGGTGTCCATACCCGCCCGAGACAGCAGGTCGTCGTAGCCCACCCGGAACCTCTCGGGATCGGACCGGTACTCGGAGAACAGCCCGAGGCCGAACAGCAGGCCGTAGGTGTACGGCCAGTTGTAGAAGTGCGAGCTGTAGTAGTGCGGCTTGAGGAGCCACATGTACGGGTGGGCGGTCGACTGGTCGAGTCCGTCGCCGTACGCGTCGGCCTGGGCCTCGTTCATCATCTCGCACAGCTCGTCGGGCGAGAGCGTGCGTCGCTGGCGCCGGGCGAACACCTCGGTCTCGAACGTGAAGCGGGAGCGGATGTCGACGACCACCTGGTTGGTGCCCTGGAGATCGACGTCGAGCAGTGCCAGTCGTTCCGCGGCGTGTGCCTCGCCCTGCAGTCGCTCGAGGCCCGCTTCGACCACGAGGGTCTCGCAGAAGATCGATGCCGTCTCGGCGAGCGCCATCGGGAGCCGACGCTGCAGGTTCGTCCGCTCGGCGAGCGTGGTGTTGTGGTAGGCGTGGCCGAGTTCGTGGGCGGTCGTCTGGGCCGACTCGGCCGATCCCGACCAGTTGAGCAGCACCAGCGACCGATCGTCGATGAACGGCATGCAGAACGCGCCGCCCGACTTGCCATCGCGTGGCTCGGCATCGATCCATTCCTCGGCGAGCGCCCGGTCGACGAGTCCGCCGAGCGTCGGCGAGTATCCGCCGAACGCCGTACGCACCACGTCGATCCCCTCCGTCCACGACAGCTCGCTCGACCCGACGGTCGCTGGGGCGACGAGGTCCCACCACGGCAGGGTTCCGGACGTGTGTCCGTGGAGGGCGGCCTTGGATCGCATCCACCTCCGGAAGTCGGGCAGCGACGCGCTGACGGCGGCCTGCATCGCGTCGAACGTGGCTCGGCTGACGCTGTTGGCGAACAGCGACGCCTCGATGGGTGAGTCCCAGTGACGTCGCCGGTTGACGGTGTTCGCCTCGCCCTTGATGGCGTTCATCGCCGCAGCAACGGGCACCTCGATCGACGGCCAGGCGACGAGCTCGGCGTCGTAGCCGGCGCGCCGGACGTCGGGGTCAGAATGGGTGGCCAGTCCCCGCACGGCGGGCAGCGGCATCGTGTCGGTGCCGTCGGGCAGGTCGACGTCGGCCGTGAGCTGCGACGTCATGGTGCGGTGGAGGCGGTTCCACGCGCCGGCGCCGGTGGTGGCGAGCTCGGCGTAGAGGTTCTCCTCGGCCTCGCTCATCTGGTGGTGTGCCCGCGCCGCCAGACGGGTGAGCGGACCGACGTGGTCGGCGGCGACGTCACTCAGTTCCGCCATCAGCGCGGGATCGAGGGCGCCGACCCAGTCTGCGAGCCGGGCGAGGAGCGGACGGAGGCGCGCTTCGAGCGGCTCGAGCTCGCTCATCGTCGCCTGCGCGGTGGCGTCGCGGCTGTCGGTCGAGACCGTCGCGTAGGTGAACGCACCGAGCAGGTCGAGCTGGTCGGACACTCGGTTGAAGCCGTCGATCACTTCGTCGGCGATCCGGGCGTCGGCGTCGGTCGGCACACGGGACTCGATCGCCCGGACTCCGTGCTGGTCGAAGGTCGTGACGAGGCGGTCGAGGTCGGCAGCCACCTGCTCCATCGAGTCGAGGAACGAGCGCGCGTCGAATCCGTCGTGGAGATCGTCAACCGACCATCTGGGCAGCGTGGTGGCCGGTTCGGCCGTCGACCCGGACACGAGATCGGTCGAAGTCATCAGCAGTCTCCGATGCGCTCGGGGGTGGCGCCGGTGCGGGCGTCGACCGACGTGGTGAACGCCGCGTTGGTCGAGTGGATCTCGAACCCGAGACGCCGGTAGGTGCGGACCGCCGCCTCGTTGTCGCCGTCGACGTACAGGATCCCGGTGCGGATGCCTTGCGCGGCGAGGTGATCGAGCCCGGCGAGCGTCAGTTCGGAGCCGAGACCCAGGCCGTGGAAGTCGGGATGGACCGCGATGACGTAGATCTCGCCGAGCCGGCCGTCGTGGCCGTCGGTGGGCGACGTGCCCTCGGCCTCGTGGTCGGGCTCGTGGACCTTGGTCCAGCAGAACGCCGCGATGCGCCCGTCGCGTTCGTGCACCCGGAACCCTTCGGGCTGGAACCAGGGCTCGGTCCGTCGTTGTCGGAACGTCTCGAGCGTCCAACCACCCTGCTCGGAGTGGTCGGCGAATGCGGCGTTGTTGACGGCGAGCCATTCCTCGTCGTCGGAACCGGGCACGAACGCGCGGGTCTCGACCGTGGCGTGGCGCTCGGTCGGCAGCGCCCGACGCATCTGGTAGAGGGTTCGGCCCGGGACCATGTGGATCGCGTCGGCCATCCACTGGTGCGCCGACGTGGGCTCGTACACCCACCAGTTCACCGGTCCGCCGCCCTCGGCTCGGACCACGTCGAGCGCCGCATCGAGGAGTTCGGGGCCGATCGTGGCCATCTCGTACCGATGGTGGGGGTGGACGACGAGTTCGACGATCTGCGACTCGTTCGCCTTCGACACCTGCGCGTAGGCGACGGGGTGTTCGTGCCCCGGCTCCCAGGCCACGAGGCCGGCGAACCCGGATTCGAGGCCCCCGTTGAACAGATCGAGGTACAGATGGTCGCTCAGCGGACGCCGACGGTCGGCTCGGGCCGCAGCGTTGAGCAGGTGGGTGACCGCCGCGAGGTCCTCGTCGGCCATCTCCCGCTTGATCTCGAGACAGCGCACCAAATCACCGTACCGCTGGCTGTTGCGGTCGTCGGCAGGATGCTGCAAACTGGAGCCAGACCAGGTTCCCGCCACCTGGTGATGCGACAGCCGGGATCCGCCGCCTGGCGTCGCCGAGCGACGGCCCCTCCACCAGGGGCCGTCGCCATTTTTCAGCGACCTGCGCGTACCGCGCGCACGAGACCGCGCTCGGCGACCCGGAGCTGTCGTTCGGCCTCGTGGATGGCGGTCACGAAGTCGTCGCGCTCGGTGCCGAGGTGTCGTTCGGCCAGTGCGGCCACCCGAGCGCGGTAGTCGGCGACGTGGTCGGCGATCGTGGCGAGCTCGGTGGCGGTCGATTCCGTGCTGGCCCCGGACGGTTCCCGGTCGGAGCCGGATGAACTCGAATTCGTCACGCCGATCGACCGTACCTCGGCCGGTACCCTCGCCCGACGTGATCCCCGTCCGCGACGACCTCCGGATGCTCGAGGGGTACCACTCCGCCCAGGTCGACGTCGACGTCCGACTCAACACCAACGAGTCGCCGCTCCCGCCGCCCGATGCGTTCCGCGATGCGTACGCCGCCGAGCTGAGCCGTCTCGACTGGCACCGGTATCCCGATCGTGCGGCGCGCGAGCTCCGGGCAGCCATCGCCGAGATGCACCGCGTGACCCCTGAGAACGTGTTCGCCGCCAACGGCTCGAACGAGGTCCTCCAGACGATCCTGCTCGCGTATGCCGGCCCCGGACGAATGGTCGGGACGTTCGAACCGACGTACCAGATGCACGCCCAGATCGCTCGCGTGATCGGGTCGACGGTCGTCGAGGGCGAGCGCGGCGTCGACTTCACCCTCGATCCGGCCGAGGTCGACCGTCTCATCGACGAGCACGATCCGCACGTCGTGTTCCTGACGTCGCCCAACAACCCGACCGGGCTCGTCGAGCCTCCCGAACGCGTCGATCAGCTCCTCGACCGCGCGTCCGGTCTCGTCGTCGTCGACGAGGCCTATGCGCAGTTCGCCCCGTGGTCGGCGGTCGACCTCGTGTCCGACGATCGTCCGCTCGTCGTCACCCGCACGTTCTCGAAGACGTGGTCCATGGCGGCCGCCCGCCTCGGGTACCTCGTCGGACCGAGCTGGTTGGTCGCCGAACTCGAGAAGGTCGTGCTCCCGTACCACCTCGATGCCGCGAAGCAGCTCGCCGGTCGGATCGCCTTGCGGTTCGTCGACGACATGAACGAGCGCGTCGAGCTCCTCGTCGCCGAACGCGATCGGATCACCGACGGCCTCCGCCGACTCGACACCGACGTGTTCGACTCGGGGGCCAACTTCGTCCTGTTCCGGCCGAGATCGGTTCCCGGTCGAGAGGTGTGGCAGGCCCTGGTCGACCACAGCATCCTCGTGCGCGACTGCACGAGCTGGCCGCGGCTCGACGGATGCCTCCGCGTCACGATCGGCACCCCCGACGAGAACGGTGCGTTTCTCGGCGCGCTGGGCGAGATCCTGGGCGGCACACTGGACACGTGATCAGGAGCGCCTCATGAGCCGGACCGCGAGCCGCAGCCGCAGCACCAAGGAGACGTCGATCGAGATCACGATCGACCTCGACGGATCGGGCCGCACCGACATCTCGACCGGGATCCCGTTCTACGACCACATGCTCGACCAGATCGGCCGGCACGGCGGGTTCGACCTCACCGTTCAGGCCCAGGGCGATCTGCACATCGACACGCACCACACCGTCGAGGACGTCGCCATCACGTTGGGTGAGGCGTTCGCCGAGGCGCTGGGCGACAAGGCCGGTGTCCGTCGATTCGCGAGCGGGCGGTACCCGCTCGACGAGTCGCTGATCGACATCGCCCTCGATCTGTCGGGTCGGCCCCACGTCGAGTGGCACGTCGACATCCCCGAGTCGCTGCCTCTCGGCGACCCGGCATTCGACCCGCAGCTCGCCGAGCACGCGGTGTCGTCGTTCGCCACCTCGGCGGCCATCACCCTGCACGTCGAACTCGTCCGTGGGCGCAACACCCACCACGTCGTCGAGGCCACGTTCAAGGGCCTCGGTCGGGCGCTCCGCGACGCCGTCCGCATCGACGACGCGTCGGGCGTACCGTCCACCAAGGGTGTGCTGTGACGGGCTCACCGTGACCGCGCCTCTCGTCGCCGTTCTCGACTACGGCATCGGCAACCTGCACTCGGCGCACAAGGCGTTGCAGCACTGCGGGGCCGACGCCCGCCTCACCGCCGATCCGGCGCTCATCGCCGATGCTGCCGGCGTCGTGCTGCCCGGCGTCGGCGCGTTCGGAGCGTGCATGGATGCACTGCGGTCGACGGGTCTGGAGGACCCGTCGCACGAGGCGGTGGCGAGCGGACGACCGTTCCTCGGGATCTGCGTCGGGATGCAGATGCTCTTTTCCGACTCCGATGAGCTTCGCTCGGGAGAGCGGGTCAAGGGGCTCGGCGTGTTCGAGGGAACCGTCCGGTGGATCGAGCCGACCGACGGGCTCAAGGTGCCGCAGATGCAGTGGAACCGTCTCGACGTCACGGTGCCCGACGATCCGATGCTCGCCGGGTTGACCGACGACGCATGGGTCTACTTCGTGCACTCCCTCCACGGTGTGCCCGACGACCCGGCACAGGTGGCGGCCACCGTCGACTACGGCGGCACGGTCAACGCCGCCTTCCGACGCGACAACGTGTTCGCCGCGCAGTTCCACCCCGAGAAGTCGAGCCGCGCCGGCCTGCGGCTCCTCACCAACTTCGTCGACGGGTGCCGAGCATGAGTGCTGGCGTTCCCGAGCTGTTCCCGGCGATCGACCTGCGCGGCGGCCAGGTCGTCCGCCTGCGGCAGGGTGACTACGCCGACGAGACCGTCTACGGCGACGATCCGGTCGCCGTCGCCCGGTCGTTCGTCGAGGCCGGATCCCCGTGGGTCCACGTGGTCGACCTCGACGCCGCCCGGTCGGGCGATCCGATCAACCGGCCGGTCATCGCGTCGATCGCCGCGGCGATCGGTGACGATGCACGACTGCAGACCGGCGGAGGAGTGCGCTCGCTCGGCGACGTGTCCGAGCTGGCCGACGCCGGCGTGGCGCGGGTGGTCATGGGGTCGGCGGCCGTCGCCGATCCGGGACTCGTCGAGCGGGCGTCGAAGATCGTCGACGTCGCGGTCGGTCTCGACCACCGCAACGGTGAGGTCGCCATCCACGGCTGGACCGAAGGGTCCGGGCTCACCCTCGACCTCGCGTACGGCCGATACCCGGCCGCCGCGGCGTTCGTGATCACCGACATCGGCCGCGACGGCATGCTCGACGGCCCCGACGTCGAGGGACTCGCCGCCTCGGTCGCGGCGAGCGACGTGCCGGTGGTGGCGTCGGGTGGCGTGTCCGGCCTCGACGATCTCGACGCGTTGGCGGCGATCGACGGCCTCGCCGGGATCATCACCGGCAAGGCGCTGTACGAGGGCCGGTTCACGGTCGCCGAGGCGGTCGAGCGTCTGGTGGCCCTCGGCGGAACGGGACGACCGTGAGGGTCGCACGTGTGGTTCCCTGCCTCGACGTGAAGGACGGACGGGTGGTGAAGGGCACGAACTTCGTCGATCTGCGCGACGCCGGCGATCCCGTCGAACTCGCCGCCCGCTACGACGAGGAGGGCGCCGACGAACTCGTGTTCCTCGACATCACAGCGTCAAGCGATCGGCGCGACACCGTCGTCCACATGGTCGAGGCGGTCGCGGAGCAGGTGTACATCCCGTTCACCGTCGGCGGAGGGATCCGGACGCTCGAAGACGCCCGGGCGATTCTCCAGGCGGGCGCCGACAAGGTCAGCGTCAACACCGCGGCCGTCGAGCGGCCCGAGTTGATCACCGAGATTGCGGACGTGTTCGGCCGTCAGTGCGTCGTCGTCGCCATCGACGCGAAGGCCCGGGAGGACGGCCTCTCGTGGGAGGTGTTCCTCCACGGTGGGCGGACCCCGACCGGCATCGACGCGGTCGAGTGGGCGGTCGGCGCCGTCGAGCTCGGGGCCGGCGAGATCCTGCTCACCTCGATGGATCGCGACGGCACGCGCCAGGGCTTCGACAACGTGCTCACCCGGGCCATCGCCGAGGCGGTGTCGGTGCCGGTCGTCGCATCGGGCGGCGTCGGCACGCTCGAGCACCTGGTCGCGGGTGTGGTCGAGGGCCGAGCCGATGCGGTGCTCGCCGCCTCGATCTTCCACTACCGCGAGCACTCGGTCGCCGACGCCAAGGCCGTCATGGCCGAGGCCGGACTCGCCGTCCGACCCGTCTGAGGTCCGCGCCGTGTGGCGTCAGTAGCGTGCGGCGCATGTCGGATGCAGTCATGCTCGAACGCCGAGGACCCGTCCTCGTCGCCCACCTCGACGACGGGAAGGCCAACGCACTCTCGGCGTCGATGATCACCTCCATCGATTCGGCGATCACCGAGGCCGAGAACGATGACGAGATCCGGGCGCTCGTCATCCACGGTCGCCCAGGACGGTTCTCCGCGGGATTCGACCTGTCGGTCATGGGCGGCGACGACTTCGCGGCGATCATCCGGCTCGTCGCCGACGGTGGCGCGCTCGTCCACCGGCTGTACGGCTCGTCGGTGCCGGTCGTCGCCGCGTGCACCGGGCACGCCCTCGCGGCCGGCGCGCTGATCCTGCTCGGGTGCGACGTCCGTGTCGGCGCCGACGTCGACGCAAAGATCGGTCTCAACGAGGTCGCGATCCGGATGGTGCTGCCCGACTGGGCGTTCACGATCGGCGTCGATCGGCTCAGCCGGCGGCACCTGCAGCGGGCGATCGCGAACGCGCGGATCACCACACCGGCCGAGGCGGTCGACGTGGGTTTCCTCGACGAGGTCGCTCCGGCAGAGCAGGTGCTCGATCGCACCGTCGAGGTGGCGACCGAGATGGCCACCACGCTCGACCCGGCGGCCTACGCCAAGACCGTCGAGAAGCTGCGCGGCGACGTGTTGACCACGATGGGCGATCAGGTCGCATCCGACCGAGCGAGTGCCGACACCGTCGGGTAGGACTGGACCCATGAGTTCCGCCACGTCCGCGCCCGCCGTCAACCCCGACATGGAGTACCGCCGTCTCGGCAACACCGGGTTGCAGGTGAGCATCCTCAGCTTCGGGAGCTGGGTCACGTTCGACACCCAGCTCGACGACTCGCTCGCCTATGACTGCATGAAGGTCGCGGGCGAGGCCGGCTGCAACTTCTTCGACAACGCCGAGGCGTACGCCGGCGGCGAGAGCGAGGCGATCATGGGCCGGGTGCTGCGCGAGCTCGGCTGGCCGCGCTGGTCGTACGTGCTCACCACGAAGGTGTTCTGGGGCATCCACGGCGACGTGCCGAACATGCGGAACACCCTCAACCGCAAGTACCTGCTCCACTCGATCGAGGGGTCGCTCGAGCGCTTCCAACACGACTTCGTCGACGTGCTCTACTGCCATCGCGCCGACCCGAACACGCCGCTCGAGGAGACCGTGCGGGCGATGAGCGACATCGTCGACCGTGGCCTGGCCACCTACTGGGGCACGAGTGAGTGGTCGGCTGACGAGATCCGCGCCGCGATCGAGATCGCCGACCGCCGGAACCTGCACGCGCCGGTGACCGAGCAGAGCCAGTACAACCTGCTCGAGCGCGACAAGGTCGAGGTCGAGTACGCCCGGCTCTGGGACGACTACCGCTACGGCAACACGATCTGGTCGCCGCTCAAGTCCGGTCTCCTCACCGGCAAGTACGCCGACGGGATCCCGTCCGACACGCGCGGCGCGCTGCCGGGCTACGAGTGGCTCGCCGAGCAGCTCACCGATCCCCACGCGCTCCAGCAGGTCGAGCGGCTGCGTCCGATCTCGGAGCGCTTCGACTGCACGATGGCGCAGCTCGCCATCGCCTGGGCGACGAAACACCCGATGGTGTCGTCGGTCATCACCGGAGCGTCGAAGGTGTCGCAGGTCGAACAGAACTTCGGTGCGCTCGCCGTGATCCCGAAGTTGACCGACGACGTGATGGCCGAGATCGAGGCCGCGTTCAGCGGCTGATCACCGTCCCGATCCAGTCGACGACCCGTTCGCCCACGTCGGCGGCGGCGCCCATGAGGAAGTGGTCGGCGCCGTCGATCACCTCCACAGCGGTCGCCGAGGTGATCCCGTCCGGCCAGCCGTCGACCACCGAGCGCACTGCATCCGGCGGGCCGAACTGGTCGCGCTCGGGGGCGAGGGTCAGGGTCGGTCCTCCGTGGCCGGGAGCCGGTGGGTCGCCGAACATGGCAAACGGCGGTGCCACGAGAGCGAGTGCCGCCGCCTCGACGGGTGACTCACCGGTCGTCGCCGACAGCGCCATCGCCGCGCCGAACGAGTACCCCGCGAGCACGATCGGGGCGTCGTCGCCGAGCTCCGCCCGAAGTCGGTCGGCGGCCGCAACCACGTCGAGGCGCTCGCCTCGGCCGTCGTCGAAGTCGGAGCGGAAGTCGAACCGGAGAGCGGAGAATCCCGACCTCGCCGCTCGTCGCGCGATCGCGTCGACGACCGGATGGAAGCGGTCACCGCCGTACTGCGGATGAGGGTGGGCGACGACGACGCCGGCCGTCGGCGCGACGTCCCCGTCGGCCCGAGCGAACAGATCGCCCCCGAGTTCGGCGCCGTCGAGCGTCGAGAACGTGATGGCGGTCGAGGTGATGGGCGGGTTCGCGTCGATGGGCCCGAGGGTAGGCCGTGGAGCCGCGCGGGCCGTCGGTGAACGAACGCACGAAGTACGGTTCGTGGCGGGGAACCGAACCTCACGTGCTCGTGAGCACGTGAACCGAGATCGACTGGGGGGTCGACACATGACGACGACTGAATCGCCGACGACGGCGGCGGACGCTGCCGAGGAGCTTCCGTGGCACCTGCGTGAGAACCGAGCGCCGGTCACCGACGAGCTCACGGTCACCGATCTCGAGGTGATCGGCTCGATCCCACCGGAGTTGTCGGGTCGCTACGTGCGCAACGGTGCCAACCCCCAGACCGGATGGTCGGAGCACTGGTTCCTCGGCGACGGAATGGTCCACGGCATCGAGCTCGACGGCGGTCGGGCCAACTGGTACCGCAACCGGTACGTGCGCACGCCGATGCACGCCAACCCCGGCGTCGAGCGCATGGACCTGTACCTCGATCCCGAGACGTTTGCGTTCAACTACGACGTCAGCACGGCGAACACGCACGTCATCGGGCACAACGGGCGCATCTTCGCCCTCGAGGAAGGGTCGTTCCCCTACGAGCTCGACCGCCAGCTCGACACCGTCGGAGCCTGCGACTTCGACGGCCGTCTCGTCACGGCGATGACGGCGCATCCGAAGATCTGTCCCGAGACCGGCGAGCTGCTGTTCTTCGGGTACAGCTCGGTGCCGCCCTACCTCGTGTACCACCGCGTCGATGCGTCGGGCCGACTCGTTCAGAGCGAGGAGATCACCGTCGGCGGACCGACGATGATGCACGACTTCGTCGTCTCTCGGAACCACTCGATCTTCATGGACCTGCCCGCCGTGTTCGACATGGAACTCGCCATGTCGGGCGGCATGCCCATCCGGTGGAGTGACGAGTATCCGGCTCGCTTCGGCGTCATGCCCCGCGACGGCAGCGACGGTGACGTCCGCTGGTTCGACGTCGACCCGTGCTACGTGTTCCACACGCTCAACGCGTTCGACGTGGCGGCCTCCGAGTCCGAGTCGGGTCACGACGAGGTGATCGTGCACGGGTGTCGCATCAACGAGCTGTGGCGCGACTCGGCCGAGATCGGCGACCCCGACTCGGCAGATCCGGCCGACGCTCCGTACATGTGGGAGTGGCGATTCGACCTCGACACCGGGTCGGTCTCGGAGCGCCAGATCGACGATCGGGCGTCGGAGTTCCCCCGCGTGCCCGACACCGAGGTCGGCCTCCGGAACCGGTTCGGCTACACGATGTCGATGTCGACCGACGGTCTCACCGGCGAGATCTTCAAGTACGACCTCGCCGACGGTGGCTCGCGAACAGCACACCAGTTCCCCGACGGACAGACGTCGGGCGAGCCGGTGTTCGTGCCAGCGGACGGGGCGACCAGTGCCGACGACGGGTACCTCATGTCGTTCGTGCACGACATCGCGACCGACCGATCGCACCTCACGATCCTCGACGCCTCCGACATGGCGGCCGATCCCGTCGCGCAGGTGATGCTGCCGCGCCGTGTGCCCGCAGGGTTCCACGGGAGCTGGATCGCCGACTGATCCGCGCCCCGTTTCACCGGGCCACTCGCAGCGCGGCTCGGTACCCTGCCCGACCATGTCGGGGACCGACGAGAAGCTGCCGATCAAGATGCTCAACGACCGCGTGTTGGTGAACACCAACGAGGACGGCGAGCGCAAGTCGTCGGGCGGCATCCTCATCCCCGCCACGGCCCAGATGGCCAAGCGGCTCGTGTGGGGAACGGTCGTGGCGGTCGGCCAGAACGTGCGCGCCTGCCAGGTCGACGACAACGTGCTGTTCAGTCCCGACGACCGCTACGAGGTCGAGGTGCAGGGTGAGGACTACGTGATGCTGCGCGAGCGCGAGCTGCACGCCGTCGCTGCGGAACGCATCGAGGCGTCGACGGGTCTCTATCTCTAGGCTCGAGGTCATGCCCCAGGGAGCGATGATCCAGGCCACCGACGAGCAGTTCGCCGGGATCGCCTGGAACCACGACGGCCTCGTGCCGGCCATCGCTCAAGACGTCGAGAACGGCGAGATCCTGATGATGGCGTGGATGAACGCCGAGTCGCTGCGGATGACCTTCGAGCAGGGCCGGATGGTCTACTGGTCGCGGAGCCGGCAGGAGCTGTGGCGCAAGGGCGACAGCAGCGGCGACCGCCAGTTCGTGCGCGAGGCGTACTACGACTGCGACGGCGACACCCTGCTCTTCAAGGTCGAGCAGGAGGGCGCGGGCGCGTGCCACACCGGCGCCCGAACCTGCTTCTTCCGTTCGTTCGGCGCGACCAACTGACCGTGCGTCCGTCTCGCGACGAGTTCCGCGCGCTCGCGTCGCAGCACTCGGTGGTCCCGGTGTGGACCGAGGTGCTCGCTGACCTCGAGACGCCGGTGTCGGCGTTCCTCAAGCTGGTCGGTGAGGAACCCGGGTTCGTGCTCGAGTCGGTCGAGGGCGCCGAGCGCTGGGCCCGTTTCTCGTTCGTGGGGTGGAACCCGTCGGCGACGCTGACACTGCGGACCGGACCGGACGAGTCGTCGCGGGTGGAGGTCGACGGACCGCTCCCGGTCGACGTTCCGACCGATTCGGGGATCCTCGCCGCGATGGAGGTGCTCCTCGACGCGATGGACGCGCCCGAGTTCCCCGAGCTGCCGCCGCTGCACGGCGGGATCGTCGGATTCCTCGGCTACGACGTGGTGCGCGAGGTGGAGCGGCTGCCGGACGCGCCGCCCGACGATCGCGGGTTCCCCGACGCGGTGATGTCGGTGATCGGCTCGCTCGCCGCATTCGACCACTGGCGCCAGCGGGTCTACCTGATCGAGAGCGTGGTGACCCACGGGCTCGACGAGGCGGCACTCGACGATGCGTACGACGCTGCGTGTGAGCGGGCGACGGCCTCGGTCGAGTCGCTGGCCCGTCCGCTCGCGTACACACCGGTCGAGCCTCCGACCGGCGGCGACGAGCTCCCCGAGCTCGTGTCGTCGATGGGCGGCGGCGACTACCAGCGGGCCGTCGAGGTGGCGAAGGAGTACGTGCTCGACGGCGACATCTTCCAGGTAGTGCTCGCCCAGCGGTACGACCTGGCACTCGATGCCGAACCGATCGATGTGTACCGGGTGCTCCGGCAGATCAACCCGTCTCCGTACATGTACTTCGTGCGTCATCCAGAGCTCACGATCGTCGGCTCGTCGCCCGAGCCGATGGTGCAGCTGCTCGACCGGACGGTGATCTCGCGTCCGATCGCCGGTACACGGCGGCGTGGCCGGACCGACGAGGACGACCGACGGATGGCCGCCGAGCTGATCGAACATCCGAAGGAACGGGCAGAGCACGTGATGCTGGTCGACCTCGCCCGCAACGACGTGGGCCGCGTCGCCGAGTTCGGATCGGTGACGGTCGACGAGCTGATGACCCTCGAGCGGTACAGCCACGTGATGCACATGACGTCGCAGGTGTCGGGCGGTCTGCGCGACGAGTTCGGACCGATCGACGTGCTGCGGGCCACGCTGCCGGCCGGGACGCTGAGTGGCGCCCCGAAGGTGCGCGCGATGGAGATCATCGACGAGCTCGAACCCGTCCGCCGTGGTCCGTACGCCGGCGTGGTCGGGTACATCGACTGGTCGGGCAACCTCGACACGGCGATCGCGATTCGCACGATGTTCGTGGCCGCCGACGGAACCGCCAGCCTGCAGGCGGGCGCGGGGATCGTGGCCGACTCGGTGCCCGACGACGAAGACCTCGAGTGCCGAAACAAGGCCGCCGCACTCCTGGCGGCGATCCCGCCCGCACGGCGCATGACGCAGGCGCGGCGAGTGGCCGGCACGTCTGCCTGAGTCGTGGCCTGACGGTCGCGTCACGCATCGTCCCCAGGCGGCTCGGCGCTCGGCCAGGAGATCGGGCAGACACGACGAGTGCTCGGTGCCGTCGGGCAGGAACACCGTGAGTTGTCGGGAGCTCGCGTCGAGTTGCAGTCGCCATCGACCCTCGTGACATCGATGGTGATGGTGCGAGCACAACGGGATCAGGTTGTCGAGATCGGTTGGACCGAGATCGTCCCACTCGAGCAGATGGTGGATCTCGCACCGGTCGAAGTCGGCATCGCACCCGTCGATCGCGCATGTGCGGTACATCGCCCGCAACGCTTGTCGCTGGGCGGGTGTGGCGAGGCGTGAGGCTCGACCGACATCGAGGGGCACGCCGTCGGAGTCGAGGACGACCGGGATGATGTCGGCGGTGCACGCGTGACGCCGCACGGTCTCGACCGGCAGCGGGGTGCCGTCGGAGTACTCGACGATCGACGACTCGTGCAGCTCGTTGACGAGAGTCGGGAGATCGATCAGGACACCGACCTTCGCCGGGGGAATGGACACCGCTCGCGTGCTGGTGACGAGTGAGGCGAGGGCTCGCGCTGCGAGTTGATCTCGACGACCCACCTCCTTCGACTGCTTCGAGAGCGCGACGATCTCGGCGTCGATCCGTCGCTTGATCTGCTGGAAGTCGTCGGGGTGGAATTCGCCGCGGATCCAGCCCATGCCCGTCTCGTCGTCGATCCCGTACGAGAGCGTGGCACGAGCCCGCTGCCGCTCCGATCGCCGGAGACCGGCGTCGGCGTCGAGCTGGTCGATGACCTTGCCCAGGTGCCGGGCGAAGCCGGCGGGGGTGGTGGAGCACGCTCGATCGGCGAGTTCGTGTTGGAGGTCGAACAGTTCGTCGCGACGCTCGTCGTCGAGCTTCGAGGCGGCGTTGGCGAGGGCGTCGACGTGTTCGTCGGAGATCCGCCCCCTCGTGAGATGACGCTCGACGTCGGGAGCAGAGCCGAGTGCGTCGGCCCGCCGTTCGGCCTTCTCGGCCTCGCGTCGGGACGACCGCTTCGACCGCGTCAGCGTGTCGGACACCGGCGGTGCGTCGCCGGCACCGTTCAGCTCCGCCAGCCGGCGGGCGATCCGAGCCTCGAGTGCGCTCGTGGAACCTCGCAGGATTCGCTGGTCGTCGAGCGCAGCGACCAGTCCGCCGATCGGCGCAGCATCGACATCGATCGCGTCGAGTCGCTGAGCGGTGGAGGCGAGCGCCATTCCATGATGATACCAGTGATCGACAAGAAAACAAACACATGTTCGTTCTCGTGAACTCGTGACAGCCCAGCCCGGTCGGTTGACGAAGCTATGGGCGTGGAGGTGATCTTCGAGCGGACTAGTGCGAGGTCGTACTCGATCGAGGTCCGACCCGCGTCCGGTCCGGCGCTGCGGATGGACCCGGCGCCCGGCTTCGACCGGTGGCTGCCGCACGACCTCCAGCACTTCGTCGTCGAGGAGCAACTCGAGATCACCGACGGCGTGTTCGGCCGTCTCGCTGCAGGTGGCACTGCCGCAACGTTCCGTCCGGTCGAGCGGACGACTGCCGACGCACATTCCGCGCGCCGCACCCGTCGCCGGCAGAAGGATCGTGATCGGGCGATCGACCGGCAAGCAGAGGGCGGCTACGACCGGTCTGAGAAGGCGACGTTCGTGGCGACACACGACTGGCTCGCGTCGTGTCCCGACGCCGAGCGGCGGGGCCGGGCCTCCGACATGGAACTCACCCTCCCAGCGATGAGAGCGGCGATGAGCGTTGTCGACCGAGCCGCTGTCGATTCCGCCCTCCCGTCGATCCGAGCCCGACTCGACGAGCTCACATCGGCCTGGGAGCGGATCGGTGTCGGCGAGTGTCTCGTCGTGACGTGGTCAGAGCAGGAGTGAGATCCCGAAGATCACGGCGAGCAGCACGAACACGAAGCTGACCAACACCGAGATCGCGAGCAGGCCGGGGAACGACGTGACCGCGGTGAGTGCCATGCCGAGTCGGCGGAACTGACCGATCCCGCCGACCAACTGGCTCCGGAACGAAACGAAGCTCCGCGACATGTCGACGACGCCACGGTCGGGGTCGTCCTCGTTGAGTGCGACGGTGTCGATCACCGCCTGCCGACCAGTGACATTGCGGTCGAGGAACTCGCGCACCTCGACGACGAGCTCGTCGGAGGTTCGTCGAACGGATCGCAACCGGAGTACGGCCGTGAGCACGGTGCCGATCGCGACGACCATGAAGAACCCGCCGAGCACGATCCACACGGTTCGGATGCCGTCCGACAGCGCGGCGAGGCCGAGGAGGAAGCCGCCGATCGCTGCGACGGTGGCGAACAGGAGGACTCCGAGTCCGAGCGACGACGCCCGTCGGACGAGCACCATCGCCGAGTCGACCGCGCGCCGAGCGAGCGCATCGAGGTCGTCGAGTCCGAGGCCGTCGTCGAGATCGAACCGCCGAGCGTCGTCGCGCCCGGTGTCGTCCCGCTCGTCGCCGGTCTGGCCGTCGTCGGTCACTCGGGCAGTGTGCCACGTCCGGTCGGCGGCACACTGGGGTGATGGATGCAGCGACCGCCGTCGAGGCCACCCGACCGTTCGTCGACGACGACGCCCGTGACCGTCTCACCGTCACCGGCGCCGACGCCGAGACCTATCTGCAGTCGCAACTGTCGCAGTCGGTCACCGGGCTGGCCGTGGGCGACGCCCGGTGGAGCTTCGTCCTCGATCCGACCGGGAAGATCGATGCGCTGCTCCGTGTCCAGAAGACGGGCGACACCGAGTTCGGGCTCGACACCGACGCCGGATTCGGCGAGGCGCTCGAGGCGCGTCTGCGTCGATTCATGATCCGCGTCGACGTGGAGATCGCGAGTGAATCGGCCGGCTCGCCGCAGCCGGGGGGCGATCACGAGACCGCACGGATCGGCGCCGGTTGGCCTCGTCTCGGCGCCGAGATCGAGCCGGGCAGCACGATCCCGGCGTCGACCGGCGTGGTCACACTCGCCTGCGACTTCACGACGGGCTGCTACCCGGGCCAGGAACTCGTCGAGCGGATGGCGAGCCGCGACTCCGAGGCGCCCACCCGGGTGCGCATCGTCGACCTCGACGAGGGCGCAGCGGCCGGCGACGAGGTGAGTGATCCGGACGGCAACGTCGTCGGAACGATCACCAGCGTCGCTGCGGAGGGCGGTGTCGGCATC
>JBCDAK010000070.1:0-21771 GCA_039185545.1 Actinomycetota bacterium
CAGGTCGGCACCCACCTCGACCCGACCAGCTCGACCGGTCGGCAGTCCCCAGTCGGCCAGCATCTCGTGGCCCTTCACGCCCGACGCCCAGATGGTCGCCACGCTGTCGATCCTCTCGCCCGAGTCGAGCACGACGTGATCGCCCGCCACCGAAGCGACCGCCGAACCGAGCCGGAGCTCGACACCCCGATCCGTCAGCTCGTGCGCGGTGTAATCGGACACCTTCGAGGAGAACGCCCCGAGCACCGCCTCGGACATCTCGACGAGGACGACCCGGAGTCGCGCCGGGTCGATCTCGGGATACGCGGAGGGCAGCGCATCGCGCATCTCGGCGAACATGCCGGCGAGCTCGACCCCGGTCGGGCCGCCCCCGACGACGACGATCGTCGGATGCTCGGCGGTCGGTCGCTGAGCCTCGATCTCGAGCCGACCGAACACGCGATCTCGCACCTCGAGGCTGTCACCACGGGTGTAGATCGTGAGCGAGTGCTCGGCGGCCCCGTCGACCCCGAAGTGGTTCGCGACGGCACCGCATGCGACGACGAGCCAGTCGTACGAGATCGGGCCGCCCGACGTGTCGACCGTCCGACCGTCGAGATCGAGACCGGTGACGTCGGCCTGCCGGAAGCGGACGTTCGGATGCTGAGCGCAGAGGGCCCGCAGCGAGTGCGTGACATCGCCGGGGTTCAGGCCGCCGGTCGCCACTTGGTAGAGCAGCGGCTGGAAGGTGGTGTACGGATTGCGGTCGAGCAGGAGGACGTCGACCTGCTCGCCGCTCAACCGCTCGGCCACCTCGAGCCCGGCGAAGCCACCACCGATCACCACCACCTGCTGTCGTCGGTTCGAGGACATCGTTCGAGCAACCCGAGTCAGTGCGACGTGTCGGTGTCGTGGAGCAGGCGGAGGGCGTGCGGGAGCACGTCGATGATCGCGCCGAGCTGTTCGACGCAGCCCTTCGTCGAACCGGGCGTGTTGACGATGACGCATCCGCCTCGCGTGCCGGCGATCCCGCGCGACAGCCGTCCGAGCGGGTTGCACGAACGCATCGCCTCGGCGAGTCCGGGGGCCTCCCTCTCGATCACCTCGCGCGTCCCTTCGGGCGTCTGATCGCGTGGGGCGAACCCGGTGCCGCCCGTCGACACGACGAGTCCGGCGAAGCCGGCGCTCATCTCGGTGAGGGCCGCCGCCACGTTCTCGGTGCCGTCGGCGGTGACCCGTCGTTCCACGACCTCGAATCCGTTCGTGATCAGGAAGTCGGCGAGCGCAGCGCCGCTGCGGTCCTCGCGCGTTCCGTGGACCACCCCGTCGGAGCAGGTGAGCACCTTCGCCCGTTGGCGCGCCACGCCCGCGCCGTGCTGGTCACCCTTCTCGGCCATCACCGGCGACGGTACCGAACGATCGTCATGCCGTCGGTGTCCGCATCGTGCGGGAGGACGCGCCAGCCGTCACCCGTCGGTCGCCAGCTGCCGTCCGGAGGTGTGGAGCGATCGACCTCGAACCCGACCGGCGCCGGATGGTCGGTCGACTCGGCGGCGGTCACGGTGCACACCGACCAGACGAGACGCCCGCCTGGACGAACGAGCCGGGCCGACTCGTCGAGGAGCCGTCGCTGGAGGTCGACGAGCTGATCGACGTCGCTCGCCTCGACCCGCCAACGTGCGTCGGGTCGGCGCCGAAGCGCTCCGAGCCCGGAACATGGGGCGTCGACGAGCACTGCGTCGAACGTCGCGTCGGCGAAGGGTGCGGCGACCCCGTCGGACACGAGTGCGGCCACGTCGAGGCCCAATCGTCGGGCGTTGTCGACGACGAGCGACGTGCGCGACCCCCGGCGATCGTTCGCGACGACGTCGGCGCCCGTCCGGGCCAGCGCCGTCGCCTTGCCTCCGGGAGCGGCGCACAGATCGAGGAGTCGCTCCGTTGGTCGAGCCTCGACCGCGGCGGCGACCCATTGGGACGACAGGTCCTGCACGTATCCGTCAGCTCGTTCGGTGACCGGCGGCGGCTCGTTCATCCGCTCGAGCGCCGGGATGGCCTCGTCGCCGAGCTCCGAGACGAGTCGCTCGACGATCCACTCCGGATAGCTGAGCCGTGCGGCCTCGGACGGCCACGACGCCGTGGCCAGGTCGACCTCGGCGACCCGACGCAGGACGGCGTTCACGAAGCCTCGGGTCTTCCGCGGCGCCAGGCCCACCGTCTCGGCGACCGCGGCGTGGGGCGGGACATCGGCGAAGGCCAGTTGGTACGCGCCGAGCCGGAGAAGGGTTCGGGTGGGCGGGTCGGGTTCGGACGACGCGAACCGGTCGACGAGGGAGTCGCAGGCACGGCGCATCCGCGTGGTTCCGTAGACGAGATCGGTGACGAACCGCCGGTCGCGTTCGTCGAGCGACGAGCGTTCCAACGCCGGCCCGAGGACGAGGTTGGCGAACGCGCCGTCCCGCTCGATGCGGCGGAGGACATCGAATGCGACCGCACGCGCCGTGGGCCTCGCCCGTGTCGATCGTCGAGCTCGTTGCGCCGATGTCAACGCGCTGCACTCACAGGTCGCCGAAGGGCTCGTCCGCCGTCGGTCGGGCTCCGTTGCGCCACGCGTCCGCATCCATCCGTGGCTTGCCCTCGGGCTGCACGACGGTCGGCACGAGCCGCCCCTCGGTCACGTGGGCCTCGTGGACCTTGAGACGCCTCCCGCGGAAGGTGGTCCACGCACCACCGAGTCGGACGAGTCGGTGCTGGAGCTCGCCGGCCGCATCGAGATCGATCTCGAGCTCCTCCTTGCCGATCTTGGCGGCGTAGACGGGCTCGCCCTCCTGGGGGCGCCCGCGGTCGATCCACTCGTCGACGGGGCGGCTGAGCGTGTCGACGAGCAGGCGGGTTCCGACGTCGACGAGCTCGACCCTGAGGTCGTCGGCCGTGGTGTCGCGGTCGATCGGCACCCGCTCCTCGGCGTGGATCGGGCCCGTGTCGAGCCCTTCCTCCACGCCCATGACCGCCACCCCGGTCTCGGTGTCGCCGGCGAGGATCGCCCGCTCGACCGGAGCGGCGCCACGCCACCGCGGCAGCAGCGAGAAGTGGAGGTTGACCATCGGCATCGCGTCGAGCAGGTGCGGCTTGATGATCCGTCCGTACGCGACGACGACTCCCAGCTCGGCTCCTGCGACGACGGCGTCGAGCACCTCGTCGGGGTCGTGGCCGACCGGCAGCCCCAGCTCGACCGCCGCGGCCTTGACCGGGCTCGGCGACGTGGCTCCGCCTCGTCCTCGCCGCTTGTCGACCCGCGTGATCACCCGCACGATCTCGTGCCCGGCGTCGACCAGCGCGCGCAGCGGCGGAACCGCCATCTCCGGCGTGCCGAGGTCGACGAGCTTCAGCGGCGACACTTCGGGTCAGGCACCAAGTGTCGCATCGGCTCAGGGGAGACGCAGGCGGCGCGGCTCCCGAGCCGGGGCTGCCGGACGCACGCCCGCAGCCTCTTCCTCGATCCGCCGGTACTCGGCCAGCGCACTCTTCCGCTGGTCGCCCTCGAGGCGGTCGAACATGAGCACACCG
This sequence comes from Actinomycetota bacterium, assembly GCA_039185545.1. Taxonomy (GTDB): domain Bacteria; phylum Actinomycetota; class Acidimicrobiia; order Acidimicrobiales; family Ilumatobacteraceae; genus Ilumatobacter_A. The sequence continues at coordinate 3,544 of JBCDAK010000070.1, forward strand.
TCGAGGTGATCGATCTCGTGCTGGAACATGCGAGCTTCGAGCTCGTCGGCCTCGATCTCGACGATCTCACCGTCGAGGCCGACGCCCCGTACGAGCACGGTCTTCGGGCGGAGCATCTCGACGTACAGCCCCGGGATCGAGAGGCACCCCTCGTCGAACGCCCACTCGCCGTCGAACTCGACGATCTCGGGGTTGACGATGGCGAGCGGCTCGCCGTCGATGTCCCACACGACGACCCGCTTGCCGACACCGATCTGCGGCGCCGCGAGCGCGATGCCGTTCCCCGAGTCCGCGAGGGAGTCGAACATGTCGTCGACCAGCCGGATCACCTTGCCGTCGACGTTCGCGACGGGCTGCGCCTTCGACTTGAGGACGGGGTCGCCGTAGGTGCGGATCCGGAGAGACATCGGATGCCAGGCTAGGCCGATGCCGGACGACGACACTGTGGGTCAGGCACAAAGTGTCGCACCGGCGGCAGGGACCGGATCCGACTCCGACGCCCCGGGCGAGCGCCCGGCGCACTACTTCGACGACGAACCGACCACGCCGTCCGACCCGGTCGTCGTCGACGTGACACTGCACGACGTCGCGTTCGTGATGGAGACCGACACCGCCGTGTTCAGCCGCGGCCACCTCGACGCCGGAACGTCACTGCTGCTCCGGTCTGAACCGCCGATCGCGCCGACCGGACACCTGCTCGACCTCGGATGCGGTGCCGGCCCGATCGCTCTCACGATGGCTCGCCGAGCCCCCGGGGCGACGGTGTGGGCCGTCGACGTCAACCGGCGCGCCCGCGACCTCACCGCGGCGAACGCCGAACGGAACGACGTCACCAACGTGCGGGTCACCGCACCCCACGACGTGCCCGACGACGTCGAGTTCTCGACGATCTGGTCGAACCCGCCCATCCGGATCGGCAAGGCGGCACTCCACGATCTGCTCGGACTCTGGCTCGGTCGGCTCACCGACGACGGAGCGGCCGCCCTCGTCGTGCAGAAGCATCTCGGCGCCGACTCGCTCCAGCGGTGGCTGAGCGACTCCGGCTGGCCGGCCGCACGAGCCGCCTCGAAGTCGGGTTTCCGCGTCCTGACCATGACGTCCCGGGTCGGACCCGAGACCTGACGGCCTGCGCCCGGTCAGTCGACGAGACGGAGGCCCGTCGGAGTCATCGACGGCTCGGCCTGCGGGAGGTCGACCACGAACTCGGTGCGGTGTGCGGGGAAGAGGTGCTCCGACATCAGCACGGGGCGGCCGGTGCGGTCGGTCGTGACCCGCCGACACCGCAGCACGGGAGTCCCGACCGGCACGTCGAGCAGCTGCGCATCGTCGGGTTCGACCGAGTCAGCCCCGATGGTCTGCGTGGCGCCGCGCAGGTCGAGATCGAGCAACTCGTAGAACGGACGACGCTCGACGTCGCGGCGCGACAGATCGGCGGCGAGGTCGGCCGGGCACCAGACGGTCACGACCGCGAACGGTTCGCCGTCGGCGAGATTGAGCCGCTTGACGCGGAGCACCTGCTCGGCCTCGAGCACGCTGCGCACGTGACGCGGAGCCGGCTCGAAGGCGAACTCGGCCACCTTGCGCTCAGAGAGCTTTCCGACACCCTCGACCTCGGACTCGATGGTGCCGAGTGACTCGAGTGACTGCCGGACGGGCTCCCCGGTGACGAACCATCCGAAGCCCTGCCGAGCCGCCACGAGGCCTTCGTCGCGGAGCATCTCGAGCGCGTTCCTGATGGTGACCCGCGATGCGCCGAACTCGGTCGACAGCGCGGCCTCCGACTCGAGGACCGAACCGGCCGGCGCGGCACTCAGTCTCTCGCGCAACTCATCGGCGATCTCGCGATAGCGGATCCGTCTCACGACGCGTCCGGCCTGCCGAGGGTGTCCGCATTCACATGTTCACACTTTGTCGACCTCACGAACTTGTATTATAGTTGTCTACATGTCCTCCGTCACTGCAGACACCCCCATCGAGCTCGTCGAGGGCGTCTACGGCACGATGCCCGAGCGCATCGGCGCAGCTCGCGAGAAGCTCGGACGTCCCCTCACGCTCACCGAGAAGATCCTCGCCAACCACCTGTCATCCGCCGATCAGGAACTCGAACGAGGCGTCAGCTACGTCGACTTCGCCCCCGACCGCGTGGCCATGCAGGACGCCACGGCGCAGATGGCGCTCCTCCAGTTCATGACCGCCGGCCTCCCCGAGGTGGCCGTACCGTCGACCGTCCACTGCGACCACCTCATCCAGGCCAAGGTGGGCGCCCAGATCGACCTCGGTGTCGCCATCGACACCAACAAGGAGGTCTACGACTTCCTCCGCACCGTGTCGGCGAAGTACGGCATCGGCTTCTGGGGTCCGGGCTCGGGGATCATCCATCAGGTCGTCCTCGAGAACTACGCGTTCCCGGGCGGCATGATGATCGGGACCGACAGCCACACCCCCAACGCCGGCGGCCTCGGCATGGTGGCCATCGGCGTCGGCGGCGCCGACGCGGTCGACGTCATGACCGGCTTCGCCTGGAACGTGCGCTTCCCGAAGGTGATCGGCGTGAGGCTGACCGGATCGCTCAGCGACTGGTCGAGCCCGAAAGACGTCATCCTCGAGGTCGCTCGCCAGCTCACCGTGAAGGGCGGCACCGGCGCCATCGTCGAGTACCACGGGCCGGGAGCCGACACGATCTCGGCCACGGGCAAGGCGACCATCTGCAACATGGGTGCCGAGATCGGCGCCACCACGTCGCTGTTCGGCTACGACCACAACATGGCGATGTACCTGAAGGCCACCGGTCGCGAGGCGATCGCCGACGCCGCCGACGAGGTCGCCGACCACCTCCGTCCCGACGATGGCGCCCACTACGACCAGATGATCGAGATCGATCTCGACGAGCTCAAGCCGTTGCTCAACGGGCCTCACACGCCCGACCTCGCTCACCGCATGGGTTCCGACGGCGTCGGGGCGGCGGCCCGGGAGAACGGCTGGCCGCTCGTGCCGTCGGCCTGCCTCATCGGATCGTGCACCAACTCGTCGTACGAGGACATCACACGTGCGGCCTCGATCGCCCGGCAAGCCGCGGCTCGTGGACTCACCGCCAAGGTCGAGCTGATGATCACACCGGGGTCCGAGCAGACCCGCGCCACCATCGAGCGCGATGGCCTTCTCGCCGACCTCGAAGCGGTGGGTGCGACGGTGCTCGCCAACGCCTGCGGCCCGTGTATCGGCCAGTGGAGTCGGCCCGAGTCGATCACCGGCCAGATCAACACGATCGTCACGTCGTTCAACCGGAACTTCCCGAAACGCAATGACGGCTCCGCCAACACGCTCGCCTTCGTCACGTCGCCCGACACGGTCATGGCGATCGCGCTCGCCGGCCGCCTCGACTTCGACCCCACCACCGACACGATCACCGCACCCGACGGGACCGAGGTGTCGCTCGACGCCCCGGTCGGCCAGGTCCTGCCCGACGCCGGCTACGACCCCGGTGAGGACACGTTCACGGCTCCGCCCGAGCCCGAGGATCGCGGCTCGGTCGAGGTGATCGTGAGCCCCACGTCCGATCGTCTCCAGCTACTCGAGGCGTTCCCGGCGTGGAGCGGCGATGACTACGCCAACCTCCCGGTTCTCGTGAAGGCTCAGGGCAAGTTCACCACCGACCACATCTCGATGGCGGGTCCGTGGCTCAAGTACCGCGGTCACCTCGAGAACATCTCGGGCAACCTCTACCTCGGCGCCGTCAATGCGTACGACGGGTACGAGGTGGGCTTCGGCACGAACGTGCTCACGGGTGAGACACAGTCGTTCCCCGACATCGCGAAGGCGTACCACGAGGCGGGCCAGCCGTGGGTCGTGATCGGCGACGAGAACATGGGCGAGGGTTCGTCTCGCGAACACGCGGCGATGGAGCCCCGTTTCCGGATGGGTCTCGTCGCGATCGCCCGCAGCTTCGCCCGCATCCACGAGACCAACCTGAAGAAGCAGGGCATGGTCCCGCTCACGTTCGCCGACCCGGCCGACTACGACCGGATCGAGGAGGACGACCGCATCAACGTCGTCGGCCTGCCGCCGGTGCCGGGCGAGACCGTGACGGTGCAGATCGTGAAGCCGAACGGCGACACGATCGACATCCAGTGCAACCACACGTTCTCCGACGAGCAGGTCGAGTGGTTCCGCGCCGGGTCCGCACTCAACGTGATCCGGTCGAAGACCGGCGGCTGACGGAGGCACACCATTGGCCGCCAAGAAGCGGCTCATCACGCGGTCGTCGGTGGTCGAACGAAGCGGCGTCGGTCGGCGAGCCGAGCTGCTCGTCGGTGTCGACGCCGGTGCGTGGGCACGCCGCGTCGACGCCTATCCCCCGTCGGCGTTGACGTCGGCGAACTCATCGGTGTCGCTCGTCATCGACGGCTTCGGGTTCGTGCTGTACGCCGGGGACGACGAACTGACGGGCGACCACGACGGCGACGAGTTCGTCGATCTCGCGGTCGACCACGGTGTCGAGGTGTTCGCCGTGTCGGGCCTCGACCTCCGCCGGGCGCGCGCCGACGCACTCGCCGACGCCGCCGCCGCAGGATCCGTTCGCGGTGCCCTGGTCACGGCGTATCGCATCGACACCCTCTGACCGAACTGTCCGCTTCTGCCCGGGCCAGATCCGGACACTGTCCGCTTCTGGCACGGGCGCAGGCGGACAGTGTCCGCTTTCGCCCAGGTCAGGCGCGACGGGAGGACTCGACGTCGTTGAGGTCGAGATGGTTGCGCATGTACAGCTCGGACGCATCGGTGGTGGGCTGGAAGTCCCACCCCTGGAACCGACCCTGGCGCATCGCCCGGTCGACGATCGATCGATCGCGCTGACTCTCCCGGACCTCGGCATCGGTCCGTGCGACGTCCCACCGCTCGTGGACCTCGTCGACGAACTCGTCGGTCGTCGACCGGTGCTCGTCGCCACCTGCGAGATTCGTGAGCTCGTCGGGATCGTCGACGAGGTCGTACAGCTGGACGCCGTCGGGCTCCGACCAGACGAACTTCCACCGATCGCGGCGGATCATGAAGATCGGGGCGACGGCCCCCTCGCCGAGGTACTCGCCGACCACGGTCCGATCCGAGTCGTCCCGCTCGTGACCGGTCACCAGCGGCACGACCGAGCGGCCGTCCCACTCGTCGGGCACGTCGACGCCGGCCAGATCGAGCAACGTCGGCGCCAGGTCGAGGAGCCCGACGTGACTCGACACGCGGCTGGGTGCGAACCGTTCCGGCGCGTGCACGACGAGCGGGATCCGGCTCGCCCACTCGAAGAAGCTCATCTTGTACCAGAGGCCACGCTCGCCGAGTTGATCGCCGTGATCCGACGTGAACAGGACGATCGTGTCGTCACCCATCCCGTGCCGATCGAGCACGTCGAGCAATTCGCCGACGTGACGATCGACGTAGCTGACGTTCGCCAGGTAGGCGCGACGCGCGCTCCGGATCTGCTCGTCGGACACCCGGGTCACGTCGGCGGCGATCACGTGCCGGAGTCGACGACTGTGGGGGTCGAGGTCGCCGTCGGCGAGCGGACCGACCTGCGGCAGCGGCACCTCGTCGTGGTCGTACAGGTCCCAGAACTCCTGGCGGGCGACGTACGGATCGTGCGGATGCGTGAACGAGACCGTCAACATCCACGGGCGGTCGTCGGCGCTCCGGGCGAGGTCGCGCAGTTTGCGCACGGCGAGGTACCCGACGTCGTCGTCGTAGTCGAGTTGGTTCGACACGTCCGCGACGCCGGCGTGGACGACCGAGTCCATGTTGTGGAACCACCAGTCGAAGCGCCCGTCGGGATCGTCCCAGTTCGGCGTCCATCCGAAGTCGGCCGGGTAGATGTCGGTGGTCAGCCGCTCCTCGAACCCGTGCAGCTGGTCGGGCCCGACGAAGTGCATCTTGCCGACGAGCGACGTCTGGTACCCCCCGGCCCGCAGGTGGTGGGCGAACGTGGGCACCGTGGCCGCGAACTCGGAGGCGTTGTCGTAGGCGCCGATCTCGGAGTTGAGCCGGCCGCTCATCATGGCGAACCGCGCCGGTGCACAGAGCGGACTGTTCGAGTACGCCGACTCGAACACGACACCCTCCGCGGCGAGCCGATCGAGCGCCGGAGTGACCGCCGGACCGCCGTGCCACGACAACACCGGCGCCGTGAGCTGGTCGGCCATCACCAGCAGGATGTTCGGCGGCTGTCCGGATCTCTTCCGGCCGGAAGCGGACAGCTGGTCGTTCACCGGCGGGCGCCTTCGACCGGCTCGCTGCGGAAGACCGGCGCATGGTCGGGCGGCAACGGCGTGTTGCCGAGGATCAGGTCGGCGGCCTTCTCTGCGATCATCATCGTCGGGGCGTAGGTGTTGCCGTTCGAGACGTTGGGCATCGAGCCGGCGTCGACCACGGACAGACCCCCGGTCCCCCACACCCGCATCGACGAGGGATCGAGCACCGCCAACGGGTCCGACGAAGCGCCGAGTTTGGTCGTACACGACGGGTGGAGCGCCGTCTCGGAGTCGCGGGCCACCCAGTCCATGATCTCCTCGTCGGTCTCGACCGAGGGTCCCGGCGACAACTCGCCGTCGTCGTACCGCTCGAACGCCGGCTGCGACAGGATGTGGCGGGCGGTCCGGATGGCCTCGACCCACTCGCGACGGTCCTGCTCGGTCGACAGATAGTTGAACCTGACCGCGGGATGGCGCGTCGGATCGATCGAGGTGATCTTCACCGTGCCACGAGCATCGGAGTACATCGGTCCGACGTGCACCTGGTATCCGTCGGCGACTTTCGATCCGGCGTGAGGACCCTCGGCGATCCGCGGCGATGAGCCGTCGTACCGGATGGCGATCGGCAGGAAGTGGAACATCAGATTCGGGTACGACTCGTTCGGATTCGACTTCACGAACGCTCCGGCCTCGAAGTGGTTCGTCGCCGCAGGTCCTCGACGCGTGAGCCACTGCAGACCGATCCACGGCGCCCGCCACGTCGCGAGGTGCTTCTGCATCGACACCGGTTGCGAGCAGGCGTGCTGCACGTACACCTCGAGGTGATCCTGCAGGTTCTCACCGACGCCGGGTACGTCGGCCACGACGTCGACGCCGATCGACCGGAGGTGCTCGGGGTCGCCGACGCCCGAGAGCTGAAGCAGTTGCGGGCTGTTGAACGCTCCGCCGCAGAGGACGACCTCGCCGGCGCGGACGGTCGTCGTCGAGCGTCGGCCGAGCAACCGGCCCGACCGCGTCGAGTACTCGACACCGGTCGCCCGGGTGCCGTCGAAGAGAACCCGATGGGCGAGCGCCCCGGTGACGAGGTCGAGGTTGGGACGATCGAGCACCGGGTGCAGGTACGCCCGAGCCGCCGAGAGGCGACGGCCACGAAACACGTTCTTGTCGAAGACACCGAACCCCTCCTGGCGGAAGCCGTTGACGTCGGAGGTCAGCGGGAACCCCGCCTGCTCGCCCGCCGCCAGCCAGGCGTCGAACAGCGGGGTGGCGGCCGGCCCTCGCTCGAGGGTGAGCGGTCCGTCCTCGCCCCGCAGATCGGACTCGTCACTCTCCTGGCCGGCGAGACACGTCTCCATCCGCTTGAAATACGGCAGCACGTGCGCCCACCCCCACGACTCCATTCCGGGGAGGGCGCCCCACTTGTCGTAGTCCATCGGGTTGCCCCGCTGGAAGATCATCCCGTTGATGCTCGACGAACCGCCGAGCACCTTTCCACGGGCGTGGTACACCCGGCGTCCGTCCATGAACGGCTCGGGCTCCGACTCGTACTTCCAGTCGTAGAAGCGGCTGCCGATCGGATACGCCAGCGCGGCGGGCATGTGGATGAACACATCCCAGCGCCAGTCGCGACGGCCGGCCTCGAGCAGCAACACCCGGTTCGACGGGTCGGCACTCAGTCGGTTCGCCATGGCGCATCCGGCCGACCCGCCGCCCACGATCACGTAGTCGTACATCGCCACGCAGTGTGCCGCATCGAAGCGGGAGGCACCGACTGTCGGTCGATTTCTCAGGCGGTCGTCAAGAAATCCCTCAAGATCTCCTCAACCAGCGCCGATGAACTGATGTCAACGACACCGGCGGGTACCGCCGACCCACGGAGTCACGATGACCGACACGCACGTCCCCATCGGCGTGGCGCCGACCGGGGGCGGCGTGTCGGTCGACCGGCCGCCAACGCGGTCCGACACCGCTGCCCGACCCGAGACGGGCGACAGCACATCTGGTGCCGGGTCCAGAACGTGCCAAAAACAGCACGAATCGGACCCGGCACCAGATGTGATGTTTCGGTCTAGGCGTCGATTGCGGCGCGGACCTCGGCGACGTAGTCGCCGACCGAGTCGGGGCCGGACTCCATCAGGCGGCGGACCATCGACGCGCCCTGGATCACGCCGTCAGCGACGCGCGTCGCCTGGTGCGCCTGCTCTGCGTTCGACACACCGACGCCGACGAGCACGGGGACGTCGGTGACGGTCTTCAACCGAGCGGCGAGGGCCGTGGCGGTCTCGGCCAGCGACGAACGTTCGCCGGTCACCCCGAGCAGCCCCACCGAGTACACGAAGCCCCGCGCTCGCTCGGTGACACGCGGCAGCCGGTCGTCGGGAGCGGTGGGTGCGGCCAGCATGATGGTCTCGACCCCGGCCTCGTCAGCGGCCGCGCACCACGGGTCCGACTCCTCGAGCGGCAGGTCCGGCAGGATCGCGCCGGAGATCCCCGCCGCCGCCAGGTCGCTCGCGAACCGAGTCGGCCCGGGATGGTGAGCGAGGTTGTAGTACGTCATCGCGACCAGTGGGATCTCGACGTCGAGATCGGGAACGGCATCGAGGACCGTGGCCGGCGTCGTGCCGTGGTCGAGCGACACCTGCGACGCCTGCTGGATGATCGGTCCGTCCATGACCGGGTCGGAGAACGGGATGCCGATCTCGACCGCGTCGGCACCGTTCGCCGCGCACGCGCGGATCGCGTCCTGCCAACCGGGATAGCCGCCGGTGATGTACGGAACGAGCAGCTTGCGACCCGTCTCGCGCTTCGCACGCAGCGACGCCTCGAGGGTGCCCGGTGCCTGGCCGTGCGCCGAGGGCGCGCTCGTCACAAGCGGTCTCCGAGGACGTCCATCATCTGGCCGACGTCCTTGTCACCCCGGCCCGACAGGTTCATGAGCACCGTCTGGCCCTGGATGCCGGGCGACTCCCGCACGATCCAGGCGACGGCGTGCGCGCACTCGAGTGCGGGGATGATCCCTTCGCTGCGCGACAGGATCTGAAAGCCCTCGACCACCTCGTCGTCGGTCACGGCCGGATACTCGGCCCGCCCGATCGACGCGAGGTACGAATGCTCGGGACCGACCCCCGGGTAGTCGAGACCCGCCGAGATCGACTCGGCCTCCTCGACCTGGCCGACCTCACTCTGCATGAGGTAGCTGCGCATGCCGTGGACGACACCGGGCGCCCCACGACCGACCGCTGCTCCGCCCGCCGGCTCGGCGCCGACCAGGCGGACCTCGGGCTCGTCGACGAACCCGGAGAAGATCCCCATCGCGTTCGACCCACCACCGACGCACGCGACCACGACATCGGGCATCCCGCCGAGGACGTCGAGGCACTGCTGGTGCGCCTCGGACCCGATCACGCGGTGGAACTGGCGGACCATGAACGGGTACGGATGCGGGCCCATCACCGATCCGAGGCAGTAGTGCGTGTCGCCGACGGTGGCGACCCAGTCACGCATCGCCTCGTTGACCGCGTCCTTCAAGGTACGGCTGCCCGACTCGACGCCCTCGACCTCAGCCCCGAGCAGCTTCATCCGGAACACATTGAGCGCCTGGCGCTCGACGTCGACGGCGCCCATGTACACCTTGCACTCCATGCCCATCAGGGCGGCCGCCGTGGCGGTGGCCACTCCGTGCTGACCCGCACCGGTCTCGGCGACGAGTCGGGTCTTACCCATCCGCTTGGCGAGGAGCGCCTGGCCGAGCACGTTGTTGATCTTGTGCGAGCCCGTGTGGTTGAGGTCTTCACGCTTGAGGACGAGCCGGATCCCGAGTTCTCGGCCGAGGTTCTCGCACACGGTGAGCGGTGACGGACGGCCTGCGTAGTCGCGCAGGATCGCGTCGAGGTCGCCACGGAAGTCGTCGTCGCGCCACGCCTCGGCGAATGCCGCCTCGAGTTCCATGCAGGCAGGGACCAGCGTTTCGGGGACGAAGCGTCCACCGAACTCGCCGAACCGCCCGGTTGCGTCAGGGGGCGCCGTGAGACTCATCGGCGGCGATGGTACGACGGGTCACCACACCGTCCCCACACCGTTCTCGGACAAACGGTGTCTGACACCGATCGCCTGTCACTCGTCGAGCCAGTCGTACGGCAGGGCGGCGTCGTCGCCGCGGTAGGGCTCGGGGGCCGCTTCCTTGGCCGCCTCGATGAAGCGCATGACCTTGATCGGGTCCTTCTTGCCCGGTTCGCGCTCGACGCCCGAGGCGACGTCGACGCCCCAGGGTTCGACCTCGCGGATGGCGATCCCCACGTTGTCGGGGTCGAGGCCGCCCGCGAGGATCAGCTTCATCGACTCGGGAGCGTCCCCGGCGAGGTTCCAGTCGAAGACCTTCCCCGACCCCGGCTGCGGAGCATCGACCAGGAGCATGTCGGTCCCGTACTGATCTGCGCGGGGCAGGTTCTCGTCGCCCGCGGCGAACGCCTTGATGACCCAACGGAAGTGCCCGGCGACCTCACGGGTCTGCTCGACCGTCTCGCGCCCGTGCAATTGGACCGCCTTCACGCCCGCCTTGTGCGCCTGCTCGACCACACGGCTGGGGAGTTCGTTGCGGAACACCCCCACCGTGAGGATCTCCGGCGGCAGCCGCCGGGTGATGTCGTAGGCCTGCTGCGGAGCGATCTGCCGGGTCGACGGGGCGAAGATGAACCCGACGGCATCGGCCCCCATGGCGACGGCGAGCAGCGCGTCGTCCTCGTTGGTGATCCCACAGATCTTCACGAACATGACCAGCGCGACCGTACCGTCGGCTCCCGCGCCGGAGGAGGACCGATTCGTGCATCGTTCGGACACGGATCCGTTGCGCAGCGGCCGTTCGGTCCCCGAGTGCGCCGATGCGGATCGCTACGGTCGTCGCCCGTGGGACGCCTCGATGAGATCGATCTGTCCGCTCGCCTCGACAGCGAGGAGTACGAGAAGAGACTCGCGGCGGCGCAGACGAGGTTTCTCGAGCTGCGACTCCAGCTCGGCGGCCAGACCACCGGCGGCCAGGTCGGCCCCGGATTGCTCGTAGTCGTCGAGGGCCCCGACGCGGCGGGCAAAGGCGGTGCGATCCGACGGATGGTCCAGCCCCTCGACCCGCGCCACTTCGACGTCTACGCCTACTCCAAGCCCACCGAACGAGAGCTGCGTCATCACTTCCTCTGGCGGTTCTGGACGAAGATCCCCGGACGTGGCGGGATGTGCGTCTTCGATCGCAGCTGGTACGGCCGCGTCCTCGTGGAGCGGGTCGAAGGCTTCGCGACCGAGAAGGAGTGGCGCCGCGGGTACGAGGCGATCCGTCGGTTCGAGCAGGGCATGGTGCTCGAAGGGGTCATCCTCGCGAAGTTCTGGGTCCACGTGAGCCAGGACGAGCAGCTCAAGCGATTCGAGCAGCGCCAGCACGATCCGCTGAAGAAGTGGAAGCTCAATGACGAGGACTGGCGGAACCGCACGAAGTGGCCGTTGTACGTCGAGGCGATCGAGGACATGTTCGCGGAAACCGACCACGACCTCGCACCGTGGGACCTCGTCTCGGGCGAACAGAAGAAATGGGGACGCATCGCCGTCCTCGAGACGCTGAACGACCGCATCGTCGAGGGCATCGAGCGTTGGAACTCGTGAGCCCAGCTCGACCTCACGGGACTGACCCCCGACGCCGAGGTCAGGAGCGCAGGTCGACGATGGCCGCCGTGGGGTCGCCGCTGGTGACGAGGGTCTCGCCGACGAGCACGGCGTCGTAACCGGCCGCTCGGAGCGACCGGGCGTCGTCTCGACCACGGACGCCTGACTCGGCGACCTTCACCGCGTCGTCGGGGATCACCGACGCCATCCGCACCGCTCGATCGTGGTCGACCTCGAACGTGACGAGGTCGCGCTGGTTGACGCCGACGAGATCGGCGCCGGCGTCGAGCGCATGCCCGAGTTCGGTCTCGTCGTGGATCTCGACGAGCACGTCGAGTCCGACGTCGACAGCCAGCGCGTGGAGATCGGCGAGCTCGGCCCGATCGAGAGCGGCGGCGATGAGGAGCACGCAGTCGGCGCCCATCAGCCGAGCGTCGACGACGTCGATGGGCGCGACGGTGAAATCCTTGCGCAGGACCGGGAGGTCGACGGCGGCTCGGGCGGCGGCGAGATCGTCGGGTGAGCCGCCGAAGTGGTCTCGGTCGGTCAGGACCGACAGGCAGGTCGCTCCTCCGCCAGCGTACTGGCCGGCGAGACGCGCCGGGTCGAGATCGGCGAACAGGTCGCCCTTCGACGGCGAGCGACGCTTGACCTCGGCGATGACGCCGAGGCCGTCCTGCCGACGCAACGCCGACCGGAAGCCGCGAGCCGGCGGCACTGATCGGGCCTCCTCGAGGAGCGAACCGACGCTGCGGTCGTCGGATGCAGCCCGGGCGCGATGCGCGTCGAGGATGGCATCGAGATACGTGGCCGGCACGGCGTCAGTCTGCCGACATGGTGGGGATCAGACTCCCTTGCCGCCCAGCTGGTTGCACACGATGATCTCCGGGCGGGCGGCGGCGAACTCCCGCGTCGCCCCACCGAGCTCCTTCATCGCATCGCTGGAACCGTGGGCCGCGAGCGCCTCCATGCTCGTGTACTCCTCGTACATCCAGAGCACGTTCGCGTCGGCGGTGTCCTGCAGCAGCACGTACTTCAGCGTGTCGGGCTCGTTGTCGGTCACGTGTTGGATCATGGGCTGCATCGCCTCGGCGAGCTGGTCCCTCTGGCCGTCCTTGGCGGTGAGCTTGGCGATCACGGAGATGGTCATGGCCGCACCGTATCCACCCACCCCGGTCACGCCTGGGGTCAGACCCCGAACGCGATGTCACGCCTGGGGTCAGACCCCGAACGTGATGTCACGCCTGGGGTCAGACCCGGAACGTGATCAGCTCGGCCAGATCGGGCGGAGCCGATCGAGGAGAAGACGGTTGGCCTCGACGAGAGACGAGCGTCCGTCGTCGGCGGCCCACACGGCGAGCATCGAGTCGATCGCACCGAGGTAGGCGCCCGCAACGTAGGCACACTCAGCCTCGCTCCAGCGGGCCGCCGTCGGATCAGCCGCCAGGAGTTCGAGAACGCGCCGGTGCCACGACTCGGTCGCCACGCCGGCCGTCGCGATCGATGGTGCCTCCGCGAGGATCTGGAGCCCGACGAGCACGTCGCGGGGTCGATCGTCGATCGATGCCGACACCGCGAGGCTGCCGAGCTCGGCGATCTCACGAGCTCTCAGACCGGCGGGCGCGGCTGCGACGGCGTCATCCCACGTCTGGAGCCAGCGACGGGGCAACTCGAGGACGATGTCGTCCTTGGATCGGAAGCGGCGGTACACGGTCCGGCGCGACACGCCGGCTCGTTCGGCCACGCGCTCCATGGTGAGCCCGGTGTATCCCTCGGCCTCGGCGATGTCGAGCGCGGCATCGACGAGCGCCGACCGCGTCTCTTCGTGGCGGCGTTGCCGAACATCGACCATCCACACGGATCGTACTGTCACCAATGACACATTGCGCCAACCTGGCACATTGTGCCACCTTAGGGATCGATGACGACCGACACCCGAACGACAGCCCAAACGCTCGACGACCTCGTGCCCGACCCGCCGTTCCGCGAGCGGCACCGGCGTCGAGTCGAGGCGGCCCACGAGCACGTCGTCGCCGCCATGTCCGACACGACGACGAGCGACATCTCGGTCTTGCGCCCGCTGATGGCCCTCCGCACGCTCCCGGCGCGTCTCGCAGGGTCTCGGCAGGTCGACCTCGACGGACCACTCCCGCTCCTCGATGCCTTCCGGTCGGAGGGATTCCTCGACCTCGGCCACACCGCCGAGCCCGGGTTCGTCTCGATCCACATGGGTGCGATCGGGAGGTTCTGGCATCCGAGCGGGAACGCCCCCGTTCCGCTCGACGACGTCGAGGCCTACCTCGCGTTCGACGAGCCCGGCCACAACCGCATCGCGTTCGACCTCGTCGCGATCGAGGTCGGCGACTCCGTCGAGCTGACCACCGAGACTCGTGTGGCCGGGACCTCCACCGACGCGGACCGTTGGTTCCGGCCGTACTGGTGGCTGATTCGGGGTCCGAGCGGTCTGATCCGGAGACAGTGGCTCGCCGCGATCGACCGGCGAGCGTCATCGATGGCGGCGGCGAGCCGGTGAGCCTCGGTCGATGGTGGCCGCGCCGAGCCGACGGACTGCCGCCCGGCCAGCGTCTCCTGACCGAGATGCCACGCTTCTCCGACGCCCCGATGAGGTGGGCCCCAGCAGTTCCCGAGCACCCGACGCTGACGGTCCGGCACGGCGAGCACACGGTCTCGCTCCCGCTCGACGCGATCGACGAGCTCGACCGCATCGAGATCGTCGCCGACTTCCACTGCGTGACGACCTGGTCGGTCCGTGATCTCCGCTGGAGCGGGGTGCGGGTGCGCGACGTTCTCCGAAGACACCTCGGCGACGAGCGGCCGACGCCCTTCGCGCGGGTGCACGCTGGCGACGGAGCGATCGCTCGCTACGTGATCGATGACCTGCTGAGCGACGACGTGCTGCTCGCCACCCAGCTGAACGGCGAGCCGCTCACCCTCAGACACGGAGCGCCGTTGCGACTCGTCTGTCCCGGCCAGTACGGGTACAAGAACGCGAAGCACGTCACCGAGATCGAGTTCTGCGACTCCGAACCCGACAGCGCATACGGCGGCAAGGAACACCTGCGAGGTCGAGTCGCTCGCGAGGAGCGCCATGGGCGCCTTCCCAACTGGGTCGTCCGCTGGCCCTACCGGCTGGCCGTTCCGATCACCGCCCGACTTGCCGATCGAGCCCTCGCCCAGAAGCCCAACGGTCACTCGTTCTCGTGACGTGATGTCACGCCTGGGGTCTGACCCCAGGCGTGATGTCAGCAGCCGAGTTTGTCGGTGATCGTCGACATCAGGTCGTCGATCGGGACGCGGACCTGTTCCGTCGTATCGCGATCGCGGACCGTGACGGCCCGGTCGTCGAGCGAGTCGAAGTCGACCGTGACCGCCAGCGGCGTGCCGATCTCGTCCTGACGCCGATACCGCTTCCCGATGTTCTGCGTCTCGTCGTAGTCGACCATGTACCGGTCGGAGACCATCTTCCGGACCTCGTGGGCCAGGGGCGTCAGCGTGTCCTTCTTCGACAGCGGGAGCACCGCCACCTGGTACGGCGCGAGACGCGGATGGAGCCGGAGCACGACCCGCTTCTCGCCGTTGATCTCGTCCTCGTCGTACGCCGCGAGGAGGAACGCCGCCATGGTGCGCGTGGCGCCCGCAGCCGGCTCGATCACGTAGGGCACGTACCGCTCGTTGGTCTGCGGGTCGAAGTAGTCGAGCTTCTCCCCCGACGCCTCGGCGTGCGCCTTGAGGTCGTAGTCGGTGCGCTGCGCGATGCCCTCGAGCTCGTCGAAGCCCCACGGGAACAGGAACTCGACGTCGGCCGTGCCCGTCGAATAGTGCGACAGCTCGTCGTCGTCGTGCGGGCGCAGCTGCAGCATCGACTCGGGGATGCCGTGTTCGACGTACCAGTCGAAACGCTGCGTGCACCAGTAGTCGTACCACTCGGGTCCGGACTCCGGGGGCACGAAGAACTCGAGTTCCATCTGTTCGAACTCGCGGGTACGGAAGATCCAGTTCTGCGGGGTGATCTCGTTGCGGAACGACTTGCCGACCTGGGCGATGCCGAACGGGGGCTTCTTCCGGCTGGTCTGCAGCACCTGTCCGAAGTTCGTGAACATCCCCTGGGCGGTCTCGGGCCGCAGGTAGGCGTCTGAGCCGGCACCCTCGACCGGTCCCGCCTGGGTCTTGAACATGAGGTTGAACTCGCGAGCCTCGGTGAACGCCCCGACCGCTCCGCACGTGGGGCAGAGGTTCGGATCCTCGAGCTTGTCCAGTCGGAAGCGGGACTTGCAGCTGGTGCAGTCGACGAGCGGATCACTGAAGTTCGCGAGGTGACCCGAGGCCTGCCAGACCTGCGGCGGGCTGAGGATCGCAGCGTCGATGAGCACGACGTCGTCGCGCTGCTGGACGGTCGAGCGGATCCAGGCGTTCTTCACGTTGCGCAGCATCAGCGCGCCGAGCGGCCCGTAGTCGTACGTCGAGCGGAAGCCGCCGTAGATCTCGGCGGACTGGTACACGAAGCCGCGGCGTTTGCAGAGGCTGACGATCTGCTCGAGGTCGGTGGCAGGCATGGCCGCTCAGGCTACGAGCGCGCTCCTCGACTCGATGCGACACTTTGTGCCTGACCCAGACTGTCACCGGCGACGGTGTGGGTCAGGCACACTCTGTCGTCCCGGCATGTCTTCGATGTCAGACACCGCGAGCCCGCTGCGTCGGATCTCGCCGAACGCCCTCGGGGCGATCTACATGGTGATCGGATCGCTCGGATACGTGACCAACGATGCGCTCGTCCGGGTGGCCACCGACGAGGGCCTCGGCGTGTACCAGGCACTGTGCCTGCGGGGACTCGCGATGACCGTCCTCTTCGCCGCGCTGGTCCGAGCACGCCGCGGGCCGGAACGACCCTCCCGACTCACGCCACCGGTCATCGCTCGAGTCGGCGCCGAGGTCGTCTCGACGGCGCTGTTCTTCGCGGCACTCGTGCATCTCGAGTTCGCGACCGCCCAGACGATCCTGCTCCTCGTCCCGTTCACCGTCACGCTTGTGGCGGCGCTCGTCCTCGGCGAGTCGGTGACCGGCGGGCAGTACGCGACGGTCGTCGCCGGATTCGTCGGTGTGCTCCTCGTGGTCCAACCGGGCACCGGCGACTTCTCCGCCTGGTCCCTCGCGGTGGTCGGAGCCGCCGTCTCGCTGACCTTCCGCGAGTTCGCGACGCGCCGCATCGATGCCAGGACGTCGGCGACGTTCGTCGCCCTCGCCACATCGGTCGCGATCACGGCGATGACCGGCGTACTCGCCGCGGCGACCGAGTGGAACGCCGTGTCGGCGCGAGGCGCCGCGGCGGTCGGTCTCGCATGCCTCTGCCTCGTCGTCGGCTACGTGTTCACGATCCAGACCGTGCGGGTCGGCGACCTCAGCGTGTCGGCACCGTTCCGGTACACCACGCTCGTCGGCGCGGTGATCCTCGGCGCGTTGTTCTTCGACGAGACGCCCGGCCTTCTCACTGTCGCCGGCTGCCTGATCATCGTGGTCAGCGGGATCGTGGCGATCCACTTGGAACGAATCTCGGGGCGCTCGCAGGAGTCACCCGCCGAGACATGACCACGCTGGACGTCGGGTGTCAGACGTCATCCGTCACCGGACGACGACGTGGCGACGGAACGCAGCCGCGTCGACACCGCAGACCAGCGTGCAGTTCGGCGCACCGTCGGTCCGACCGTCGAGGTCGAGGTGGGACGATCCGTGCGACGGCCCGGAGTCGGCGCCGACCTCGAGCGAGGTCCGGAGCGTCGCGAACATCTCGGAGCGGGCGACGTGAGCGATGACCGTCGGGTCGTACATCGGGCGCCCGACTCGGGCGTCTCTCTCGCAATCGATGTCGTCCCCCATGTGCGAGGCGATGGTCGGCGTGCCGAACGCGAGCAGAAGCGCGATCGCGTCGTCCTGACCCGGATCGCAGTCGATGACGACCGAACGACGATCGTCCCAGGGCTCGCCGACGAGGTCGCTCATCGGAGCGACCGTCGGTGGTCGCCGGCGTGGCGTTTCGCGCGGCTCAGACGATCAAGCCGCCGTCGACGACGAGTTCTGCACCCGTCACGTAGCTCGCGTCATCACTCAGGAGGAACATGACGGTCGACGCCACTTCGTCGGCCGTCGCCGATCGACCCATCGGGACCTGATCGAGCAGACGATCGACGGTGGTCTGGCCGAGATCGCTGAGCATGTCGGTTTCGATCGCCCCGGGATGGACGGAGTTGACGCGAACTTCGTGCTTGGCGAGCTGCCGAGCGGCGCTCTTGGTCATGCCCGTGACCGCCCACTTGCTGGCGACGTAAGCGACCGATCG